>PFRF01000005.1 GCA_002788395.1 Candidatus Levybacteria bacterium CG_4_9_14_0_2_um_filter_35_21 | reverse complement strand
TGTTTTTTCTGTGAGACTTTAGCCATGCTCCAATTTTAACAATCTTATGTTAAAATACAATAGGTCAAATTAGATCAGCTTAATTTATAATTTTAAATTTCTAATTTTTACTGAATTTTAAATGTTTAAATATTTAAAAATTTAGATTTGATTTTAAATTAAAAATTAAGAATTAGAAATTTTATTTCGGGGTGTAGTTTAACGGCAGAATACGCGGCTGGGGGCCGTGTGATTGGAGTTCGATTCTCCGCACCCCGACGCTTACGAAAAAGTCCGAACCTCCTTTCTTTCTAAAAGGTAGTCGCCCCCGCTCATACTATTTATATAGCTCGGCCTTCGGCCGAAGCTCTAAAAACTGTCGGCTCGTTTACCGATAACTCGTAGGAAAAACGCAAAAATTTTAAAGTATTCAAATGGCCGCTCTAGTGTACTCAAACCCTTTCGGATCTGTCTAAAACGGCCATTAAAAAACCGAAAACAAAGTTTGAGTACCGTTTTAATATACCAGTTTCTAAGAGAATTTCAACTGAGAGTTTCTATATCAAATTTTCAACAAATCTTGTTTGCCAAAAGTAACTTCGTCAGCGTTATTTGTGCGTATCCAGGTTAAAAATATTGATTTAGTCATAGGCCCATTATTTCCCTTGAGAAGCGAGTGTACTCCATCATATCTTGTTAAACAGTTTAATAAAATTAATTCTTCTACGGATCTTGTCATTGCAACATACATTAGTCTTATTTCTTCATCTTCAACATTCTTATTTGATATTGGAAAATATCCTTCTTCTAGACCAAGGATAAAAACGGTTTCAGCTTTTAGTCCTTTACTCCCCCAAATAGTTAAAAATTGTACTGGAGAAGATAACAATTCTTTTCTCTTTCTTTCTTGTTCAACTATCATCAAGTCCTCCGTTTCACCAATGATTTTTGCAAAGGCTATGTCCTTTAAAGAATTAATATATCTTTTCATTTCAGGGTTATTCTTATTTAGCTTAAGTTCTTTAACAAATTTCCAAAGCAATTTTTCCGTAGAACCTTTTTGTTTTGAAATATTTTTAATTGTTTTTAACTTAGTATTTATTTTTTTTATAAAAGTATCATCTAAGCCATTAAAGCCATTCTTAGATAAAGCTTTTAAAAATATTTCTTGTGAACTTACATTCTCATTTAATCCGATCAATCTTCTGTATGCAATATTCGACTTAGTATCTTTCAATAGTTGAATATAAGAAAAAAGTGTTTGAACCTCCGCGTCATCATACATTGATTTTTCCTTTATACCGACTTTAAAATTCAATCTTTCTTCAACCCCTTTAGCTATTTTTTCTAAATGGGGTGCAGTTCTTCCCAGAATTAAATATGCAGGGTAATCTTTGTCCCATTTTGAAAGCTTATCTTTATCGATATATTTTGCAATATATTCTGCTTCCGAAAAAAAATGTTTATTTTTATTCTTAGCATTACTAGTGGAGCTTTTTAAATTAATTATCTTAATTTTCTTATTATTCGACTCAAGTGGTAGTAGCGACTTGTCTTTTCTACTATTATTTTCTTGTTTTCTGCAAATCTCAATTGCTGATTCTATTACATGCTGCGATCTACATCTACCGCAGAATGGTAGGGTTCGCTTTTCCCAACTGTTATTTTCAACTAAGGTTAAAAGTCCAGAAGGATCAGCTTTTTTAGCGGAGTATATACTTTGGTCATCGTCGCCAGCAATAATTCCCCCCTCTGATTTATCAAAAAGGATTTTTACCAAACGTTGCTCTGATGAGTTAAAATCTTGATATTCATCAACTATTATTTTTTTAAAACTTGCTGACGATGATTTTTGTAATGCCTTTATAGCTCTTACTATGGAATCTTCGAACGTAATGACGTTATAAAAAGAAACAAGCTTCAAATATGAATTTAAAATTGCTGGTTTATCAGATAAGGTTCGAAAATAAGTTTTTAAGGATAACTCAAGAGCTTTAACGTTTATATTTAGTTTATCTAACGTTATTAAATCTTTACAAATATTTATTTCATCACACTCCCAAGCTATATTGAAATTATTATTCAAAGGAGATGTAAAATTTAACCCTAAGCCTAAATACCTATGTATTATTATTTTTGCTAATTTGTGAAGAGTATAAATCTTACAATCTTTAGGCAAGGAATTATACAAATCGTCAACGATATAATTAATGAAAGAAGTGATTAGAATTTTATCATTTTCAATACCATCGTTATTCCACTTTTCTATTTTCGCTTTAAAAGCTCTTGTTTTTCCAGTTCCAGGGCCTGAAATTATTAGCTGATGAGAAGCAGGAGAATTTATAATTTCTAATTTAATATTGTCGTATTCTTTTTTCTTTTCTTCCAAACTTAAGCTGTTTAATCTTTTTTCCTCGTCTAGTGAAAGTCTCATATAAATTTGTAGCAAAATTATACGACTGAAATTAACTATTAGCAATTACCTCGAGGAAAGCTTATTTTACTATTTCAAATAAATCTTTTGGCTGAAATGCTTCAGTATTGCAAGTACGAAGGCTACGGGAGAAGTTTTACAACTAAGGAAATTTCATTTGAGCTGGTGGTGGGTAGAAACCGAGCGCCTGACCACCTTCAACATCAATAGATGATATGCGCTCTGTGCTTGTAACAGGATCGTCAGCTTCTGTCGCTTCTCCCCAGAAACGTGTTTCACTTGAAATAGGAATAGTTGCTCCTCCAATTTCATCTCCTGAAAGCACTTCAACTTTAAAGGGAGTCCCTTCAACAGTGGTTATTTTAAACCCAGACCCCACATCCATTGTAACCGTTCCTGGTTCATATCCAGTAATAACTCCTAATCTTATGGTACGAACTCTTTGCATCGGAGATGTTCCAAAACCTGTAAAACCAACGCTTTCAGTCATCACAGTTGCTCTACTTCTGGTTGAAACAGCCCTTTCTAATTCCCTTATTGCTTCAGCAGGGAATTGCCAAGAATCGGCAGGAGTATTGTCTGGTACAGTTGGGTAATGATCATGTTGTACGACAAGTTCCGGTGACATAGTTAATATAATAGCACTAAAGTCTAAAAAATCAAGAACCATCTGTACTCACAATTTGTGGGTACCACAATTTTGTGGATCCTCGAGCCTGATTTGTGGGTTTTGTGGATTTTGATTTTTTATCCACAAAACAGTTGCGGAGCGGATCCGCCGCCCCCGCCCCTTACGGGATTACGCCCTAAAAAGGAGGACTGCCGTTTGGGAAAACATTGTTTTAGGAAAACTTGGGATAGGCAGTCCGACCCAAGCGAACCCCGCGAGAACTTATTTTGTTTTTTAAAAAAAGCGGGGTGAGCCAATGTGATTTCTCCCAAAGATCGGGAACAGAAAGGGGTAGAATAACAGCGGCGGGGGCGAAAGCGGAATACCCCGCCGACTGCAGGCGATAATAAATAAAAGAAAAAGTTTGTGAGAGACTATTAGAAGTTTTTAGAAATGTGGAAATATTGGCGAGACTTCCCCTAGGAAGTCCTCTCGCATAAAGGCGGGGTCGCCGCTCCTTTTGGCGGGTGGGTGGGTTATTAATCTGGTATAATAAAAATCGCGCGGAAAGTTCTAACGTTCCTAGGGCAAAAAATACAAAAGAGCGAGGCCGACCGCGTCCAGCGAAGCTTTAGCGAAGTTGGAAGGCCGAGCTATATAAATAGTAGGAGCGGGGGCGACTACCTTTTAGAAAAAAAGGAAGTTCGGACTTTTTCGTAAGCGTCGACATTTCGACAAACTCAATGTCTTCGACCAAATATATGAAAATTTATTTCGTACGTCACGGACAAAGTATTTTAAACGCTCAGAATATTTACCAAGCAAAACATATAAAACTCTCCTCTCTGGGAATAGAACAGACAAAATTATTGGCAAACAGATTAAAGAATGTCGAAATTGACAAAATTATTGCAAGTCCCTATGAAAGAACAAAACAAACAGCAGAAATAATTGCAGAAAAGCTAGATAAACCTGTTGTTTTTTCCGAAGTTTTTAAAGAATTAAAAAGACCAACCGAGATAGAAGGAAAACATGTCGATGATCCTTACGCAAAAGAAGTTAAAGCCCAAATCTTTCAGAATTTACACAATTCTGATTACCACTATTCCGATGAAGAGACTTATTATGATTTTAGGAGCAGAGCTATAAAGGCACTCGAGTATTTAGAGCATCTAAATAGAAAAAACGTTTTAGTTGTTACACATGGAGTAATTATTCGAATGCTTGTCGCAATTATGTTTCTGGGCAAAGAGATCAAAGCAGATGATTTTAAATCCTTTAGATCTGTTCTAAAAACTAACAACACCGGAGTTACTATTTGTGACTATATTGATAGTAAATGGAGGCTTATCTCCTGGAATAACTTTTCCCACCTCGAATAATTATCAAGCTATTTACGGTTGATTTTAAGGATTAGATAAAGTAAAATAAGCACTTATGGCAAAAGAAAAAATTTCCCCACAACCAAGATTTGAACATTTCCCCAGACTAGAAAATTTGCCGGATAGTTCTTTTCCAAAACATTTTGCAATAATCCCCGACGGCAATAGGAGATGGGCAAAAGCACATAAATTAGAAGCTCTCAGAGGACACGATAATGGCCGAGGCAAAGCACTTGAGCTAATAAGACATTTAAAAGAGCTTCCTATTGATGTGCTTTCATTTTGGGCTTTTTCTTCGGACAACTGGAAAAGAGACGATAAGGAAGTGGCGGGATTAATGAAAATTATAAATGGTGGATTAAGAGAAAATATGGATGAATTAATCGCAGATCAATCAAGGTTTATTCATATCGGCAGGAAAGATCGTATTCCACAAGGACTAAGGAAAACGCTTGAAGAGCTGGAAGATAAAAGTAGTAGTAATGCAGGAAAAATTGTCGTAATGGCAATTGATTTTGGAGGAGTTGACCAAACAGTTAGGATTGTCCAAAATTTCATGGCAGATTCTGTAAAAGAATTTGCTGAAGAAGTAGACAGTGATAGATCTTCCACTCTAAAACCTGCAGCAGATATCTTTATTGCTAAAAAAAAACAAGAGATAGACGTTGTCACAATTCAAAGATTATATGACGGAAAAGGACTTATCGAACCGGCAGATCTTTTAATTAGAACTTCCGGCGAAAAAAGAACATCTGATATTGGTTGGGTAAACGGAGCAAGTACGGAAATCTATTTTATAGATGAAAACTTTCCGGAAATAAACAATCCAAACATAGAAGATGCAATTCTAGAATTCTCCAAAAGACAACGTAGATTAGGAAAATAGCTTTTTACCTTTTTGGAGATTATTCCACAAATCTTACCATTCGTTTTCTCAGTCCGATGTTATATCAGACACAACTTATGGAGCGATTTTTGAGGGATTACAAATTAGTAGAATTAACGTTTTGGACTTTGTTTTGCTCGCCTTGATTTTCCACCCATTCCAACATTTCTTCTTTGTCTTACTCGAGGATCTCGGGTTAGAAGTCCTTTTTTCTTTAAGATTTGTCTATTCTTAATATCTATTGCAGAGAGCGCCCTGGAAATACCGTGAACTACTGCAATAAGTTGTCCTCTTTGCCCTCCACCAACAACTTTAACCGTTATTGCATATTTATCTAAATTATTGGTTATCCTTAGAGGTTCCAAATAAATTAAGGGCGCAATTTTTCCGCTAAAATAGTTCTCTATTCTTTTATCGTTTACAAATATTTCGCCCTTTTTAACCTTTTCTTCTGCAATAAGAGGCATGTCTTTACTAATTTCGTAAAGTCTTACCCTGGCAACCGCATCCTTACGTCTTCCGACTGCAAAGATAAACCCCTTTTTTGTATTTATATCTATTTCTGCCATAGCTCCTTACAGTTAAATAAACCAATACTACCAATTTCAAATTCCCAATTAATTTGTTTATTGGGTTATTTGTTTATTGGGTTATTTGTTTCTGTTTCTCCTTTCCTAAATTTATCTCCCAAAGTGTGTTCTTTTCCGGCAAATATTTTTAATCTCTTTAACATTTTAGCCTTTAATTTATTCTGTGGCAACATTCCTGCTACCGCATGTCTAATAATCTCTTCCGGTTTTTCCTCTCTTAAATTTTTTAATGTTTCCGATTTAAATCCGCCGGGATATCCGGAATGTCTGTAATATTTTTTATCTGTTTCTTTTTTACCTGTAACTTTTATTTGTTTTGCGTTAATTACAACAACGTAATCTCCACAATCTAAATTCCTGACAAAATTGGGTTTTGATTTACCCATTAATAATTTCGCGATATCAACAGCAATTCTGCCAAGTACTTTGTCTCCAACATCTACTAAATGCCAGTCTTTTATAAATTCTCCTTGTTTTATCGCTGTTGAACTTTTTATCATTATTTCTTACTCTCTTTCTTTGTCTTTTTTTCTTCCGGTTTGATCTTTTTCTTAA
Source organism: Candidatus Levybacteria bacterium CG_4_9_14_0_2_um_filter_35_21 (assembly GCA_002788395.1). Lineage (GTDB taxonomy): Bacteria > Patescibacteriota > Microgenomatia > Levybacterales > UBA12049. The sequence goes on along the minus strand of PFRF01000005.1, from coordinate 14,439 downwards.
CTGTTACTTTCTTTAATTGAAATTTTTTTATTTCTTTCTTTTTTATTGTTTTCACTAATTTTGAACTTTTTTCTACCCATTCTAAAATAACCATGTTTGCATCGTCACCAAATCTTCTTCCGATTCTAATAATTCTCGTATATCCGCCACTTCGATTATCAAAACGGGGAGCAACATCGGAAATCATTTTTTCAATTGCTTTGGGATTTAATTTCTTACCTAAAAGTTTTTTTGCTAAAACGACTTCTTTTTTTGCTTTTGCAACCAGCTTTTCTGCTTCTCCTTTAATTGCTTTTGCTTTTTGTTCTGTGGTCTGAATTCTTTCTTCCAAAACTAAAGATGACAGTAAACCTTTAAATAAGGCTTGCCTTTCGTTTTTATCCCTTTTAAATTGTCTTCCAAATACCTTTTTCCTCATAAATCATAAAAATCCTAAATTTTAAATCATAAATTCCAAATAAATTCAAAATTCGAATTTTGGAAATTAGAAAATTATTTAGGATTTAGATATTAGAATTTAGAGATTAAGCCGTAAGGGTTATTCCTTTTTCTTTAAGTTTTTCTTCTATTATTACAATTGATTTTCCGCCCATGTTTCTCATGGATACCAAGTCTTTTCGGGGTGTTTCTAGTAACTGACCTATCGTCTCTATCCCACCGTTTCTAAGACTATTATAAATTCTTGTCGGTAAGTCTAATTCATCTATTGTCATTTTAAGAAGACTTTCTGAATATGTGCTTGCTGATGTAGTATGCTCCTGTACAATACTTGCTTGCGGCTCATAAAGATGAAAGAAATAGGAAGCTAATAACTTTGAAGCTGCATCTAACGCTTCTCTTGGACCAACTACTCCATTTGTCCAAATACTTAGGATTAATTTATCCAAGTTTGTTTGTCTTCCAACGCGGGTTGCAGAAACTTCGTAATTTACTCTCGTAACAGGAGTAAATATAGAATCTGTTGGAAGAACTCCTAGTGTATTTATTTTTCTTTCTTCTGCCAAGGAATAGCCCAACCCTTTTTCGATTGTAAACTCAATTTCTAACTTTCCTTTCTTATCTGTTAAAGAACCAATATAATGATCCTTGTTAATAATTTCCACGTCTTCGGGAAGTTCAAGATCTTTAGCTGTAACTTCCTTTGGACCTTTTACCGATAATTTTACCGTACTACTTGTTTTTGAATCTAAAAGCTTAAAATTTAATCCTTTAATATTTATTAATAGATCTACAACATTTTCTTTAACACCGGGGATTGTAGAAAATTTATGTTTTACTCCGGAAATTTTAACGGAAGTTACTGCAGCTCCAGGAATAGAAACCATAAGAGCTCTTCTTAGGGCATTTCCAAGTGTGTGCCCAAATCCAGGTTCCAGAGGCTCAATTACAAACTCTCCAAAATCTGCCGTTATCTTTTCTTCTTTAACTTTAAACGATGGTTCAATCATAAGTAACTATTTTAGCATTATCTTGAGTAATATTCAATGATCAATTGCATATCAAATGGTATTTCCAAATCGTCCTTCTTTGGCATCCTAACTAACTTTCCTGATAATTTGTTTTTCTTTAAAAAAGGTAAAACATTTCCTTCTTTTTCCTCCATTGCCGATAAAAATTGTGGGTTTTGTTTTATCTTTTCAGCAATAGTTATTTCACTATCAATTTTTACCTGGAAAGACGGTATTGTTACTTTCTTGCCATTAACCAAAATATGACCATGCGAAACAAATTGCCTGGCATTCATTCTAGTTTTTGCAAAACCTAACCTATAAACCATATTATCCAGTCTTGTTTCAAGAAGAGAAAGTATCATTTCTCCTGTTTCACCTTTTTTTGTCTGAACAGCTTTAACTAAATTTTTAAGCTGTTTTTCTAAAAGTCCGTAGGTAATTTTTGCTTTTTGCTTCTCCTTCATCTGGAGCCCGTATTCCGATAATCTTCTTTTTCTTTTTTTACCATGAACTCCCGGCGGGACATTTAACCTTCTCTGAAGACTATTGGAAGTCTTATCTAAAAGGTTTACTCCAACTTTTCTTGCTAATTTATGTTTTGGTCCTGTATATCTAGCCATTAAACTCTCCTCTTATTCTTTGCCCTTGGTCCATTATGTGGAATAGGCGTAACATCTGCAATTAAAGAAATAGAAAGACCTGCTGCTTTAATCGCACGTAAAGATGCATCTCTGCCTGATCCGGGCCCTTTAACGTAAACCTCGACTGTTCTTAGACCCTTTTCGATTGCTTTCCTAGCTGCTTGCTCAACTGCTGAAGTTGCCGCAAAAGGCGTAGATTTTCTGGTTCCCTTGAATCCGCTAGCTCCTGCCGTGCTCCAAGCAATCGTATCTCCCTTATCATTCGTAAATGTCACCAAAGTATTATTAAAAGTTGCCGAAACAAACACCTTTCCATGCTCCGTAACTTTAAGAGTACTTTTTTTCTTAGCTGTTTTTGTTGTTTTTCCGCCAGCTGGCGGATTTTTTTTAGCCATTATTATTTACCTCCGGCGGGTTTTGTTTTTACCGCTGTTTCCATTTTTACTGCCATTTCCTTCTTAATTGCTCCAATAGTAAGCCTCTTTCCTCTTTTGGTTCTGGCATTTGATCTTGTTCTTTGTCCTCTTGCAGGAAGACTTTTACTATGTCTCATACCTCTATATGTACCAAGCTCTTTAAGCCTTTTTATATTTCCCGTAATTTCTACTTTTAAATCTCCTTCAATTTTATAAGCCTCCAAAACTTTTTGTATTCTTTTTTGCTCGTCTTCCGAAAGGTTTTTTATTCTTATCGAAGCGTCAACATCTGCTTTTTCAAGCACCTTGGTGACGTTACTCCTTCCTATTCCATAAAGATAAGAAAGTCCTATATCAACTCTTTTTTCATCCGGTAAATTTATTCCTGATATTCTCATATTTTTAGTCTCTAGCCATTAGTATTCAGTTTCTTAACTAGTTGCTAGACGCTGATTGCCAGTTTCTGGTTCTATCCCTGTCTTTGTTTATGCCTTGGATTTTCACAAATAACTCTTAAAACACCTTTGCGTTTTATTATTTTACATTTAGTACATCTTGGTCTAATACTTGCCTGAACTTTCATTTTGATCTATAAATTATCCTTCCTTTAGTTTTATCGTACTGTGTCATTTCTGCTTTTACTTTATCTCCCGGTAAAATTTTAATATAGTTCATTCTCATTTTTCCCGAAAGATGACAAAGAATAATGTCTCCATTATCCAACTTTACCCTAAAAAGAGTATTGGGCAATGATTCTTCTACTATTCCTTGTACTTCGAATGACCCTTGATGAGCCATAATTATAAATTGACCAAAGAGAGACAATCGCCAATTTAAGCGATTGTCTTTTGGTTAAAACCATTATAGCAAATCAGCCTGAAAACAGCAATACTATCTTGTTAAGATTACCGGACCCTTTTTAGTTATTGCTACCGTACGTTCAAATAAGCCCGAAAGACTTTTATCTTGAGTTCTAATTGTCCATTGATCATCGGAGTACCTAATCCCTGATTTCCCCATATTGTATATTACCTCTATCGCTATTGTCATTCCTTCTTTAAGTAAGGATGTGTTTCCTATTTTTCCCACCAGATATCCCGGAATCCCGGGTTCTTCGTGTAATTTTCTTCCCACACCATGCCCGATCAAATCCCTAACCACCGAATAGCCTTTATCTTCTACTATGTCTTGAATTGTTTTAGAAATATGTCCGACCCTATTCCCAATCTTTGCCTTTTTAATAGCCTCGTTTAAGGCAAACCCTCCTGTTTCTAAAAACTCATCTATCTCATCTAATTTCGAATTTCGAATTTCGAATTTCGAATTTCGGACGCGTATCGTCTCCGACATGTCTGTAAAAAACCCTTCATAGTAAACTCCACAGTCAAGTCCAAAAACATCTTCTTCTTTAAGAGAATAATTTCCGGGAATACCATGAACAATTACGTCGTTTGTGGAAATGCAGGTTGCAAATTTATATCCTTTTACCTTTTTAAAACCCGGGAAACCTCCTTTTTTAATTATTAATTCTTCTGCAAATTTTTCCAATGCAAGCTCTGTTATTCCGGGTTTTGCCCTGTTTAGAACCTCGAAAACAACGTCTGCAAGGATTTTCCCGCCAATTCTCATTTTTTCTATTTCTTCTTTTGTTTTAACTATTATCATTGATTAAATCCCTTTTCTTTATCTCGTTAATTATTGCATTCAAAGTTGCTTCTTCGGAAAGACCGGAGTTATCTATAATAAAATATCCAAGCGCTTTAGGATCAGAAGGCAGAGGATCTATTTCTCTCTCCGAATCTTGTTCGTCTCTCCTTTTTACATCCTCCAGTATTTTGTTTAAACTAAGCCCAGTAAAGCCTGCTTCGTGAAGCTGTTTTAGTCTTCTTTCTGCTCTTATTTCAAGATTTGCCGTTAGAAAAACTTTAAGTTCGGCATCGGGAAAAATTGTAGTTCCAACATCTCTTCCCTCTGCAACAATTAACGGACCACTTTTTAGAGACAATCCCGTATTGTATACCTCCGGAACAACCGCTTGCCAATTCTCTATCATTTCTCCGGCAGCTTTTCTTTGTCTGTTAACCATTTCTTCTCTAACCTCGAAGATAAGTGCAACAAAAGGCACTGCTCTTGCCACGTCACGCTCTTTAATTCTTTCCGAAACGTCCTTTCCGTTTAAAAAAACTTTTTTTCCGTTAAGACGGATCCCAATGTCTTTAAGAAGGGGTACAACTTCTTCCCTATTTTTAACATCTATTTTTTTCTCTATACAAAGGAGCGCAAGGCAACGATACATTGCTCCGGTATACAAATAAAACCCATTCAATTTTTCCGAAAGAACGGGCGCTATAGTACCTTTTCCGGCTGCAACCGGACCGTCAATAGCAACAATAAATCCTTTTTTCATGGTTTTTTTAGAAAGTTATCCGGAGATTATTTAATTTTTGAGATTATTCCGTCATTTATTTCCTCAACCGATTTCTCTCCGTCAATTTCTATTAATATTCCCTTCTCTTTATAATAATTTAAAACCGGTTGCGAAAATTCGTGAAAAAGATTTATTCTCATCCTTATTGCGGCTAAAGTATTATCCTCTCTATCATCCGTTCTTCCTGAAAGCCTCCATAAGGCTTCTTTGTCCGAAACTTTAAGATAAATTACCTTATCTATTCCGTTCTCAAAAGCTTTTGCCTGAGTAATTGTTCGGGGAAATCCATCCAAGATATAACCATTTTCGTATGCAGAACGATGAAGATAGTCACTGACAATTTTTAACACATTATCGTCGGGAATTAAATATCCGGAATTTACTGTTTCCTTAATATATCTGCCTTCCGAAGTTTTTTCTTTCGCAAGGTCTCTAAAGATATGTCCTGTAGAAAGATATGGAATATTTAATTTTTCCGATAATAAATTTCCTTGAGTTGATTTTCCTGCTCCCTGAATGCCAATTAAAATTATCTTCATATTTTATCCCGAATAAAGTCGAAGGATTATTTTTTAAATCCTTCGTAATTTCTCATTACAAGTTGAGCTTCTATCGACTTTATTGTTTCCAAAACAACCGAAACCACGATTAAAACCCCTGTTCCTCCCAGCATTAAATTTTGAATATTTGTAAACGATTTAGCAATTGTCGGAAATATAGCAATCGTACCTAAGAATAAAGCACCTGCCAAAGTTATACGGGTTAATATATAGTTTAAATATTTCGCCGTCTGCACACCGGGACGAACTCCCGGAACAAAACCGCCGTATTTTTGAATTTCCTCGGAAATTTTCTTTGGATTGAAAACAACAGCAGTATAAAAATAAGTAAATCCTACAACAAGTAAAAAGTACATAAGATTGTAAGCAAATCCATCGGGATTAAGCCAGGTTGTAACAAAAAGTGCTCCATTATGAAGCATGGGATTTTTTGAAGCAACTAAATAATTTGCGACCATCGAAGGAAGTAAAACTAAAGAAACAGCAAAAATAATCGGTATTACTCCCGCCTGGTTAAGTCTTAAAGGAAGATGGGTTTGCTGTCCTCCATACATTTTATTTCCTCTCACTCTTTTTGCATAATAAACGGTAATTTGTCTTGTAGCTTCATTAATTGTAACTATTGATCCTATAACTATTAAGGACATTACCAGAAACACCCCTAAATTAAATATATTCTCCGCAGTTATCGTAGAAATTGTTTGCCCAAAAACAACAGGAAGCCTTCCTATGATTCCGGCAAAGATTAGAAGCGATATTCCATTACCAACTCCTCTTTCTGTTATTAATTCTCCAAACCAGACTAAAAGCATTGTTCCAGCTGTCATAGTGACCAGAAAAGAAATGATATTTAGCGGACTTAGATTTAAAATAATTCCCTGGTTTCTTAAAAGCGCGTACATCCCAAAAGCTTGTAAAACTGCAAGAGGAACCGTTAAAAACCTTGTGTACTGGTTTATCTTTTGCCTTCCGGATTCTCCTTCTTTAGAAAGTTCTTCAAGCTTGGGAAAAACCATTGTAAGAAGTTGTAAAATTATTGATGCATTAATGTAAGGATTTAATCCAAGTCCCATTACGGAAAAATTAGCAAGGGTCCCTCCGGAAAAAATATCAAGAAGCGATAGAAACTGATTCTGTGCAAAAAGAGCTTTTAATTGAGCGAGGTTTACTCCTGCAACAGGAATATGAGCAAAAATTCTGAATATTATAAAAATTCCGGCTGTAAATAACAGTTTTTTTCGAACATCCGGTGATTTAATGCTGTTTCTAAAAACAGTGAAAATACTATTCATTTATTTAGGATTTTTTGATTTTTCCGCCGGCTGTATTATAAGCGACTTAATTTATCCTACTTTCCAATTTTATTGCTTACCTCAGGCGTGTCGCGTTCGACGTGGCCGCCGGCTTTTAGAATCTTCTTTTCTGCACCCTTTGTTACAGGTAATTTAACAATTAAAGAAATTGTTAGCTCTCCGTCTCCTAAAATTTTTACTCCATATGTTTTTGCGTCATCTTTAACAACAATGTTATTTTCTACTAAAGCTTTAATGTCTACAACGCTATCCTTTTTAAGAAGATTTAAGACTTTAACATTAATTCCGATTGGTTTTTTCTTAAATACTTTATTTTTACCTTTTCCCCTATGGAAGGGGAGTCTTTTAATAAGAGGAAGTCCTCCTCCTTCAAAGTAAATTGGAACTTTATTTCTAGATTTTTGTCCTTTCGTTCCTCTTCCGCTGGTTTTTACACGACCGGAACCATGTCCCTGACCTAATCTTCTGTTAGTTTTTGATTTAATTTTTTTAAGTTCGTTTAATGCGCTCATTTTTTAGACGCTCCCCTAATAGCCTTTTCTCTATAATATCTTGCCGATATTTGTTTTAAAGCTTCCATTGTTCCATAAACGTTACTTGCCTGATTACCTGTTCCCAGTACCTTAGACGAAATATTTTGAATACCGGCTAAAGAGACTACGCTTCTTACGGCTCCTCCTGCGATTACTCCGCTTCCCGGAGGTGCGGGTTTTAACAATATTTTTGCAGCACCTAGTTTAATCTTATGCTCAAAGGGAATAGTTCCGTTTACAATCGGTATTTCTATTGCATGTTTTTTAGCAATTGAAACTCCTTTTTTAATTGCCGAGGAGACATCCGGCGCTTTACCCAAACCAACTCCAACCTTTCCATTTCTATTTCCAACGACTACTAAAACAGAAAATCCTATTTTATTTCCACCTTTAGTTTTCTTGGAAACCCTATTAACTTGAACTATTTCCTCTTCGTACTCTTTTACTTGATTTTCAAAAGTTCTTCGCATGTCTGCCATTAGAATTCTAAACCTCCTTCTCTTGCTCCCTCCGCTAACGCTTTTACTCTTCCATGATATGCATAATTTCCTCTGTCAAAAACGACCTTTTTGATTTTCTTAGCAATTGCTTTTTTAGCAATTATTTTACCTAAATTTTTTGCTTTTTCTGTTTTATTTATTTTTTCTTTTCCCGGTAATTCTTTTTCCGATATCCCAATTAAGGTTTCTCCTTTTTCGTCATTTATAATTTGTGCATAAATATATTTATTTGACCTATAAACAGAAAGCCTTGGTCTCTCTGAAATACCCTGAACCTTTGACCTGATTCTTATTTTTCTTCTTGTTTTTTTATTTACATTATTTTTCTTTTCCATTTTATTTTGCTCCTACGGCTTTTGCCGCCTTTCCTGCTTTTCTTCTTATTTTTTCTCCAACGTATTTTATTCCTTTTCCTTTATATGGTTCCGGCGGTCTGATCGCTCTAATTTTTGCGGCGGTATTTCCAACCAAAACCTTATCCGCTCCGAAAATAGTTATAATATTTTCCGAAACTGCAAAAGTAACCCCTTCAGGTGCTTTAAAATTAACTTGATGAGAAAATCCCACCGAAAGAGTTAAAGACGAACCTGATGCCTGAGCTCTATATCCAACTCCTATTAACTCTAATTTTCTCTCAAATCCTGTTGAAACACCCGTAATGATATTTGCAACATATGCCCTTGTTAATCCGAAAAGCGCTTTCGTTTCAGGATCGTTTTCTTTTTTCTGAGAGACATTTATTTTACCATTTTCTATATTAATTTTTATTCCTTTTGGTAAAGGAAATAGCATTGTTCCTTTTGGTCCGGTTGCTCTTACGACATCGTTTTCCAAAACAACTATTACGCCTTCTTTAATAATAATTTCTTTTTTTCCAATTTTTGACATATCTTTATTTATAGTGAGCTCTGTCGAACTACCAAATAGCGAAAATTATTTCTCCGCCTATTCCTTTCTTTTTTGCTTCTTTCCCAACCATAATGCCCTGACTCGTAGAGATAACTACTGTTTTCTTTCCTTTTCTTTCTATTTTTAAAATATCTTCAATCGTTCCGTAAACTCTAAGTGAAGGCTTGGAAATAATCTTTACTCCACTTAGAATCGGAATTCTTTTATAATATTTAACTGTTGCAAATAATGTTTTTCTTCCCTCATTTTCCAACTCTTTAATATCTTCTAAAAATCCATTTTTAACCAATACTTTTCCTACCTCTTTATTTAATTTTGAATAGGGCAAGATAACCTGTTTTCTATTTGCCTGTGCCGCATTCTTAATTCTTATAATAAAATCTGCTATTTGATAATTCATATTCTTATTAAGTTACCAGCTTGCCTTTACAACTCCCGGAAGCTCTCCTTTCGATGCTAGCTCCCTAAAGCAAAGTCTGCATGTTCCAAATCTTCGCATGTAAGCTCTTGATCTTCCACAAATATTACACCTGTTCTTTTCCCTAACCTTATATTTCTGTTTTTGCGCAGCTCTAACTACGTTTGATTTTTTAGCCATATTATTTCTTAAAAGGCATTCCTAAAGCTTTTAGCAAAGCAAAGCCTTCCTTGTTATCTCTTGCTGTCGTTACGATGCTTATTTCAAGTCCTTGTATTTTATCAACTTTTGCCAGATCTATCTCGGGGAAAACTGCCGACTCAACAAACCCAAGAGTATAATTTCCATGTTTATCAAAACTTGTTGTTTTAACACCATGAAAATCTCTTAATCTGGGTAAAACAATTGTTGTAATTTTTTCAAAAAAATCATACATTCTTTTCCCTCTTAAAGTAACTGCTAAGCCAACTTCGTCTCCTGCTCTCAATTTAAATGTTGCAATTGATTTTTTGGCTTTAGTAACCTTCGGTTTTTGTCCTGATATTTGAGCGAGAATTCCGGCTGCTTTTTCTACACTTTTTTTGTCCAAAAGAGCATCTTTAACCCCCATATTTACAACAATTTTTAAAAGCTTCGGAAGTGCCATATTATTTTTTATTCCCAACTCTTTTTTTAATTGACCTACTATTTCTTTTATAAATTTTTCTTGTAAATTCATATTTATATTTCTGCTTTACATTTTCGACAGATTCTAATTGCTTGACTTTTTTCAATTTTAAAACCAACCCTTGTTTGTTTGTGACATTTTGGACAAATTAAGGCAATGTTAGCAAGTGGCAGGGGCTTGGAAATTGTAATTATTTCCGATTTTTGGTTTTGCGATTTTGCCTTAAGATGTTTTTTGTATAAATTTACACCTTCAATTAAAAGCTTTCCCTCTTTGTGCAAAACCTTTTCCACCTTGGCTTTTTTGCCTTTTTCTTTTCCGGCTACTACTTTTACTTCGTCTCCTTTTCTAAATTTTTTGATTATTCCGCCATCAAAACGGGATTTTTGATTTTTCATATTTTTAAACTACTTCCGGTGCCATACTGGCAATTTTTGCAAAACCTTTATCTTTTACTTCTTTTGCGATTGGACCGAAAATCCTAGTGCCCCTTGGGTTTTTATCTTTAATATTATCTATTAAAACTCCCGCGTTATCGGAGAATCTAATATATGACCCATCCGTTCTTTTGTATTCCTTCCTACTTCTAACTAAAACTACTTTTACAATTTCGCTGTGTTTAACTTGAGCATTTGGAGCTGCTTCTTTGACAACACAGTTTAAAATATCTCCGATAAATCCAAATTTTCTCTTAGATCCACCAAAAACCTGTATTACCATTAAGCGTTTTGCCCCCGAATTATCTGCGACTTTTAAAATTGATCTATGTTGAATCATTTAACTACCTCCAATATTTTAAATTTTTTGTCTTTTGAGATTGGTTTTGTTTCAATTATTATAACCTGATCTCCAAGTTTTAACTCCAAGCTTCCCGTGTCCGCCTTTATTTTGGTACTTCTTCTAATAAGTTTCTTGTAAAGCGGATGAGGAGCAATTCTTGGCACCTCTACAACTGCTGTTTTTTGCATTTTTAATGAAACAATTTTTCCTTTAAGCTTTTTTTGCATTTTCGTACTCCTTTCTTTTTAGAACTGTTAAAATTTTTGCAATTTCTTTTCTTTTATGAAAAATTGATCTTGGATCCTTCAATTTCACCTGTGCCTTTTCCATCCTAAGTGAAAAAAGCGCATTTCTGGCATCTTTTAGCATATTTCTTAATTCTTTTAAATCTTTTGTTAATAAATCTTTCTTTTCTTTTGTTTTCATATTAGTTTTTACTTATAATTGTTGTTTTTACCGGTAACTTATGGGAGGCAAGTCTTAGCGCCTCCAAAGCCATTTCTTTTGCAACTCCGCTAATCTCAAAAAGCATTCTGCCCGGTCGTACCGGAGCAACATGCTCGCTAACTTCTCCTTTTCCTCCCCCCATTCTAACTTCTGCCGGTTTCTTTGTAACCGGCTTGTCCGGAAAAATTCTAATCCAGACTCTTCCCCCTCTTTTCGTGTAATGTGTTATGGATTTTCTTGCTGCCTCTATTTGGCGGGATGAAATCCATCCTATGCTTTCCGACAAAAGACCATATTCTCCAAAGGAAACTTTTGTTCCGTTTCCAGAGATCCCTTTTAATCTACCTCTTTGTTGTTTTCTGTATTTTGCTCTTTTTGGCAATAACATATTATTTGTCCTCCGGTCTATTAATCCAAACCTTTACCCCAACGTATCCTTTTTTTGTCAGCGCGGGAACACTAGCGTAAATGATATGTTCTCTTATTGTAGATAGTGGAACTTTACCCCTCTGAAGTTTCTCCACTCTACCAATTTCCGCTCCACCGATTCTTCCAGCTAAAACAATTCTTATTCCTTTTGCACCGGAGCCCATTACCTTATCCACTGTTTGAGCCATAATTCTTCTGTGAGGAAGACGCCTTAATAACTGATCGGAAATATTTTTTGCCACTAAATAAGCGTCCAGATTTGGCTCTTTTATTGGCTCCACTCTTATGTCAATTTTTCTAACATTTTTAACGTCTTTTTTAATTTTTAAAATTTTGTATAGGAATTCTTTTAATTCTTCCAATCCCGATCCTGCTCTTCCAATTACCATACCCGGTCTTGAAACATAAGCTATAATTTTAACGCTATTTATTGATCTTTCTATTTCTATAGAAGATATGCCGGCATTCTTAAGCCTTTCCATTAATGCTTTTCTTAATTTAAAATCTTCAAGTAAGGTTTTTTTATATTGCTTATCATCAAACCATCTACTGCTCCAGTTAAATACGGGACCTAGTCTAAATAATGTTGGATTAACTTTTTGTCCCATTATTTATCCTCCTCCCATTTTTTTACCGTAGTCGCCTTTGAGGTGACAGAGGCGGATTCTTTATTTTTAACAGCTTGAACCTTATTTGTTGACTTTACCGCCAATGTAATTCTTATATGGCTGCTTCTTCTTTTGTAGGGATGAATCCTTCCTCTGGTCGAGGCATGAAACCTCTTAAGGGCAGATCCATTGTCAACGTCAATTGACTTAATAAACAATGTTTCTTCTGAAAGCTGCACATTATTTATCGCATTTGCAATTGCACTCTTTAAAGTTTTTTCCAAAGAATACGCTCCTCTGTTTTTAATTACTTCCAAGGCTTTTATTGCATCTTGGACCGAAAGTTTTCTGATCGCATCTGCAACCAGCCTTACCTTCCTGGAGCTAACTCTTACCGATTTTGTTTGTGCTACTATTTCCATATTTTTAAGTCTTAGATATTTCTCTTGCAACAACTCTACCATGAGTCCTAAATGTTCTCGTTGGTGAGAATTCTCCTAATTTATGACCGACCATTCCCTCTGTAATAAAAACATTTATAAAATTTTTACCATTATGAATGGCCATCGTGTAACCAACCAATTCCGGAGAAATTACACTTGCTCTTGCCCAGGTTTTAATTGGACTTTTATCTCCCATTTGTTTTTGTTTTAAAACTTTTTTAATTAGTTTTGGATCTATGTATGGGCCTTTTTTACTACTTCTTGACATATTATTTTTTCCTCCTTTGCATTATATATTTATTAGAATGTTTATTCTTTTTTCTGGTATTGCCAACTGCCGGTCTGCCCGCATAAGTTTTTGGAGTGGGCATTCCAATTCCGCTTCGGCCTTCTCCTCCTCCATGTGGATGAGATCTTGGATTTTGGGCAACTCCCCTAACTGTTGGCCTAATTCCCATATTTCTTTTTCGACCCGCTTTACCGATTACTTCGTTCTTCCATTCTGCGTTACCGACATTACCAATTGTTGCATAATTTTTTATTCTTACTTTTCTAATCTCTCCCGATGGAAGCTTTAAATGAGCAAAATCTCCCTCTTTTGCTTGAACCGTAGTGGCTGTTCCACTTCCTCTTGCAATTTGACCACCTTTTCCGGACGTTAGCTCAACGTTATGAATTACTGTTCCAACAGGAATTTCCGAAAGAGGAAGCGCATTCCCTATTTTTATTTCGGAATTCGGGCCTGAAATTACGGTATCATTAAGTTTTAAACCTTCCGGGCAGAGAATATATCTCTTGTCACCATCCGTGTATTGTACCAGAGCTATGTCACAAGTTCTATTGGGATCATATTCTATTGCCGCAATTTTTCCCGAAATACCAAACTTATTTCTTTTAAAATCAATAATTCTGTAAAAACGTTTATGCTGTCCACCCTGATGTCTAACAACAACTTTTCCGCTAAAATCCCTACCTGAATTTTTCTTTTTTATAATTTTTAATCTATTTTTCATGTTTACTATTTTCCTCCTAGCTCAAATAAAGCAATTTTTTGTCCTGTTTTTAAAGTAACAACTGCCTTTTTCCAATTAGACGTTCTTTTTTCCATTCTTTTTTTTCCGGATCTTTTAACTTTTCCCTTAACTATTATTGTCGTGACTGCTAAGACGTTTACATTAAACCTCTTTTCAACTTCCTTTTTTATAGATAATTTATCCGCTCCATCAAATACCTTAAAAGTGAATTTTCCTTTTCCGGCATTGTCCATTGATTTTTCTGTAATTACTGGTGAAATAAGAATACTCATTTAGCTAGTTTCTCCTTTAAAAAATTGTTTTCTAATACTTCTATCGAAGCCTTCATTAGTAACACCGTTTTTGAATTTAAAACTTCATATGTATTTAGCATTTTTGCGCTTACGATACTAACCCCTTTTAAATTTCTTGTTGCTTTATAAACATTTTCAAACGCATTTATTGTGTCCGGTGTAATAAGTAAAATCTTCTTATTTTTTTCTTCAAGATTTAAATTCTTAACGACGTCTGCCATTTTATTTGTTTTTGCTTCAATTTTTTCAAGTCCTGATAAAACTACAATCTTTCCTTCATCCTTTTTTGTCGTAAGAGAAGAAAACAAAGCTAATCTTCTCATTTTCTTAGGCAATTTAAGTGAATAATCTCTTGGTTTTGGGCCAAAAACAACTCCTCCCTTAACAAAGATAGGAGCTCTTTTGGAACCGTGTCTTGCTCTCCCTGTTCCTTTTTGTCTATAAATTTTAGCCGTAGAACCTTCTACTTCGCCTCTGGTTTTAGTAGAATGCGTTCCTTTTCTTTGATTAGCTAGGTAAACTCTTACAGCTTGCGCCAATAATACTTTGTTAATTTTTGCCCCGAAAAT
>PFRF01000038.1 GCA_002788395.1 Candidatus Levybacteria bacterium CG_4_9_14_0_2_um_filter_35_21 | reverse complement strand
AGAGTTGGATCTTTGTATCAAGGAGTTTATAAAGCCGTTTTAGTAGATTCTGACGTCCAATTTCTCTATCTATCAAAATACATTCATAAACAAGCCCTCTCACGCCTCCAAGGCGAGGCCTTGGAGGCTCAGGTTTGCTCGTTTGAGGAATATATTGGGAAAAGAAAAACGGAATGGATTTCCCCGGATGAAATATTAGATTCTTTTTCTAAAAATACAGACAGCTTGTCTTATGAAAGCTTTGTTTTAGAAGAAGACGATTATAAAATTATTGAAAATTTAATTATTGAAGAATAACTTTCCCCTACTCCTTAAAACAAATAATGAATCAGGAAGTAGCGGTTCGTTATAACCCATTAACGGGATCACCGTAACAATTTTTAATTTAAAATTTAAAATTTTTAATCAAAATCAAAGTGACAGAAACTAAAAAACAAACAAAATACGACTTAGAGGAAAGAACGACTAAGTTTGCTGAAGAAATTATCGAAATGTGTAAAAAACAATGAGGAATTCAAGATTTAAAAATTAATAAATTGATTAGAAATTAAGAATTAAGAATTTGAAATTGGAGAAAAAGGGCAATCCCTGATTGCTTTATTTTTCTCCTTGACATTATACTTTTACGGCTTTAACATAAGCTTATGGAATCTAAAAAAGGACTCATTAATTATTTAGACAGCATGTCTATATTTATATTGGGAGTTTTATTTTTGGGATTACCATTAATAATTACAGCCGCAACAACGGACCCCTTTACTCTTCCAAAACAAGTAGTCTTGATCGCAGGACTAATAATAATATTCGTAGCATTTGGAGTAAAAGCAATCCTGGAAAAATCCGTAAAACTAAGGAGAACACCATTCGACTTACCTATTGGTCTTTTTACGGTTGCAGTTTTTGCCTCTTCGCTTCTTGCCGTAAATAGAATTGAATCGCTTATTGCTTTTTTCCCATTTCTTTTTACTATTCTTGCCTTTTTTGCAGTTGTTAATTTTGCTAAAAATAAAAGATCTGTAGAATTTCTACAAGCATCGTTACTAACAGGAGCGGCAGTTGTTTCGGTTTTGACAGTCCTATCTTTTCTTAAAATTTATGTCCTCCCATTTGAGTTTGCTAAAACTCAGACATTTTCTTCTCTCGGATCTTTACTTGACCAGGCAATTTACCTTGCCTTAATTTTACCAATTGCCGCATTTCCGATTGTACAAGCCGTAAGATCAGGAGAACAGCTAAAAACATTTAAAGGGACAAAGGCGGTCTTTACGGTTGCCGGAATTATTATATTAATAGGGCTTGTTATAACTGTTTATCAATTAGTAGCAAAGCAAAAACCTGCGATACTTCCTTTCGAAACCGGTTTTCAAACTGCATTTGCGGCAATTTCCCAGGATGCAGGCAGGATTGCGCAGGGCTTTTTCTTTGGCAGCGGTTTTGGAACTTACGGAACAGACTTTACCAGGTTTAAACAAGCAAGTTTTAACATGAACCAAAACCTGTGGGCATTCACTTTTTATAAATCATCAAGCTTTATCCTTGAAATCTTGGCAACAACCGGAATCCTAGGCTTTATTAGTTTTTTCTATTTAATATATAAGGCAATTAAGGAAAAACCAATGCTTCCCGCTTTAGCGGTTGCGGCAGTATTATTGTTCTTACTTCCCTTCTCGTTTTTAAATTTAGTGCTGTTTTTTATATTGCTGGGTCTTTTCTCGGCAAATATTGGATTAAGACATTCCAATAAGGTTTATGATATAGAATTACAGTTAGTAGCATTTAAAAGGGGTTTGATATCTTTTGAGTCTGTTGAACCGGAAACTAAACAAAGCAAAAGTGTTATGCTGCCTATTTTTTTCTCCATAGTAATTATTTTAGTTGCCGCTTTTACCGCATATAATAGCTATCGTTATGTTTTGGCAAATGTGTTATTTCAGAATTCTTTAATTGCAGCTGCTAAAAACGATGGTACCCAGACATACCAAAATCAGGCAAAAGCACTCGAAATTTTTAAAGATAACGACGCTTACCAGAGAATTTTTGCCCAGACAAATTTAGCTCTTGCAAATGGTCTCGCAAACCAAATTCCGCAAGGATCTTCACCGAGCGCGCAAACTACTCAAACCATTTATACCCTTATCCAGCAATCTATTAACGCGGGCAGAACTGCGGCAACAATTTCTCCCCAAAACGCGGTAAATTGGCAAAATCTTTCTTCTATATACAGAAGTCTTATTGGTTTTGGGCAAAACGCGGATCAGTTTGCCGTACTTACCGCACAACAGGCAATTGTTCTTGACCCAAGCAATCCTCAGCAACATATAGTTTTAGGTGGAATCTACTTTCAGCTTTCCGCTTGGGACAGAGCTGCTCAGGAATTCCAAACTGCAATCAATCTTAAACCGGACTATTCCAATGCATATTATAATTTAGGACATGCTCTGGAACAAAAAGGAGATCTAAAATCCGCACTTAGTCAATATCAAACAGTCAAAACTTTAGTCGTAGCTGATGCCCCATCTTTAAAGAAAATAAATGCCGAGATAGAAGCGTTGCAAAAAAAGATTGATGGTGGCGAGCAACCAAACGGAGCTCCGACAAATGGAGGAAATCTGGAGGTAAGCACGCCTTCTGCACAGCTCCCGCCGCAAAACCCGCCGCTTAAAATTCCGGCACCCGAAGCAAAAATAACTCCAACTCCTACAGTTAAAACTACAACGACAACTGTAACTCCCCCAGATATCAATCAATAAGCTTCAAACTTAAAGCTTAGAGCTAAAATTCTACATTAATAATCAGCATCTAAGCTTCTGGTCATCAACACGGCTTCCCTTCCTTAACCTTTCCCTCTCTTTTGGCAAGAAGCTCTTGGCTCTATAACTTCATAATCTACGAACCTCTGATTAACACCCTTCCTCCTTTGCTTTACCAACTCGCCGTTTGCTTCAGCCCTTTTTATTACCTTCGCTACCTCTGCTTCCTTCAATCACCTTCGCGATCTACTTTGATTGTCTTTGCGGCTACCTTCGATCAAACCCTTGACAACCACTGTATAATGCACTAGTGTATTATACATATGCCGCAAGTTTCTAAGATTAGATTAGACAAAAAAACCGAAGAGGAATTAATTAAAAAATTGGAAATGGTACTTGCTAAAATCGGAAGCACTCAGGAGATGTCCTCTTTCCTGAATAGTCTCTTAACAAAAAACGAAAAGATTATGGTAGCTAAAAGATTAGTCGTTGCCATTCTTATACAAGACAACTATACGGATTCACAGATATCAAGAGTCTTAAATTTAACCAGGATTACCGTTGCCAAAGCAAGACTATTCTACGAACTAAGAAGCGGAGATTTAAAAATCGGAATTAAAAAGCTGGAAGCAGAGCAAAACTTCGAAGAATTTAAAAAGATGCTTATTGCTCTAGCCAATTACTCTATTCGAGCTGCCGGCGGCTACGTAAAACTCTAACTTCTTCCAAAATAAAACACTCTTAAGACTTATTTACTTTACCTTTACATTTTCCTTCTTCTTTTTTTCTTTAATGGCTTCTCCCGGTTGTTGTATAATGCACTAGTGCATTATACAACAACCTATTTATATTTATTTTATAGTTTTGTATTTTATTGATTTTACCTTCTAAATTCGTGGGTCTAAATTTGCAGCTTTAGGTTTTGTCGTTTCGAAGAAATAAGGTCAAGCCTTGCGAAGCTATTGCTCTTTAATCAAAAGATGCGCCTTTTCTAAAAAAGAGTAGGTATCCAATTCCTAAGCCGGTTAGAATAAGTCCTCCCCAATCTATAACTCCATAGGTAAAATAGAGCCGTACGTTTTCCTGAGTTGGAATAACCATCATGTAGGAAGGCGAAATTAAGTATGGTCCTTTTGCCCCTTCAACTTTCCAGGTAGAAAAATACGTAGTTTTTACAATGTAAGGAGTGTTAATCGAGTCTGATTTAAATTCTACAAAGTCTTTCCCTATTTTTATATTTTTAGCTTTGCCTCCTTTATTAAAATTTAGACTTAAAAATTTATCTAATTCTTCTTTTTCTTGATTATCTTTGGCAAAAACAATCGGTCTATCTAAATCATTTCCTTTATACCATTCAATCGACCTTTTAAGCCAATCTTTATCCTGGGTGCTAACAGAAAAGCCGGAAACAGGATCAACTAAAGAAGATTCTTTAAGCTCGTATACCCTAAACCCTCCTCTTGTTTCTCTAATTTTAACAAGAGAGTCGGAGTTAGAATCTGCCTCCAGTTTTAGTTTTTCTGTGTATGGAACATAATACTTTACTCCGGAAAGCTTCATGTGCTCTATTCCCTTCTTAAAATCAAACGGTGGGTAAGTAAATCCTGCAACCGCAGATGTCGGCGTTTCAGACGTTTCTGCCTGATTTATAAAATGAAAAGGTCCAAATAGGCTTGATTCTATTAAAAGTCCTTCGTAAGTTGATTGCTTTGCAAATACCGGTAATGTTTCTAAAACCCTTGGTGTTCCGTATTTATCGTAAGCAGCATTATATTCCCATAGAATTCTTCCTTTTGGCAGTACGGAAAGCTTTTTAAAAAGATCATTGAGCTTGCTCCACTCCGGTTTTGTCTGATAACCCTCAAAGTTCCACTTAAACCAAAAAGAGGAATAAGACGTGTTTTTTTTAACCTGATAAAAAGACGCAGAAATAATTACAACCAATAAAATTAACGAGATAAACCAAGCCTTCCCCCAAATCTTACTTAAAACAAAACCTAAAAAATACGCAGCCATAAATAAAATTCCAAAATTAAGATAAGGCAAAAAGCGGTTATTCCAAACGCTTGAATTATCAAGATTAAAATACAAAAGTCCGCAAAGAAGAAAAATTGATAGAAAAGAAACTAGCCTCATTTCTCTTTTT
>PFRF01000023.1 GCA_002788395.1 Candidatus Levybacteria bacterium CG_4_9_14_0_2_um_filter_35_21 | reverse complement strand
TTTTGCAGTCTTTTCTTTTGTAAAAAGACTATAAGTCTGCCACTTTTTGGGTGTATTTTTGCTATAGGCTTGACAATACTTGACAAGCTATGTTAGAATTGGGCTAAGTATGAAACTAAGTTTTTTTAAATTTAACAAGAAGCATGTTAGAAAAAGTTTATCCGATTACAAAGAGGATTTGCTTTTAAAACAAGGTAAAGAACAATTTAAAAAATTAGTGGAAAAAGGGCTTAATATCCCGGTAGCATTTCTTTAGTCGCGTTTGACGCGATTATAAATAAAAAAGAGCATCGCTTTCGTTACACGGATCAATAATTTCAGGTACGATAAGCAATGCTCTTGGAAAAAGGGCAGATAGTTCCTTAGGCAGGAATAAAACTATATGCCTTGTTGATTAAATATCAAAATTAAAAAATCTTGTCAAGTAAAATTAGCGAGGCTAAAAATTGACGATTTAATTGATACCGTTTGATATTTTAAGGAAAACAAATTGAAGCAAAATTGCTAATTTTAGAAAAAGTTTATAGTTTTAAAAGAGGTAGGAGAGTTGGGCAGGCTCCCCTACCTCTTTTAAGTTTATGAAGTCAGTAACTAGCAACTAGCACCTAGCGCTTAGTTAATTTTGAAACTGATTACTGAAGGCTAGTGGCTAGTTGCTGAAGCTAGCGGATCTTTTTAGCAAAGAGGATTCTTCCTGCAGTTGTTTGAATTACTCTTGAAACAACAATGTCTACAGTATGCCCCACTTCGGCACTAGAATTTTCTACCACAATCATTGTTCCGTCGTCTAGGTATCCGACACCCTGAGTTATGTCTTTTCCTTTATGCAAAAGCTTTATTTCAAAAGATTCTCCGGGAATAGCTCGTACTTTTAGTACGTTCGCTAAGGTATTAACATTTATTGCGGCAATTCCGCTAATTGTAGCTTTTTTTTCCAGGTTATAGTCACAAGTTATAATTTTACCCTTGTTGATTTTACTTGCTTTAATAAGCCTTTCGTCTACTTCTTTAATTTTGTCTAGTTCCAAATTTTTCTCGTGTTCATCGGATAAAAACACTGTTTTTATTCCCCTTACTTTTTTAAGTTTTTCTAAAAGCTCAAGTCCTTTTCTTCCCCGCTCTCTTTTAACTAGATCTTGAGAATCGGCAATGTGTTTTAATTCCAACAGTATGCTTTCTAAAATCACAAATGTCCCATTAAAAATCTTGAGGTTTATAATTTCGAAGATTCTTCCATCAATAATTGCGGATGTATCTAGAAAAATCGGATTTTCCAGCTTTTTGTTTTTCTTTTTCTTCTTTTTTCCCGGGTTTTGTCTTTTAGGCAGCCTCTTAACAACCTCTTCTGCAATCATTGCGATTACTTTAGGCGAAAAAGCCGAAAACCTATCCGTTTTTGTCCGCCAGCCGGAGGATTCTTTTTTCACAACCTTACTGTTTGCCATAACTTAACAAATAATGCACCCTGGGCCTATCCTAGTGTCCTAAGGACATTGTTTAAAGACCTTTGTGTTTCTGCTGTTATTATGTTTTTAAAACCGAGCTTTTTTGCTTGTTTTATACGCTTTTCAATCATGTTTACGCTTCTTAATTCCCCCAATAAACCAACTTCTGCAATTCCAATTGTCTTTTTAAGCGGCACGTTTTTAAGACTCGAGTAAACCGCAAGACAAATTCCCAGATCAGCTGCCGGATCGGAAAGCTTAAGACCTCCTGCAACATTAACAAAAATATCCATTGTGTCTACGGGAAGTCTGCAGTGTTTTTGTAAAACCGCAAGCAGCAGCTCCAATCTTTTGTAATCTATTCCCGATGCCACTCTTCTGGGCATAGGCAATTTTGAATATACTGCAAGTGCCTGAATTTCTACTAAAAATGCCCTTGTCCCCTCCAAAGTGACGGTTAAAACCGAACCGGATGCATCCGCCGATTGCTCACTTAAAAAGATTTGCTCGGGATTTTTGATTTCTTTCATTCCCTCTCCCTGCATAGTAAATACACCTACTTCGTCCACAGGTCCGAAGCGGTTTTTTAAACTTCTTAAAATCCTGGTCCCGGTGTTTTTTTCTCCTTCCAAAAATAAAACCGTGTCTACCATATGTGACAAAACCATTGGCCCTGCCACCATTCCTCCTTTAGTAACGTGACCGACGAGAATAAACGGAATATTAAGTGATTTTGCAACTTTGATAAACGCCGAAGTAGCATATCTAACTTGCCCGACACTGCCGCTTAATCCTCCTAATCCCTCCGATTCCATAGTTTGAATTGAATCAACAATTACCAAATCCGGCTTTATTTCTTCGACTACCGAAACCACAGCATCCGTATCAGTGAGAGATAAAAGCAAAAGGTTATCGTTTTTACTACCATCTCCAATTCTGTTTGCACGTAATTTAATTTGCTGCTCCGATTCCTCCCCACTGATATACAAGACTGAAGTTCCGGAGGAGACAGGAGAGACAGAGGCTCCAGATGTTTTTTTTGCCCCTTTTGACCCCTTTGTCTCTCTTGTCCCATTTGAAATGTTTAGGGCCATTTGCAAGAGAAGAGTTGATTTTCCAATTCCCGGATCGCCGGCCAAAAGAACCACGCTTCCGGGCACAATTCCTCCACCTAAAACACCATCTGCTTCTAAAAAACCTGTTTTTAGCCTGCTTTTTTCCTGATAAATTACGTCTTTGAGAGTTTTTGGAACTATTGGTGTTTGGGGTTTTAATTTTTCTCCCTTAATTCTTGATTCTGAATTCTTGATTCTGAATTCTTTTAAGGAGTTCCACTCGTTACATTCCGGACACTTACCCATCCACTGCGCGGATTCATATCCGCATTCCTGGCAGACAAATGAAATTGAAGATTTCATAGTAACTAATAACTAAAAGCTAATAGCTAAAAACAATTTCTTTTTAGTTCTAAGTTATTAGTTTTTAGTTTATCGGTATCCGATTGGCTTTTCCATTAAAATCGGAGTAAGAATTACTTTACGTCTTTTTTTATCGACCATAGAAACTGTTAAGGAAACCGTTTGACCTTCCTTGTATGTTACATTTGGAGGAACTTTTTCTTTTTTAATAATCCCTTCTATGCCGTTTCCAAGATCAAATAAGACTCCGTTTGCCGTAACTTCGGAGACAGAAGCAGATACTTTTTTATCCGGTTCAAATTTGCTCATTTCTTTTTCAAAAGGATCTTTGGTTAACCTTCTCAAGGAAAGATTTACCCTTGCTGCCTTTTTATCAAAGCCAATAATAACCGTTTCAATTTTTTCCCCTGCTTTAAATTCCTTTGGTACTTCCACAAGTTTTTCCCAGGATATTTCCGAGATATGGATTAATCCTTCTATTAAATGCGTCTTTCCCTGCAATGAAACAAATACACCAAATGTTGTAATATTGGAAATAGTTGATGTAATTTTTTGTTCGGGCTTTAGTTCCCCTATTTCTTTTTCAAACTCTATAGATTGTCCCGCTTTTTGGGAAAAAATTATTTTATGCTGGAGCCTGCTTAACTCTAAAACATTAACTGCGACTTTTTTTCCTAGAGGAGCTTGTCCGGTTTCTAAAAACGATGCCTGTGAATTTGGCAGAAATCCCTGAGCGTCATCTGCGGTAACAATAAAACCTCCTCTGGTCACTTCTGTAATTGTTGCTTCGATTACTTTTTGGGATTTTTGTAATTCATTTAATTTATCCCAAACCTTATCTTCCATAAATCTTCTTAAGGAAACTACCGGATTTCCAAATTCCGACTCGGGATTTAAAACCGAAACCGTAACGTTATCCCCGACTTTTAAAATGCCCATTATGTTTCGGAGAAGTCTTTTGTCTTTTTCTAAGACCACGGCTTCTGTTTTTGCTCCAATGTCTACCAGGATTTCGTAAGTATTTAGTTTTGTAATCGTTCCTTCCAGACTTTCACCTTTTTTAGGAGATATAAAAGTAGATTTTGTCGATTTCATTAAATCGGCCATTGACGTAGCCTTAACCACTGCAAATTTAGCAAACGAGACCCTCTGGGGACTGCTAGTTTTTATTCCCTCATTTTTGATATTTGATTTTTGATATTTGATTTTATATTTTTGCCTTTCCTTAAGATAAAATCAGTATACCACCTAAGCAAACTAACCGCAAGTTTATTTTATATCTGCTAGTGATTTTTTTTAAAAAATCACTTATAATTTCCAAATGACAAAAACAAAAAGAATTAAGGAACAAAAGGAATGGGACAGTTATTGGAAAAAGGAAAAAACCAAATCCCAAGCAGCTTACAGGGTAATTGCAAAACTCTACAGGCAACTGATTATAAGAAAAGTTTTAAATACCTTTATAGAAAAAAATTTTAGAAAAGGAGCAAGCCTTTTACATGCGGGTGCAGGAACAGGGCAAGTAGACGAAGATATTATAAATAGCTATAAAATTACCGCTTTAGATCTCTCTAAGGAAGCAATTAAGCTTTATAAACTTACCCACGGAGAAAAGGCAAAATTGATCCAAGCCAGTATTTTTAATGTTCCGGTTGCACCGGCAACTTTTGATGGTATTTATAACCTAGGCGTTATGGAGCATTTTACCAAAGAAGAAAACATTAAAATATTAAAAGAATTTAGAAGGATTTTAAAAACAAACGGTAAAATTGTCCTCTTTTGGCCTCCAAAATTTGGCTTAACAGTTATGTTTTTAAATTCTCTCCATTTTATTTTTAATAATATTTTAAGAAAAAACATTAGGCTTCATCCCGAAGAAATATCTCTGGCAAGATCTAAAAAACATGTTGAAGAAATATTGGACGCTTCCGGATTTAAACTTATTGAATTTTATTTTGGACCGGCTGACCTATTCACCCACTACGTTATTGTTGCCAAAAAATTATAACTACTTCGCCGCATGATCAATCTGCAGATTATTTCAGCATTTTCTTAAACCACTTGAAAAATTAACTCAAAAAGTGTATATTATAGGATATATCATGACAGAGAAAGAAATACCTTGTTTAAAACCTTTTTATCCCTTTCCGGAAGGAAACGGGTCATATTTTAAAGACGGAGAAAAACTTCCAAGAAACCGTGTCACAGATCTCGAAAGAATAGCCATTTTAGATAGCTTGGCAGGAAATGATAGTTTACTACTTCCTAGCGAAGAGGTAAGAAGTTGTTTTCTTTCACTACCGGATAACATTAGAGGCGTTATTGAATATCGCGAAATACAACAACTATCATTTAAGGAAATTGCAGAAAAACTTGAAATTCCTCTGGCAAAAATTTCTGTCTTAAGAAAAATTGGATTACTCGCTTTGGCCGGAAGAAGAGAAAAATTGCAAGAATATTTAAAACGTTATCCTGAAGAAGTAAACGAGAGCGGCAATCCGGACCACATATCTGTATTAATTTCCGAGACCGCTCCGAAAAATTCAGCTGTAAAGCAAAAATCTCCCGAGAGTAACCACTGCAGAAACGGAAACGGCAAAATCGGACAGGAAGTTAAAGTATTCCCTATTCCCCAAAAACATGATTCCGAAGGAACAGATTTAGGAATTGAGAGTTTTAATGAGATCAAAGAATCAGAAATTCAAAAGAAAGAAGAACTCGAACCGACCGATGAGGAGCTGAAAGAAGAAGCTGAATTAGCAGAAGTAATTTTTCATGATGCGACCCATATGATCTTGTATCACAATAACGGAGAGAGAGAAATTGTTTACGAATACGATACAACTGTTGTCGTAGACTCTATTAAACAATATCTTAAAGAAATAGGACAACACCCCCTACTAACAGCTGTTCAAGAGATTGATCTTGCCAAAAAAATAGAAGCAAAAGACATAAAGGCAAAACATGAATTAACAGAATCAAATCTAAGATTAGTCGTCTCTATTGCAAAACGTTATCATTGCGAGAGCATGGGATTATTGGATCTAATTCAAGAAGGAAGTTTTGGACTTATTAGGGCTGTTGAAAAGTTTGATTGGAGACGGGGGCATAAATTTTCTACTTATGCAACCTGGTGGATCAAACAAACAATTACCCGCGCGATTGCAGATAAGGAAAGAGGTATTAGAGTCCCTGTACATATGGTTGAGAAAATAAATAAGATTGAGAAAACTAAGAGACTCAAAGCAAAAAATAACGGAGATGAATTAACATTTGCAGAAATGGCCGATGAGCTAGGATGGAATGAGTCAGAAGTAAGAGAGGCTACGCAGGCTGATGAAAGAAGTAGAACGGTTTCTCTTCATGCAAAAGTTGGAGACAACAAAGACTCTGAATTTGAAGATTTTCTTGAAGACTTTAAGAATCCGGATCTTATAGAAACTATTGCTGCTAATCAGAGAAGAAGAGACTTAAGCACCATTTTGGAAGAAACTCTATCTTACAGGGAGAGAAGAATTATCGAACTTAGGTTTGGCCTAAAAGGAGAAAAATCTAGAACTCTTCAGGAAATCTCTGATAAATTTGGTATCAGCAGGGAGAGAATAAGACAAATCGAAGAAAAAGCTTTAAAAAAATTAGAAACTCCGAAAAACGAAGGGATTCTTAAGAATAACTAAAAAATAAATATTTAAAGCATCTTAGGATTTATCCCGAAAAATATCTCCATTTTTTAAGTATGCTAAAATTAAAGCCATGAAGCCCAACTATCTAAAGATTTTGCTTATTGTTTTCTGTTTATTGTTTTCTGTTTATCTTTTTACCCGGTACGTCAACATGCCCTTTGTCGGACCGAATGCAACAGACCAAAATGTATTTTCGCTTGTTGCCAGAAACTACAATAATTGGGGGCTTTTGAACACAAAATTTTCTGCAATTGTTACGCTTTCTAAAAACCTTCCCGCAAAACCATTAATCTATTTTCACCACCCAATTTTTATGACCGTTTTTATGAGTTTTATCTATAAAGTCTTGGGCTATGATTTTTGGATTGGCAGACTTTCGGCGATAATCCCCGCTTTCTTAGGACTAGTTATGATTTTTTTACTTGGTAAAGAAGCTAAAAAAACAAATTTTGGAATTTTAGTTCTAACAATTGCCGTTTTAATTCCTGCAACAACTGCTTTCGGAAGGATGATTCATTATATAGGTGCCTGGACTCTTCTTTTTGTAATTTCTACCGGATTTTTTTGCTTTAAATACGTTAAGAGCAACCGTAAGATCTTTTTTTATTCTGCCCTGGTTTGCGTAGTTTTAGGGACCTTGTCCGATTGGGCAATGACTTATTTTACCCCGTTTTTATTTCCTTTAATGATGAAAAATAACAAAAAAAAGGAGGGTATTTTACTTGTTTTAACCTCAACCATAACCGCAATATTTTTTATCTTCTATGCCTATCTCGTTTTAGGAAGTTTGGGAAATGTTACCGATGCTATTTTAAATAGAAGCGTAGGAAGGCTTCTTTCCCTCCCCTTTTGGCCTCTTCTTTGGGGAGCAGTACTTTGGATAAGATTTATTGTTTATTTAAATCCTGTTTTTACTTTACTTAGCGGAATTTACATTTATTATTTTGTTAAAAAGTTGCTTAGAAAAAAACTGGACAATTTTGATCTTTTACTCTTTGCTTTTTTTGCCGTTGCAATAACCCACATTCTTTTATTCCCGGAGGGATCTTTTGGGCATCCGTTTTGGATTTATTTATTAGTTCCCTTTATAGCACTTGGTTCTGCCCACATCGTTTATGAAAAGATAAAAAAATCATATTTTCTTTTAGCGGGAATTTTGGTTTTTAGCATTATTTTTGTTTTGCGGATAGAAAATTGGAAAACCGAGCAAAATTTATCTAACCTCTTTAGATATAACCT
>PFRF01000018.1 GCA_002788395.1 Candidatus Levybacteria bacterium CG_4_9_14_0_2_um_filter_35_21 | reverse complement strand
TATTCAGAGGACCGTCCCGCTTCTTCATTACAGTGTACCGGTTCTTCTACTCCGGCAGGTTATTCGGTTAATAATACTGATTGTAACGACAATAATGCTACAAAAACCACGACGTTTCCCTAGTTAGATTTTTGCAAGGTCCGACCTTGCGAAGCTAATAACGCCCACTTGTTTTTTAAGTTTTGATAGGATGTCTGTTTAATGTAGGGAATAAGGAGGTGTTTGAGTAAAGGTTATTTAATGAGTTTCTGAAGATCTCCAAATTCCATAGAAGCTTGTTTTAAAATACTCCGAAGCATTCCATAGGCTACTTCTTTGTGTTTTGGAACAATTACAGTTTGAAGTTTTCCAAATCGGATTTTTTTAAGTTCTAGAAAATTACACCCTCCTTCCAGTGAGGTATGATATAATAAATTTATGAAAACTTCAAAAAGAAATATTTTAAAATATTCCGTTATCTTTCAACCGGCAGAAGAAGGTGGTTTTATAGCTAGTGTCCCAACATTACCCGGTTGCGCTACGCAAGGAGATACTTTCGAAGAGACTTCTGAAATGATTAAAGATGCTATTTCCGGATACTTAGCAGTATTAAAAGAAACCAAACAAGAGATTCCGCAAGAAAGAGATGAGCTTGTAATGACTAAAGTAAGTATTCCATATGGCTTCATTTAAACCCAGAGAAGTTATCTCTATATTACAAAAGTTAGGTTTTATTGAAAAAAGACAGACCGGAAGCCATAAAATTATGTATCATTCAGTGCGGAATAAAATTATCCCAGTTCCTATCCACCCAAAAGATATTAAGAAAGGATTGATAAAAGGTATTATCAAACAAGCAGAATCCACTGAGGAAGAATTTCTGAGACTCAAATAAATTGCAAGGTCCGACCTTGCGAAGCTAATAACACCCACTTGTTTTTTAAGCGTTGATAGGATGTCTGTTTTATGTAGGGAATAAGGAGGTGTTTGAGTAAAGGTTATTTAATGAGTTTCTGAAGATCTCCAAACTTTATAAAAACAAATGACTAAAATTAAAATCAAAAATAAGAATAGAAGATAGTCATAGCCTGGATATAAATATAAATAGGTTGTTGTATAATGCACTAGTGCATTATACAACCCGGGAGAAGCTGTTGAAGAAAAAAGACTAATCGCCATAGTCGCTACCTGGAGGTTGAAATAGACTAGCTATCTGTTAACTTTTTCTGAATATTTTAGTTACAACCTAGTAGGTTAAATCTCTCCCGAACATATTTTAATTGCAATATTGTTGTTAATTTTGGTTGTTACTTCGTAAGTATTGCCAATGTTGCAGTAACAGAGGGATTAGCAGTATTATTTAGCTTTACTCGATTGTTAAATCGCTTATAAAGCGGCGTCAGAAATTCATCTGCCCATGAGGGAGTAAGCACTACTACATCGTTAAAATCAACTATAATCTCTTCGTTTTTTGAGATTCCGTTTAGTACCGGTTGAAATGCCAACCATGCCTCTTTTCCTGAAGGGCGTGATACCAATGTTATGCCAAATTTTTTTAACTGGATGATCATAGTAATTCCTCAAATCCTATTGTAACAAAACAACCATTAATTGATGTCTTTGCCTTTTGTATAACAATATTTGTGTCATTTTGCTTTAAATATAAACATGCATTGCCTGTTTGAAAATAGAGCGTAAATGGATTTGCAATAATAATTGATTTGACAAATTTTAGCCCATTTCCCCGTGCCTCCGGAAACCGTCCGGAGATTGTCTCTGTAAATGCAACTTTCAAAGCCTCTTGGGCACTGGTTAACTCCGGTCGCACCCGTTTGAGCGTTGCTAGAATACCTTGACCACGATCAGCCAATACAACTTTTCTATCTCTAATAGAGTATGCGAAAAAAACACCGGGAATGTCCGGCCAGTTGCCCAAGTTATGGTCAAATGAATTATTGCCAATCTCCCCGGCAATAGCAGTGATAAGAGAGACCGTTGTTAATGGCGAAATGCGACTTAGCCCTGATTGAAGCGTTTCGAGTCGAGTTTGAAAAATGTCACGTGTTTGACAGTACATTTCTAATTTCGGTTCAATTGCGTGAGGTGCTTCCGCCCAATGCTGAGCTATAGTATCCACGTTTTGCAAGTACTGCTCAATGTCTGATTGGTGATAATACCGATGACCACGTGGTCCACTACGAATTGACTGTAAACGTCCTGCTAAATCCCACCTTCTTAGTGTATCAATTGAAACGCCGAGTAAACGGGAGGCTTTTCCTATTGAAATAAGCTTGTTTTGCATAGATGAATTGGATAATCTACGCATATTTTACCAAATCTATGCATATCTATGCAATAGTTAATTTGAGGAGGCTAATAACGCCCTCTTGTTTTTTAAGCGTTGATGCTATATACTCAAAACAGATGAAACTAGGGGACAAGACCTCGCTTCTCTCAGAAAAACTGGTAAGCGGACAAGGAATTTCCCAAACATATGTTAGCCCATAAAGAGAGAAGTATTTCTGCACCATTATTATATCTATTTTTCCCAACCAATGTATAGACATTCTTTTATTATCTTTATTAGACAACCCATTATTTACGCCGTTTCGGCAGATTTTGTGGGAAGACCCGCCTACCATGCAAGACTAGCTTGCGAAGGCGTTGCGGGCAGGAAGGGAGGTGAAAAATAAATATTAAATATCAAATATTAAATATCAAATATTATTTTTGATTTTTTAATTTTGATTTTTGATCTTACTATATGGCATTTCAGGATATGACATTAACTTGCAAGGATTGCGGCAAACAATTTGTTTGGACCGGTGCCGAGCAAGAATTTTATCAGAAAAAAGGTTTTGAAAACCAACCATTAAGATGTCCGGATTGTAGAGCTTTAAAAAAGGCAAGAATGAATGACACAAGAGGAGGGCAAGGAGGAGAAAGACAAAGTTTTGAAATAACTTGTGCTCAGTGCGGAAAAACAGATACCGTTCCATTCAAACCAAGAGGCGACAGACCGGTTCTTTGTAGGGACTGTTTTAGAAAAGGAAGATAATTCCTAGGACACTTGAAGTTAGAAATTAGAAATTCGAGACAAACGATATAAGCATTTGTGCTTAAGAGTTTTAAATTTCGATATTTCTGATTAGTAATTTTATCAAGAGACCTCACTTATTTTTTCCAAATAATTCAATTTATTGATATATTTTTGGTGGCAAAAATCAAAGAAGGATTACAATTTATTGATAAGGAGAGATCTTAAAAAGTTAGGTTTAATCGCTCCCCGGAGGTTAAAAGAAGGTGTCCCATGATATTTAGAAATAATGCTTATTGGATGTTTGTCTTATACATGGAGTAGGGGTGTAGTGAAGTACGCGCATGGATGGCTAAACCCAATAGCTATCTTTAGACAAAACTAACATTTTAGCCTCAGGGTAGCGGTTGACAAACGATTGATTTATGCGTTTTTTTGTATTCTTTATTTCTATTGCAATAATTGTTTTATTAGTTTTTGTTAAAACCAAATCCACCTCGGAACCGCTTTTTGTCCGCCAATAATTTAAAGTATATCCGAAATTACCGTAATAATTTGCCTTAAGAATTTCTAAAACAATAAAGTTCTCGAAAAGTTGTCCTGAGTCAATTCTACTTACCAGAGGTTCAAAATTATTCACCAGTGCATTTCTTAGTCCAATATCGTAAAAATAAACCTTCGGCATTTTTCCGATTTCATCCCTTTTCCGATTACTAAAAGGCTTGAGAGTAAAAATAATATAACTTTGTTCAAAAAGTTCAATATATCTCTTAACGGTTTTTGCTCCGATACCTAGTTTATCGGCAAGCTCAGCATAATTTACAAGTGAACCAATTTGATGAGCAAGAAGTTTTAGAAGAGAAAGGGCTGCTGATTTATTTTCTAAGAGAGATAATTCAACCAAGTCCCGGAAAACTACGCTGTCTAAAAGATTTATTAAATAGGCAGAGTCGCTAGGGTGAGAAAGCATAGCCGGATAAAGGCCAAAAACAAGGATATTATCAAGAATTGCTTTATGATCGTAAGGTTTAAATATCTCGCGGGGTTTTTCACCTTTGATTAACTTTTCAAAGAATTGAAACGACAAATTTTCTTCAAGACCGTTTTGAACTAAATACTCACTCATTGATAAAGGAAAAAGATGATAATCTATTTTTCTTCCCGCCAAACTTTCAGAGGCTTTGTTTTTAATATTAAAAGATGAAGAACCTGTAATAATTAGTTTATATTGCGGGAGTTGATCAAAAAAAATCTTGGCTGCCCGGCCGGGATCGCTTAATTTATGGATTTCATCAATAACAACATAATTATTCTTAGCGTTAAGTAATTGTCGATATACCGATGGGTCATAACGTTCTAGGGCATTTTTGATAGGCTCATTATCTACGATCAGGTATTGGCAGTCCGGGAAAATTCGCTTGATTATCGTAGTCTTACCTACTTGTCTTGCTCCGAGAAGAATTAAAACCTCCTGGTATTTTAAAAAATGGTTTTTTAGTGCCTGGTCAAGATGTCTTACAACCATACTGTATACATAATAGTATAAACTATTATGTATGTCAACTACCGAATAGTTGGTACTTTTTTTTAAAAATGCTCCTAGTTTATAGAAGGAAAAGAAATTTTTTTAGGCTCATCTTCCAAGTAAAGATCTAATGACTCTTTTAGGTTTTTGAGCGCTTCTGTTTTAGTCTTACCTTGAGAAGCGAGTTCAATTTCCAAAAATTTAGCCACAAAAATTTTATTTTCCCACCAAACAATTGTATGTAAAACTTGAGATTTCAAAATAAATATTATAGCATATTCTTACCAACATGATGGTTTTTTGTACTGGCAGGCCACATCGGTAAGACTTTAAAGAAGTTCTCCTGAGCATACTCCAATGGAGTTTTATAATCAAGGGCTTGATGAGGTCTG
>PFRF01000055.1 GCA_002788395.1 Candidatus Levybacteria bacterium CG_4_9_14_0_2_um_filter_35_21 | reverse complement strand
TATCTCATATTTCACCTCCCTTCATACCTCAGGAGATGAAATGATACTACTTCAGGGGGTTGCGGTCGTTTCTAGAACTTGGGTTTTTCGACAAAAACTCCTTTTTTTGCTATAATAAGCTCGGTTCTAGGAAGTAGGTTGCTACTCGCCGATGAGGCGAGAGGAAAGTCCAGACAGGTGTAAAACCGGGGACGGAGCGTAAGCTCCGGTACGAAAGTGCCAGTGTTTAAGTTCTTTATCCACATGTGGAACTTAAAACAGATTCTGAATTAACAGAATTTGAGAGTAACAGAGACGAGTGGAAGTGAAACGGACAATCCCACCTGCTGCAACCTCCGAAAGATGCGCTTACTCCGATTTAATCGGAGTTAATTACCAGTTTTACGGGAGCATCAAAGATTGAGGGCATCCCGATGATTATCGGGGCAGTAGTGACCAAACATCACAAACTGAGAAAGATTGCAACAAATCCCGATTAAATCGGGATAAACAGGATCTGGCTTATTCACTTCCTAGAATCTTTTTTGTTGAGAAGAATTTAGACTGATTTTATCTAAAGCAAAATCAAGAAGAATTTTAATTACTCCAGCGATTGGAACCGCTAGGATAAAACCCAAAACTCCAAAGAGATGTCCTCCCGAAATAACTGCAAAAAGAATAATTAATGGATGAAGATCTATTATTTTTCCCATCACGTATGGGATTACAAAATAATCCTCGAGTTGTCTGGTAATAAAATATATAATTACTACAATTATTCCTGCTTGAAACGGAGGAATATTAAAATTTGATACCCCGCTTGCTAAAACCACTATTGTAGCAACCGCACCTGCTGTAATGGGTCCGATAATAGGAACTATTTCCGCAAAACCGGAGAACACAGCAATAACTAATGCAAATCTTACTCCCAATATTGATAGGGCAATAAAAAGAACCAGAGAAACAAGAAAAACTAAAAAGATTTGTCCGCGTAAATATCCCCCAAAAACTTTATTCATTCTTCTTAAAATAATTTCAACTTCTATTTTATATTTATTAGGAACCATTTTTAAAAAACTGTCAATCATAAAACTGCTATCTTTTAAGAAATAAAATGCAGCAAAAAGAAAAATAAAGAAACTAACGATTCTTGATATTGCTTGAGGAAATAATGAAAAAATTGATTGAGGAGAAAAAATTCTGGATTTTTCAATACCAATAAGTGTTTCCTTTATTGTCGGTTGAAGAAAATCAGGCAAGGAATTTAGTTGACTTTTAGTTGTTTTTATAAATCCTGTTACAAAAGATTTTAACTCTATTGATTCTTCAAAAATCCTTCTGGTTAAAACAATACTTAGGAAAACGACAAGACTCATTAATAAAAGGTAGATAACTATAATTGAAAATGATCGAGGAAGTTTTATCTTATGGTAAAAAAAATTAACAACCGGATTAAAAACGTATGCAAAAATTGCAGCCAGAATAAAAGGAGTTAGAATAGCCCTGTCTATGTAAATAAACCAAATTGTAAATAACGCCAAAACGATAAAAAATATCGTTTTAAATCTTATAGCCATAAGAGCATTATATCAGAATTACTTTACCGCTTTTTTTAAGGTTTTTCCCGGAGTAAATCCCGGAGCAT
Source organism: Candidatus Levybacteria bacterium CG_4_9_14_0_2_um_filter_35_21 (assembly GCA_002788395.1). GTDB lineage: Bacteria > Patescibacteriota > Microgenomatia > Levybacterales > UBA12049. Next base: position 3,313 of record PFRF01000055.1, on the reverse strand, counting down.
TCCTGGCTGCAATTATAATTTTTTCTCCTGTCTTTGGATTTCTTCCCGGTCTTTGAGCTCTTTTTCTAACACTGAACGTTCCAAAACCTGTAATTACAACTTTCTCTCCTCTTTTGAGGGAATCCCTAACGCCGTTTAAAAAATGTGTAACTGCTTCTCTGGATGCTTTATTTGTAAGATTTGCTTTTTTAGCAACCAATGCGATTAAATCGTTTTTAGTCATTTTATCACCTCCCTTCAAATAATTGATTAGGTCTAAAATACAATGAAAACTAACCTCTTGTCAAGTCTTTTTTTAATTTTGCTTTATTTAGAAAGAAATGAGGAAAATTATTATGTTTCTGTGGAGATCGCTCGGAATTCTCGAATAGCCGTTACTTTTACTTCGCCTGGAACTGCTAAGGTTCTACTTACTTCTTCTCTTATTTTTGTTGCTAAAATAGTTGTCTGAGCATCATCAAGTCTTCCCGGATCTATAATTACTCTTAACTCCCTACCTGCTTCAAAAGCATACGCATCTGCAACTCCCTCATATTTCTTGGCAATTTCTTCCATTTCGGTTAAACGTTTTGCGTATTCTTCGACATCTTCATACCTTGCTCCAGGTCTTGCACCGGAAATTGCATCGGCAATATAAACAATCATTGATTCTATAGAAGAAAATGGTTTATCTTCGTGATGTTCCAATACACAATTGATTACAGATTCCGGCATGTTGTATTTTTTTAAAAGTTCTGCTCCTAATTTAACGTGATTACCTTCTCCTTCTGCTACTTTTCCAATATCGTGGAGTAAGCATCCAAGTCTAACAATATTTGCATCCGCACCTATTTCCTGAGCGATATGTATTCCAATTTTAGTTTCTTCCAATGTATGAACAATTAAATTTTGTCCATAAGAAGTTCTAAATTTAAATCTTCCAAGCATAGACAAAAGATCTGCGGAAAGATTAAATACGCCAACTTCGTGAGCAAGCTTTTCTCCCTCTTCAAACATAATTTTCTCAACTTCTTTTTTTGTCTGATCAACAATTTCTTCAATCCTAAATGGCTGTATTCTTGTATCCTTAATCAACTTTTCAAGAGATCTTCTGGCAATTTCTCGTCTTACCTGATCAAAATTTGAAAGTCTTATTATCCCTTCTTCATCTAAATCTACATCCACTCCCGTTGCTTGCTCAAACGCGCGGATATTCCTGCCTTCTTTTCCGATAATTCTACCTTTTATATCCTCATCATCAATTTTAACTGTTGATACTGTATATTCTGCAATATAATTTAATGCACCATGACGCATGCTATCAATTAAAATTTCTTGAGATTTTTTATCTGCGGTTTTTCGGGCAATGTCTTCTTTTTCTCTAATAATTCTGGCAACTGCTTGCGATTCTTTTTCTTCTGTTTCTTTCAATAACTCATTCCTTGCTTCGTCCGAGGTAAGACCTGAAGATTTTGACAATTTTTCTCTATATTCTTCCTTAATTTTTACCAAATCTAGCTTTTCTTTCTCTAGCTTTTCTTTCTCTTTGTCTAATCTTTCTTCTTTTTCAAGAAGTTTCTCTTCCAACTTTACTAAATCTTGATTTTGCATAATAAAAACGGGGCAACAGGAAGAACTACTTTTATAAAGTTATTTGCAGAGATATTTTAGTATTTAACCTTTTCATATCTTTTCTCTGACAAGTCCTGTTGTCAGTGTAATTATACCTTTTTTCCCAAGCTTTCGTCAATGCTCTTTTTAATTGTATCCCAATTAAATCCCTTTCCTGCTAAAAATCTTCCTAATTTTTGATAAATCTCTTGTTTGGATAAATCTTTATACCTTTCAATCTTTCTTATTATTAATTTTTGCGCATTTTCTAATTCATTGGAAATTGTAAACTGTAAATTGGAAATTTGTGCGTCAATAACGTCCTTATCGACACCCTTTAACAACAACTCTCTTTTTATAAGACTGATCGAACGAGGTTTGTATTTTAAGCGCGATTCTATCCATAATCTTGCAAATTCTTCGTCGTTTAAAAATCTATGTTCCTTAAGCTTTTTGATAATCGAATCTATTGTTTCGTCCTTTGTTTTTAGTTTTAAGTTTTTAGTTTTAAGTTCCAGGTAGTCTCTAATTTCTTTTTCTGATCGGGGACGAAAACTTAAGAATTTAAGCGCTCTATTATAAAATTTTCCAAAATTATCCATGGAGTTTTAGCTTTGGGCTTCTACCCCGACTTCAACCGGAGTTGGCGCAGTTTTACTCTTAATCATTATTTCTTCTACGATTTTTTTGGCAATATCAGGTTTTTCTTTAAGCGTTACCATTGCCGACTGTTTTCCTTGACCCAGCATTAAATCACCATATCGGTAAAATGCTCCAGATTTTCCGATAATACCCATGTCTACTCCGACATCCATAATTCCTCCTTCACGGGAAATTCCTCCACCAAAAACGTCAAATTCTGCAATCCTAAACGGAGCAGAAACTTTATTTTTAACAATTTTTACTCTATGTCTTGAACCAATCGCTTTATCTCCTTCTTTGATTGTTTCAATTTTCCTAACATCCATTCTTACAGACGAGTAAAACTTAAGAGCAAGTCCTCCTGTTGTAGTTTCCGGATTACCAAACATTACGCCAATCTTCTGCCTGAGTTGATTTGTAAAAATCACGACAGTTTTAGATTTGGAAATAACACCTGTTAATTTTCTTAATGCCTGAGACATAAGTCTTGCTTGTAATCCCATCATCGAATCTCCCATTTCCCCTTCGATTTCTGCCCTTGGCACTAAAGCTGCAACAGAATCAATTACTAGAACATCAACACCTCCACTTCTTACCAAACTCTCAGTAATCTCAAGTGCCTGCTCTCCAGTATCGGGTTGAGAAATTAATAATTCATCAAGCTTTACTCCAATTTTTTCCGCCCAGATCGGATCAAGAGCATGTTCTGCATCTATAAATGCTGCAACCCCACCATGTTTCTGTGCTTGAGCAATTATGGAAAGACAAAGTGTAGTTTTTCCAGAAGCTTCCGGACCATAAACTTCGACTATTCTACCCCTCGGCACTCCACCTACTCCAAGCGCCAGATCTAAAGGAAGGCAACCTGTTGAGATAACCGAAATATCAAATTTTTGTCCTGAATCTCCAAAACGCATAATTGCTCCGCGACCGTACTGTTTTTCTATCTGTTCCATTGCAAGACGAACTGCTTCAAGCTTTCCGGAGGCTTCCGTCGAAGGAACGTTTAATTGTTTTTTCTGTGAGACTTTAGCCATGCTCCAATTTTAACAATCTTATGTTAAAATACAATAGGTCAAAT
>PFRF01000051.1 GCA_002788395.1 Candidatus Levybacteria bacterium CG_4_9_14_0_2_um_filter_35_21 | reverse complement strand
CAAAAGAACATAATGGGAAGGCGGCTTTTGACTAGGCTCCGGCTTGGAAGAAGAAGTTGAATCATTGGAATTTTCGATTGAAAGAAGATTCTGGACCTGATAAGTTGCCTTAATAACTCCAAACCTGGATATTATTATTGCTTTGGGATTAATAGTTACCACTGCCGTTGGTGTTGGCGACAAAATAATGGATGGATTTTCATTTGAAGTTTGTTTTCCCAATGTAAAAAAGAATTGAAAAGCAGCACCTAAAACTATTAAAAATATTGGCAAAGCAATAAGCGGAATGCTTATTTTAAAATCAAAAGTAGTTGTTTGTTTTTTACGGATATCTTTTAGCCAATAAAGAAACCTTTTAAACGGATTATTGATAGAAAAAGAAACCAGAGGTTTTTCCAAAAAAGCATCGGGTTCTTCTTTTATTTTGTCCGCCGGGGTTTGTGAGGAAATTTTCGTAGCTATAGTCTGCACAGGATCGACTCCTTTCTTAATAAAACGACCGTTAGCATCCCGCTCTTGCGTTTGCGAAGATTCATTGCTAGTTGCCATATACATAAAGTATCTTACCGTTAAAACAAATAGTCAATACAGAAGACGCTTTTAGCTTTTAGCTTTTAGCTTTTAGCTTTTAGCTTTTAGCCATGTTATACTCATTCTTAATGACGGCTGATCAGATAGTTAAAACTCTTCAAAACCAAAAAAACCCGAAAAACATTGCCGGGATGGCAAGGTTTGGCATAAAGCCAAAAAAAGAGCCACTGGGAATTGCTATGCCAACCCTCAGAAATATATCTAAAGATATTAAACATGCTCATCCTCAGTCTCCGGAACGTCATAAACTAGCGCTGGAACTCTGGAAAACAGGCATCTACGAAGCCCGTTTGGTTGCCGCTTTTATCGAAGACCCAAAGCTGATTGACGAAAAGCAAATGGAAAATTGGGTTGCGGATTTTGACAACTGGGCAATCTGCGACACTGTCTGCGGAAGTGTTTTTGACAAAACCTCCCTATCCTTTCAAAAAGCTCTTGAATGGACAAGGAGAAACAGAGAATTCGAAAAAAGGGCAGGATTTACCTTAATGGCTTGGTTTGCCGTTCACGACAAAAAAGCTAAGGATTCTGATTTTTATCCGTTTCTAAATGCCATAAAAAAAGAGGCAACCGACGAAAGAATTTACGTAAAAAAAGCAGTAAATTGGGCGCTAAGACAAATTGGCAAGTCCAGAAACAAAAACCTCTATAAACTTGCATTAAAAACCGCAAATGAGATCAAAAAAATGGACTCAAAATCAGCAAAATGGATAGCCTCCGACGCCCTCCGAGAGCTTCTTAGTGAAAACATTGTGAAAAGAATTAACAAAAAATAATTTGACACCCCACTCTCCCTTTTGTTATAGTGGATTCCCTATGGCAGGAGTGGAAACAGCTAAAGGTATATTTTTCCCAAAAATTAAATACGCTTCTGCTTTTGACAATTTTACTCCCGAAATAATGAACCATTACGAATCCTTTGATGAATCCGTTTCCAAAGTTATTACAGAACTCGAAGCAGCCTATGCAAATCCCGCAAGAACTAAGGATTACGATTACATCCGCATTTATCATCCTTATAAATTATCAAAAGCAGTTCTTGATGGCGAATTAATGGTAAAAACTAAAGATCAAGGCGAAGCTCATAAGGCACATTTTGCCGTAACAGTTCTGTTAGTCAGCTCATTTGCAAACTCTCCTGATTCGGCAAAGAAACTGGCGGGACTCAAAAAGATTCTGAAACAGCCGGAATTAATCAGGATAAAAAATGCCTCGCTAAGAGAAGAACCGGACACAATTCACAGACCGGATCTTAAAAGCCACGAACTGGCAGATATTGCCCTGGACATTTTTGCCCAAACCGGAGATACTCCTTTACTCGTTATTGGAATTGCCCATGCAGGAACACGCTATGCAGTAGATGAATTTTTAAGGCTTAGGACAATGCTGAGTCAGAAAAATGCAAAAAACTCTATATTTGACTTATTTCGCTATTCTAAACATTATGGAGATTCATTTGTAAAATTAACTCATTATGACGAAGATAAGCTTAAAAGAGAATCAAAAGGCAGAACTGTGGTAGTTATAGGAACACCTGACAGAGTCGATGATGCTTATTCCCGTTTTAATTTTCTTCAAAAAGGCAATTACGACAGTAACCAAGTAAGAATAATTAAAGGTAAGTTAAAAGAATAGTTGACCTTTAACGGTTGACAAACAATCCCCTCTTCAATAAACACTCTCTCTAACTCCCTATTGACAAGATAATCCTCTAAATGCTAAAAACCTTTCATTGAGAACTGCAGAGGTTAAACCAATTGATTATCATAGGGGTATAAAATCGGGAATAAGAAGCGAAGTTCCAAGTGTTGCAGTAAAAGCATTACGGCTAAAAGGCATCATGGCTAAAAAGGTTAATGCCGTAAACCTAGATCTGTTTCTTGATGGCTACCGAGAGGGAATAAATCGTAGCTGGAACGCCATTGGCAACCCGTTTGAACTTCCCGATTTTGAATCCTATCATGCCTTAAAAGGCTTATTTATTGGATTAAATAGAGCAAGTACGGGGCTTACTAAGGGTGCTACAATTATTACCGATGAACTTTCCGAATATCTTAATGGATACAGAGTTGGTTTTACTCTTAGCTTAGCAGTTGATTTCTCTACAATCTTAGAAGAAGCATTTATTCCTTTCACCAGTTCCGATCTAAGATCTTTCCATAAAGGACTTGAAGCTAAAGAGAGAACTGATTTAGAAGCAGAAAAAAGTTCCGATGCCGCAAAACAGATGTATACTGCAGGTTTAACAGCTCATTGTATAAACTTAGGAGTTCCGGCTGAACAAGCATCCGATGTCGCCAACTTAATTTCCCCTCCAAACAGCCTGCGAGCTTTTAAAAAAACTTTAGACAGTGACCCAAGGTTTATTGAAAAAGAAATTGCATTATTAGATAATCAACTTGCCGAAATCCCTGTTAAGGGTTTTGTGTTTAAAAACTGGAGTGGATTAGATACAGATGTTCAGATCGTGACGCCGGAAGAACAAAGAATTGAAGATAGAAAAAGAGGTCTTGTGACAGGATTGGAAATTAGAAGATATTTAAGCCCCGCTTCTTAAGACACCAATTGCCTAAAATAACCCAACTGTATTCCCTTTTGCATCTATGTCTATTCCTTCTGCGGCGGGTACCTTTGGCAAACCCGGCATGGTCATAATATTTCCGGCAATTGCGACCACAAAACCTGCGCCTGCATTAAATACCAACTCTTTTATTGTAATCCTGAATCCGTATGGTCTTCCTAAAAGCTTTGGATTATCCGAAAGAGAATACTGAGTTTTGGCAATACAAACAAGCGCTTTTGTAAGACCTAATTTTTTGACTTCATCAAGCTGTTCTTTAGCAAGTTTAGAAAACTCGACTCCGTCTGCCCCATAAATCTCTCTTGCCACAGTCTCGATTTTTGCAGAGATGGAAAGGTTATTTTGATATAGGGTTTTGAAGTTTGCCGTTTGTGACTTTATTGCTTTGATTACCTCTCCGGCAAGCTCAACTCCCCCGCTTCCACCTTTTGCCCAGACTTGAGTTGAGACTACTTCTGCTCCGGCTTTTTTACACAAAGATTTAACCAAATCAATTTCCGATCCGGTATCGTTAGGGAATTCGTTTATTGCCACAATAACCGGCAAATTATATTTTTTGATGTTTTCCAGGTGCTTTTCCAGGTTGGGAAAGCCCTTCTCCAAGGCTTTTAGGTTCTCTTTTTTAAGGTTTATAAGTTTAACTCCACCATGATATTTAAGTGCTCTAACCGTAGCTACCAAAACTACCGCAGCCGGTTTTAACTTTCCAAAACGGCACTTGATATCAAAAAATTTCTCCGCACCCAAATCCGCCCCAAAACCGGCCTCGGTTACTACATAATCCCCCAGTTTTAAAGCCATTTTTGTGGCTAGGATTGAATTACAACCGTGAGCAATATTAGCAAATGGACCGCCATGAATAACTGCCGGCGTTCCCTCGAGCGTTTGAACTAGATTCGGTTTTATGGCATCTTTTAATAAAACCGTTAACGCACCTGTTGCCTTAAGGTCGCCTGCTGTCACAGGCTTATTTTTAGTATCAAAAGCTACCACAATACTGCTCAACCTCCTCCGAAGATCTCTGAGCCCTATGGAAAGGCACAAAATGGCCATTATTTCCGACGCAACCGTAATTATAAAACTGTCTTTTCTAATTATCCCATGTCCATCTAAGCCAATTTGAAGAGAACGTAAAGCACGGTCGTTTAGATCCATTGCTCTTTTCCAAAGAATTTTTTTAGGATTAATTTTAAGTTTATTGCCCTGAAAAAGATGGTTATCGATTAAAGCCGCAAGTAAGTTGTGAGCTGTGGTTATGGCATGAATATCACCCGTAAAATGAAGGTTAATATCCTCCATTGGCACAACTTGAGAATATCCGCCTCCGGCTGCTCCGCCTTTTACCCCAAAACAAGGTCCAAGAGATGGTTCGCGCAAAGCAACCATTGTGTTTCTACCGATTTTATTTAAAGCCATGGCAAGTCCTACGCTAACCGTGGTTTTCCCCTCCCCCGGCGGAGTTGGAGTAATAGCAGTAACTAAAATAAGCTTACCTTCCTTTTTACTTTTAAGTTTTTCCAACACCGAAAGAGAAATTTTAGCCTTATATTTGCCGTATAAATCAATATCTTCTTCTGTAAGCTTTAATTTTTTAGCAATCTCAATAATTGGTTTTAGCTTTACTTCTTGAGCAATCTGCACATCCGACTTCATAGAAAATGATTATAACCATAAGCGGCTAAAAATTAAAGAGGAAAAACGCTTGACAAACAGTTATGTCGCCTAT
>PFRF01000053.1 GCA_002788395.1 Candidatus Levybacteria bacterium CG_4_9_14_0_2_um_filter_35_21 | reverse complement strand
TGAGTAAAATCAGAAAGGTTGTTATTCCGGCAGCAGGGTTTGGAACCCGCTTTTTACCTCAAACAAAGGCAATGCCTAAAGAAATGCTCCCTATAGTAGATAAACCTGTTATTCAATACGTTGTAGAAGAGGCAGTGGCGTCAGGAATAAAAGACGTAATCATTGTTACAGGAAGCGCTAAACGTGCAATAGAAGATCATTTTGATTCTACAAATGCAGATTTACTTAAAAATCTCGAGGCAGGTGGGAAAACTAATTTAATAGAAGAAATAAATAAGGTTGCGGATATGGCAAATTTTATTTATATCCGCCAAAAAGGTCCGTACGGTAACGGAACGCCGGTTTTATCCGCAGAACCTGCGGTCGAAGATGAAGCTTTTGCTGTACTTTGGGGAGACGAGTTTATTCTAAGCGAGCCTCCAAGACTTGCCCAGATGATAAAAGTACACGAAAAATATGGCGGAATAGTAATTTCCGGTGTCAGAATAGGTAAAAAAGAAGAACTTAGCCGTTACGGAATTGCCGATATAACTCCTGTGGAGGGGAATGTCTATAAGATTAATGCAATTGTCGAAAAACCGGATCCGGAAAAAGCACCGTCAAATTTGGCAACACACGGCGGATATATTTTACCTCCGGAAATATTTGGCGCATTAAAAAAGCTAAATCCCGGAAAAGGGGGGGAAATTTGGCTAACAGATGCAATAAATTTATTAAAAGAGCAAGGAGTACCTGTTTATGCGGTAGAAATAGAAAACGGTAGGTATTACGATACCGGAAATAAACTTGAGTATTTAAAGACAATGGTTGAGCTTGGTTTAAAACATCCGGACATAAATGGAAACTTCCGAAATTTCCTCAAGGAGTTAGAATTATAAGATGAGCAGGGAAAGAGGCAGAATTGGATTCTTTGTAACAGATTTGGCATTAGGCCATGTTTTAAAAAAATATAACAAAAAAAATCCAAATAGCGGTATGCCCGCTTTTGATAAAGGAATTAAAGAAATTTTTTCCAGTCTTATTAAGCCATTCAGTCCGATAAATGAAAATATCTCTTCTTATATGATTCTAGAATCTGGATCCCATGATATTTCAAGGACAGCCAGGGAAAATTCTTTAGTAGGGCAAGATCTCCATAAGGAAGATAAAATAGTTGGAGAAATACCTCCATCCCTAGAGTCTATTCCGGGGCAAATCGCGTTTGAAGATTCAAAGGTAAGAAATAGCGAATCTTTTCAAATTTCTTTGGATTCAAATGAAAAGCTTGCAGATATAATTAATGAACTTCAAAAAAATAATAAGCGTGTTTGGGCAAGCTGGACTTCTGGAAAGATTATACTTACTGTTGTTGGAGCAGCTGCTTTAACAACCGGCGTTGGAATACTGCTATATGAACGTAACAAAAAGAAGCAAAAATAAAATGAAAAAAAATCTGCCAAAAATTACGATAGGACTCGTTATTTTTGCCCTTTTTGTTAGCTTTTCTTATTTAGTTCACAAAGATCTCTTTACCCAATTAGATTTTGACACTACGGTTAAGCTTCAGGATAAATTACCAAGAAGTGTGGACGGACTTTTTTCCTTTTTTAGCTTAATCGGGACAGCGGAAATTGTAGGCATTTTTTTGCTAGTAATTATTGCTATAAGAAGAAAATTAAGATTAGTTCTTGCTCTTCCTGCCTTTATTACATTGCACATTATCGAATTGTTTGGGAAGGCTTTTGTAAATCATTTACCTCCTCCGCACTTTCTTTTAAGAACGGAAAAACTGGTAGATCTTCCGCAGTTTTATGTCCGCTTGGAAAATTCATATCCGTCCGGTCACGCCGCAAGAGCTGCATTCATTTCGGCAATTTTAATATTACTTTTTGCCAAATCAAAAAAAATTTCCCAAAATCAGAAAATTATTTTTTGCTTATTGATTATCGTTTATAACGTAATTATGTTTTCAAGTAGAATTTATCTGGGAGAACATTGGTTGTCCGACGTAATCGGTGGGGTATTACTTGGTGCCTCTCTGGGATTAATTTCCCTAATTTTTGTTAAATTTAAAGATCTTTAATCTTGGGATTTACTTTGTTGATGTTTGGACAAAGCCACTTATCTCTTGCAAAATGTCTTAATTCCGCAATCGTTTCGGACGCATGAATTTTTAGAATTTCTCCGGAATTAGCCATCTGAGCAATTTCTTGCGCTTCCTTTTTAAACTGACAAAATCCATTAATTTTGCATTTAGGACAAAGTTCTTTCATAGGGGATTATTATACCACAAGTATCCTATAGAAAGGATTGGAATGAAGCTGTTAAAAGTCAAGGCTAGGCTTTTTGGAGAGTTGGGAGGCCTTCGGACGTCGGTATTCTTTGGGGAGCTTTTGCCCGGGGGGTTGTCAATGATCTTTGTTTGTGACTGAGTTCTCTTTTTTGCCTTCTTTCTTGTTTTTCTGCTTTTCTTGCCTGCGCTACCTCTGGAGTATTATCTAAAGCCGCTTGTTCTTTTCTTACTCTTTCTAAATAGGCAGTTGATCGCATTGTTTTAAGTTCTGCTTCTATTGCTAGAATCCGAAGTCCTATTTTTGAATCGCCGTCTTCGTTTACCGGAATAGGTGTTTCCCTCTGTTCTTGGGCTTCTTCTAGAGATCTAAGCGCAGATTTTTCTTCTATTAGTTCTATTATCTCTTTGGTTCTTTTCTTTCTGGGGCTTAATACTTCTTTTGTTTCCTGTCCGCTTTGATCTGCCATAAAAATAGAGTATCAGATCTATTCACTTTTTTCCAGGAAAGAGGTGACTTGCGAAATCAAGATAAGTTAAAGACTAAGATGATCTTCGATTTTGCCGACTCTTTTTTGAGTTCCAACAATTTCTCTGTCAAAATGATCAATCACAACATCTACTGTTTTCTCAATTTTTTTCACTCTTTTTTTAACGTCTTTTAAATCTTTCTTAACATTTGATAAATCTTTCTTAACATCTGATAAATCTTTCTTAACATCTGATAAGTCTTTCTTAACATCTGATAAATCTTTCGCAATTGGCTCAAGACCCATTTTCACTTGATCTGCAACTTCGTTTTTGACCTCTTCTTTAACAACAGATCTTATTTGATTTAAATCATTTTTTGTAAGCATATTTCAAGAATACTCTTGAATAGAAAAAATTTCAATATAACAAACTATTGCAGGGACTAAGCAACTATGTTAGAAGTTATTATTCTAATCAAGGAATCAATTAGCCGACTCGAGTTTTGAAATTCTGTGCCCATGATTTCTTGTGGTTTCTCTCAATTCGTGAATTTGTGCTGTGCCAATCTCATTATCATTTGTTAAATCATCAACTCTTCCAACAAAGCCGTCTAGTTGGTTTGAAATTTTATTTAGCGTAGTTTCCATTCTTTTTTGGCCTTCTTCAATATTCTCAACTCTTTCCTCAACCTTTAGGATTTCAGCTCTCAAAACTCTCTCAGAGCCTTTAACTGTCTTTTTTAGATCTGATTTCGTTATGTAAGGCTTAAGAGCCTGATTTAGATCTGACTTAGTTGGGTAAGCTTTAAGAATCGCTGTTGCCTCATTTTTTGTAACCGGTTTATCTGAGGAAGAATTTTTTGACATGAGGAAAGTATAGCACCGTTATTTCATTATCTGTCAATAATTAAAAATATATCAGCAGGGACGCTCAGATTCGAACTGAGAAAAGCAGTTTTGGAGACTGCTGTGATAACCATTTCACTACGTCCCTAGGTTGGTGAATCGCTTTATTATGGCACATAGCTTATAGATCTATTTCCCATTTGCCATACGCTATTTTAGTTTATCGTTTTCTTTATGCTGAGTAATCTTTTTACAGTGTTTGCAAAATTTATCAAATACCAATTTTTCCAGTGTATTTATCTTATTTCTGGTTGTGACATAATTTCTGTTTTTACAAACAGTGCAAACTAGCCCAACTTTTATTCTGTGTTCTCCTTTTTTTGCCATACTCCTCCTTTCATTAGAATAGGTTTTCTGAATCGCGTCTGACGCAATGAGCCGGCTGTGAGAATCGGACTCACGATCTAGTCATTACCAATGACTTGCTCTACCACTGAGCCAAGCCGGCATTTCGCCTCGCCGTTTCGGCTCGGCTCGTGTGCTAAGGGAGGGAATTGCACCCCCGAAGTCCTTCCGGACGTCTGGTCTACAGCCAGATGCGATTGCTACTCCGCCACCTTAGCATTTATATTCATTCCAACTCTTAACTCCTAACGCCAAATGCGATTTTCCCAAGATCTTTTCCATTGGTATTAGATATTTGTCGCCATTACTACAATATACAAAAAGAAGATCGAAGTCATCTTTTAGATATTTAGCATAGTATGTTTTTTCTCTATATCCGCCAAATGTCCGTAAATCTACTATAAAAGCTCCACTTGGTTCGTTATCGTTAGAATATTTACATTGAATTCTTTTGATAATTCCATCCCTATCAATAGCCAGATCGTATTTGTCACAATCGGAAACTGGAATTAACACCGAATTCTCGTTCTTTGTAAAATACGCTATTGCTTCACCTACGGCAAGGCTACCTTTTCTTTTGGTATTCACAATTGCAATAATACCTGGTAGCACACCGTGTGTCAATAATTATTTGCTGAGCCGACTCTCGGATTTGAACCGAGGACCTTCACTTTACAAAAGTGTTGCTCTACCACTGAGCTAAGTCGGCGTATGTGTAATTTTACCAAAAAAGATAGGAAAACAACAATACCACAAATGGAGGAGAAAAGAAGATAATAAAGAATCCTTCGACTTAAGCTCAGGACAAGATAAATTCGCCTTTGATATCGAGCAAAGCTGAAATTTCCCCGTATTTTTAAATCAGGCGGGCTCAGCGTTTTGCCACGGCTACACGCATTAAGCCCCGTTCCCCGCAAATTGCGGAGTACCTCAGATTCAGTGAATTTGTGGAGGAAAATACTCAAGCTCCCTCTAATATCAAAGAACAAGTAAAGTATATGTTTTGTAAAAATTATTGTCAACTTGACAAGCGGGTGTAAAATGCCGCAAACGGCAAAAACTCTAAGCTCCAAATTCGAAATTAGAAACAAGTCAGAATTACCAAAATCTCAAGCAATCTAGAATTTAAAACATTTGTATTTTGAGATTGTTTAGAATTTAGGGTTTTGTTTTTAGGATTTATTTTAAGCCTCTTTGCCTTGGGCGAGTTTAATTAATTTTTCGATCAATTTTGGATAGGGAAATCCGGAAACTTCCCAAAGTTTTGGATGCATGCTTATTTTTGTAAACCCCGGAATCGTATTTATTTCGTTAAGATACAATTTATCCTCTTTAGTTAGGAAAAAATCTACCCTTGCCATGCCTTCGGTCTCTAAAACCTTGTAAGTTTTGATTGCCATATCCAGAACACTTTTTATAACCTTTTTAGGAAGTTTAGCTGGGTATATTGGCTTAGTCCCATTTGCATCTATATACTTAGCATCTCGAAGCAGTCTTTTAGAAACATCCTTATTCATTCCAATTGCCGATCCTAAAACTCCTGCGCCTACAAAAGGAATATTCATTAATTTTAATAAGCCTTGAACAGTTCCGTCTTCACCGTTTACTCCATGTAAAATCGGAAAAACAACGTCAACCGGTATTTGCACATTTGACGTTGAGAAATTCATTTGTAACTCACGTAAGGGCTTGCCCAGCTTTATTGTTTTTGAATTGTTTTCGTTTAAAGGATAACTCCTACTTTCGTAAAAAGCCCAATGTCCATTTTTATCAATTCCGATTAAAATTACTACAAATTTTTTCTTATCGATTGCCTCAATAACGCTTTTTGCAGATTGCAAGGATGCTTCATGCTCTGACGATTTCCCACCAAAAATAATGCCAACTCTAATCTTTTTCATAAGCTAAAGACCTAATAACTTTTCGGAGAAGGTAAGTAAACTAAAAATAACTTCGCCCAAAGAAAACCCTGCAACAGGAAACATTAAAAGAAAGAATAAGATCATAAATCCCACGGATCCAAGAGACATATAGGCATTGGCTTCTTTTTCCGGCAAAAGTAGGGAGAAGATTTTTGAGCCGTCCAGCGGAGGAATTGGCAAGAGATTAAAAATTGCCAGCAAAAGATTTATTTGAACAACAATCAGTAAAAGCACTTCGGCTATCGGGGCAAAGCTGCCAAAAATAAAGCTAAATTTAATAATAAAACCGGCAATAATGGCAATAATAACATTAGTTAATGGTCCGGCCAAAGATACAATTGCCAGGTCTTTTCTGCCTTCTTTTAAGTTAAAAGGGTCAACCGGAACCGGTTTTGCAGCTCCAAAAATAACGGGAGAGCCGGAAAAAATTAAAAGGAGCGGTAAAAGTATGCTCATTACAGGGTCAATGTGGTTTCTTGGATTTAGAGTAAGTCTTCCCAATAGTCTTGCAGTTGGATCGCCAAGCCGGTCGGCAACAAATCCATGGGCAATTTCATGTAAGATTGCCGAAAATACCAAAATTACGACTGTTATTAAACC
>PFRF01000058.1 GCA_002788395.1 Candidatus Levybacteria bacterium CG_4_9_14_0_2_um_filter_35_21 | reverse complement strand
GTAAAATAATTTAAAGGTTGGTTGCAACCTTGTTTTTGTATTGTAAAGATGGCAATGACGACACCGGTTACTTTTTTAAAAGAAGTAAGAGACGAGCTTAAAAAAGTCGTCTGGCCAACCAGAGACGAAGTAATAAGGCTTACTGCTCTGGTAATAATTATTAGTTTGGCTGTAGGATTTTTCCTCGGAGGACTTGACTATGTCTTTACAAAACTAATGGCTTTGGTAATTAGATAATTTTTTAATTTGAAATTTTTATTGAATTTTAAAATTTAAAACATTGAAAATTGATTAGAAATTAGAAATTAGGATTTAGAAATTTTAAATATATGGACAATCAAACAGCCGATTCGGCTTTAAAAAAAGACGAAACAGAAGAACCCTCCTTCGCTCCCGCAAAAGACGGAGCTACGGAAGGGCAAGAAGAAAACGTTGCCGAAAAAACTATTGAAGAAGCTGTAGAAGAAAAAACGGAAGTCAAAGAAGCTGTTGGGGTTTCTGCGGATAAGACAGCCGTCGAACCAGGATCTTTAGAAAATGAATCTGTATCTGCCGCTTCGATTAATGCCAGGTGGTATATCGTCCACACTTATTCCGGACACGAAAATAAAGTCTCTAGAAATTTAAGGCAAAGGGTTCAATCTTTGGGTTTTGAAGACAGAATTTTTGATATTATTGTTCCAACCAGAAGTACAATTAAGGTTTCCGGAGGTAAAAAGGAAACAGTAGATGAGAAGATTTTTCCGGGTTATGTCTTGGTAAAAATGATTTTAGATGATGAATCCTGGCTTTTGGTTAGAACAACTCAGGGAGTAACAGCTTTTATAGGCTCCGGAAATAAGCCAACTCCAATTTCGGAAAAAGAGGTCGAAGCAATCCAAAAGTTTATGAAAACCGAGGAACCTCTCTACAAAGCCGCCTTTGTTCAGGGAGAAGCTGTGAAGATTATCGATGGTCCATTTGCTGATTTCTTGGGAACAATTGACGAAATCGACGAAGCCCGTGGAAAATTAAAGGTATTAGTTTCAATTTTTGGAAGAGAAACACCCGTAGAATTGGATTTTCTTCAAGTAGCTAAGCTATAATAGAAAATCCAATAAACTCGAAGCACGAATTTCGAAACTCGAAATGTTTTGAATTTTGTCCGCCGGCTGGCGGATTGAATTTGGAATTTGTTTAGGATTTCGGATTTAGGATTTCGGATTTGCGACTAAAAGGAGAATTATGGCTAAGAAAATAAAAACATTAATAAAATTAAACATTCCGGCCGGAGCAGCTACTCCTGCCCCGCCTGTTGGACCTGCTTTAGGACAACACGGACTTCCAATTATGGAATTCGTTAAAGCCTTTAACGAAAGAACGGCAGAACAAAAAGGAACAATCTTGCCTGCTGTTATTACTGTTTACGTAGACCGAACTTTTTCTTTTATTGTTAAAAAACCACCGGTTGCAGAACTTATTAAAAAAGCGTTGGGGGTAGAAAAGGGATCGCAAAAACCGGGAAGAGAATCGGGAGGAAAATTAACCAGGTCACAAGCCGAGGAAATTGCAAAGATAAAGATGGAAGATTTAAATGCTAACGACTTAGACGCTGCCGTAAAAATTGTTCAGGGCGCAGCCAGATCAATGGGGATACAAACCGAATAAACTCGAAGCACGAATTTCGAAACTCGAAACGTTTTGAATTTTGTCCGCCAGCTGGCGGATTGAATTTGGGATTTGTTTAGGATTTGGAATTTAGAATTTCGGATTTGCGACTAAAAGGAGAAATATGGGTAAAATAAGAGTAAAAACAATCGGCGACGAAGAAGCCGAGTTAAAATTACAAGGTGAACATAAAAAGAAAAAAGAAGCCCGAATTGCTAGTCTTACCGATGCAAGGCGGAATGAAGCTAAATTAGTTCAAAAAGAAGATATTATTGAATCTTCTGATGAAACAGGAGAAGTGACTGAAGTAAAAAAAAATAAAAAATATGTTAAAAAAACAACTTCTTCAAAAAAGACTCACTCTAAATCTTATTCCTCAGTAAAGGAAAAGGTAGAAGCAAAAAGGACATATTCTGTTCCCGAAGGAATTGAACTCTTAAAAAAACTGCAAAGGGCAAAATTTGACGAAACAGTTGAGCTTCATATTACAACTCTGGAGCAAGGCGTTTCCGGACATGTTACTCTTCCCCATGGCACAGGCAAAAAAACCAAAGTTGTAATTACAACCGAGGAAATTATTGCCGAAATAGAAAAAGGTAAAATTGAATTTGACATTTTAGTTGCAGAACCGGCAATTATGCCAAAACTTGCAAAAGTTGCCAGAATTTTAGGTCCAAAAGGACTTATGCCAAATCCAAAAAATGGAACCGTTACTGCAAATCCTCAGGATTTGGTTAAAAAATACGAAGGCGGTCAAATAAATTTTAAAACAGAAGGAAAAGCTCCGGTTATTCATTTAACAATTGGTAAAGCAAGTTTTGAAGATAAAAAATTAGCAGATAATATTAAGGCAATTTATGTTGCTCTTGGGAAAAATAAAATCGCTTCAGTCTTTCTAAAATCCACAATGAGCCCCGGGATTAAATTAACCTTCTAGAGCTTTTTTAATCGAGGGAAGAACCTACCTTTTGTTTGCAAGCCTGCTTTTTGAGCTCGAAATATATAAAGACCTTTTCTGTGTACATCAACTACAAATTCCGAAAGAGCAGCAAGCCCTGCTACAAAATAAACGCCAAAAATTAAGCTTTTATTATTTACTTGCTGTGATAATTCATATGACGCCAAAACAACTCCTGCTTCAACTAACATCTTCCCTTTATTGAACATAAATCGAGACCTGTAATAATTACTTAAATCATTTCTCTCGTCATTGCTACCTTGCTCTTTCATGGTGCAAATTATTAATGAGGCAACGATGAGTCTACGGTGCGATTCTTAATGAGTCAATTCGTAATTTTCCAAATTTGATTTAAAGTGATATAATTCGGCCGTTATGTCTAAAGAAGGATTAAATCCTGCTCCTTACGAACCAAGAAAACCCTATATCCATGCCGATCCAGAAGTTACTCTCTTTAAAGGAAGAACCTTTTACGTTCAAGAGACACCTTACAGAAACGGTGATACTGTGATCAGAACTAACGAAGAGCACGGAATCAACCTTGAATATGACGCGCTAAGAAAACTTCGCAAATTTGCTGCTAAATATTGGCGGTCTAAAATGTGGCTAAATCCATTTACCAGCAGACAAAAATCCCGGGAAGATCAACTAAAAAAACTTGCTCAGGAAAACCCAGGATTAAGAGGAATGCAATCCGAAGTAGATAATTTTATTGTCAACATTACTCCGAGAGATCCTAAAAAAACGTATGATGTCGAGAAGCTCAGGGAAGGATTAGGCAGATTTTACCCTTCTATAGTAAGTGGAGAAATGATTTTTAGCATTCCTATTAGCGAGACAGAAACCAACGAAGATATTATAGATTTCGAAGATGCATTAACGGAAGCACTGATGCGAAGAGGAATTGACGAAGAAACCGCAAAAAGCATGGTTTTTCATCGAGCTGATGTTGAAGTAAACGAAACTAAACTGGGAAAATACTTAAAACATGGCAAAGTTAATCTTCCTAAAGGAGCAGTTAATCAGCCAAAAACTGTCTGGCATATTGATTCCGATTATCTCCACAAGCCCCCTAAAAAATCCTAAAAAGGTAATCGCCCTTAACTCCACGCCGTACCCCGGACCACTGTATCATAAAGTTAGTACATTATACATTGTAACAAAAAAATGTTTTTTAAAAAATCGTTTAGAAACCATGTCTCCCGGAATAAAAATCCAGGTTTAATTTTTCTATTGACACAATAATTTTTTAAAACCTTATTGACCTTAAACAATAATATGATTAAAATCTTCAATTAATGAAAGAAAAAATATCAACAAAGGGAGCTGCTAAAAGAATAAGGAAAAAAATTCATGGGCTTATGCCTGAAAAAACATTTTCTATACCCGTTGGAGAGGGTCAACTTGTTACTTTTTTTCCTCAAGATCCATTTAGTCCTGATTCATGCAAGACAGAATTATTAGAGTTTCAAAGAGTAAACGGGGATACTGTTTTAAGAAGACATACTCTTGAAATTCCGGGTGGACCTCCTGAAATTAAATATTCTACCGATGTTTTGGTTCATTTTGGAAAAAATAATGGGCACGGAGACAGCGATGAAGTCCCAAAGGAAATTCAAGAAGCAATGAAAAGGGCGAACGAAGATCCTCAGGGAGTAAACGAAATTGCTCATCTTATTTACTCCGCTAGAGAATTCGGAGACAAAAAGTAGAACTTTTAAGAAAAGTATTATTTGCTAATTGACGAATACGCCACTCTCTGGTAAACTTACAAAGTCCTAAGAAAGTGGGTGTCCGCCGATGAGGCAGAATAAATCCTACCGAGGAGCAAAACAAGTTATAAAGTTTTTAAAATTAAAAGTTTATAAAGTTGCGCTTCGAAGGCGCTTTTTTTATGAAGACAGACGAACCGAAAATTAGTAGCAATAGGGTTAAAAAGGAAAGTATTGTCGCCGAAGTTTCCGGCAAGGTAAATCGTGCCAAGGCATTAATTTTTACCAATTATCAAGGCTTAACCCATTTGCAGCTTGAAAGTTTTAAAAAAAAGTTAAGAGCAGTTGATGCTGAAGTAATGATTGCCAAAAATACTCTTCTTAAGCTCGCTCTATCTAGCAATAAAAATCTGGATAGTGTTAAAGAGGAAATCGAAAAAAATCTGCAAAATCCAACCGCTACTCTTTTTGCCTACTCCGATGTAATTTCTCCTCTTAAGGAATTGGCAAAAATCTTAAAAGAATTAAACTTACCAACGATTAAATTTGGAATTTTGGAGAATAAAACAATTACTGCAGACGAAGTAAACAAACTGGCAACACTTCCTTCCCGTGAAGTGCTTATTGCTCAATTTATCGGCAATATGCAGGCTCCAATTTATGGTTTACACAGAGCTTTAATCTGGAATATCCAAAAATTT
>PFRF01000032.1 GCA_002788395.1 Candidatus Levybacteria bacterium CG_4_9_14_0_2_um_filter_35_21 | reverse complement strand
AACCACTTTTGTTCAGGGTTTTGCGAAAGGCCTTAAAATTAAAAAAAGATTAATTTCTCCGACATTTATAATTTTGAGAACATACAAAATTAGACTAAAAACTAAAAACTTAAAACTTAAAACTTCGGTTCAAGAAGTGAAAAATTTTTATCATGTGGATTTATACCGTATTCAAAATGGGGAGGATATAAGAGAAATAGGGTTGGATGAGATTATTGAGAACGGTAATGATATCGTTGCCATTGAATGGGCAGAAAAATTAGGATATCTTTTGCCCAAAAAAAGAATCGATATTTATTTTAAATCTCAAGACGATACAAGAGAAATTACTATAAATAAAAATGAATAATATAGAAAAAGCAATTAAGATTTTAAATAAAGGTGGTATTATTATTTTTCCGACTGATACGGCTTTGGGAATTGGCTGCAGAATAGACAATGAAAAAGCAGTAGAAAGATTATTTAAATTAAGAAAAAGACCGCAAGATCAAGCTGTTCCAGTTTTAGTAAATAGCATAGAGATGGCGCAAAAATATTTATTACAAATTCCGGAGGAAGTAAAAAATAAGCTAATTGAAAAATATTGGCCGGGAGGACTTACGATTATTTTACCTTGTAGGAAAGGAAAAGTTTCAGTTTTGGTAAGAGGTGGAGGTAATAACTTAGGAGTTAGGATACCCAACGATAAACAAATTTTAAAAATAATAGCTCAAGTAGGTGTTCCAATTCTTGCTCCTTCTGCAAATTTTTCGGGGGAAAAAACTCCGTATAAAACAGAAGATTTAGATAATAATTTAGTAAAATTAGTTGATTATATTTTGCCGGGCACGGATGCGGGCAAGAGTCATCAGCATTCAACGGTAATTGATTGTTCGGTTTATCCTTGGAAAATTTTAAGAGAAGGTGCGGTAAAAGTTAAAAGTAATAATTCAAAAAAAATAATTCTATCCATTAATACGGCGGATAGTAATAAAATTTTAATAAGTTTAAATATTAATAGAGTTAAAAAAGAGGTGAGTACGGAAAATAAAAAGGGCTCGCAGGTAATTTTGCTGATGATAGATCAGCTTTTAAAAAAAAATAGTTTAAATATTCATAATATTTCCGAAATTAAGGTAAATACTGGTCCCGGTTCATTTACCGGATTAAGAGTGGGTGTGTCAATCGCAAATGCCTTAGCAATGTCCTTAAAAATTCCAATAAATGATAAGAAGTTGGGGTATTTTGAGGAACCAAAATATTAATGCTATACTGGGTTAATGAGAAGATTCTTTCTTAATCTTTTTGTTCCTCATTATACAAATAATTATAGGGCGAAATTGCTTCACCATGAATCATTATTACTCGTAATACTTATTTTCTTTTTTGGAGCTTTTACCTTAAATTATACAAGTAAAACTTTTCCCTCTGTACTAGGAATTTCTTCCGATATTACGGTTTCCGATTTGCTAAATTTAACAAATCAAAAAAGAACAGAAAATGGATTGCCACCGCTTTCGATAAATCAGAGGTTATCCAATGCTGCTTCGAGTAAAGCTCGAAATATGTTTACAGAAAATTACTGGGCCCATATCTCGCCGGGAGGAACAACACCGTGGTCTTTTATAAGATCTGCCGGTTATAGTTACGTTTATGCAGGGGAAAATCTTGCCAAAGGTTTTACTAATTCTCAAGATGTCGTGAATGCTTGGATGGCAAGTCCAAGTCACAGAAAAAATGTACTTTCGGGTAATTATAATAACGTTGGATTCTCAATTCAGACTGGAAATCTTGTAGGAGAAGAAACAGTTTTAATTGTGCAAATGTTTGGATCTTCTTCGGAATCTCAAACTCCACCGGCAATTAGTCTGGAAGAAGAGAAGCCGGTCGAGGTAAAAAAAGTAGCAGCAGCTATTCCTCTGCAGACAGATCAACCGGTTCAAGAGCCTGAAAAACAGGCTAGCAAACCCGCGTTTTTAACTCAAACAAAGGTTCAAAATCAAGTTAAAAATACACCTGCCATTAAGGGAAATTTAGTTATGGGCTCGGCAAAAATCCCGCCTGCAATAAATTCAGGATTACTTACAAAAAATCTGGCCTTAATTGCTATATCTTCGTTTATTTTTATTCTTACAATGGATTTAATACTTGTTAAGAGAAAAAGAATAGCTAGAGCGGTTGGGCATAATATAGACCATATACTTTTCTTTGTCTTAATGATTTTACTTATTAGCATTTTTACTAGGGGAGTAATTATTTAATGAATAAAAAAAATCAAAATCATTTGGGTTATTATATTTCTTTAATTGCGATAATTATTATGTCGGCTGTGCTTGTTATTCTGAACATGGGGAATAAAGAATTACAAATAATAATTTTTATTCTAACAACAATATTTTATATTATTTGGGGAATTTTACATCACCTATTAAATCACGAATTATCATCAAAAATTATTATAGAATATATTCTTATCGGAGCTGTCGGAATATCTATAATTTTCTTTGTTTTTATGGGAGGAAGAAGTATTTAATGTTTATATCAATTATAACCATAAATTATAAAAAAAAAGATTTAACGATTGCCTGCTTAAAGTCTCTTTATGACCAATTTAAAAAAGAATTTTTTCAAGATCAGATAGAAATAATTATTGTTGATAATGCCTCTAATGACGGTTCGGTCGAATCAATAAGGGGTTTTATAAAAAAGAATAACTATTTAAATTCAATAATTTTAGAAAGTAAAGAAAACGGAGGCTTTGGTAAAGGAAATAATTTAGGTGTAAAGAGTGCAAAAGGGGAATTTTTACTATTTTTAAATAATGATACGACAACAGAAGATAACGGAATTTTACAAATGGCAAAATATCTAAAAGAGCATGCTGATATTTCGATTTTAGGTGGACAACTTAGGAATACGGATGGATCTTTTCAAGTCTCCGTTGGGAGCTTTTATTCCTTGGGGAAAGCAATCTTACTGCTTTTAGGAATGCAGCGATTTGGGGTTGTAGATAAAAATCCTGTGATTATTAAACAGGTGGAATGGGTAAAAGGTGGACTTTTAATGATTAAAAAAGAAGTTTTTGAGGATCTTAATGGTTTTGATGAAAATATATTTATGTATACGGAAGATATGGAGCTTTGTTATAGAGCAAAATTAAAAGGTTATAAAACATATTTTTATCCCAACGTTACTGTTTTGCACGCCGAACATGGGAGTACCTGTAGAACATTTGCAATCGTAAATATCTACAAAAATTTACTCTATTTTTATAAGAAGCACAAATCTTATGCAGAGTATATGATATTAAAAATAATTTTAATTATTAAGGCTGTATTTCTAAGCATTGTTGGAAAACTAATTGGGTCTTCTTATCTTTTAAAGACCTATAAAGAGGCATTGCGCTCAATCTGACGCCATCGTTATGATAGGCTTAATTTAACGGCTATTTCATGAAATCGGAAGAAAATAATCAAACAGAACTCTCAATAATTATTCTTACATACAATGCAAAAGATTTTACCTTGCAGGCTGTAAAATCTCTAGAAGACAACTACCTGGAGGAAGTTTCAAGCGGAAAATACGAAGTAATTATTGCAGATAACGCCTCAACAGACGGAAGTTTAGATTTTTTTAAAGAGTATAAAAAGAAATCAAAAATAAAAAACTTACAGATTGTAGATAACGGCGGAAATATTGGATTTTCCGCAGGAAACAATAAGGGAGTTTTAAGTTCAAAAGGGAAATATCTTCTCTTTTTAAATCCGGACACAATTGTTTATAAAAAAACACTTAATTATTTAGTTGATTTTATGGATAGTCACCCGGAAGTTGGGGCATCTTCGTGCAAACTTATTAACCAAGATGGAGATTTTGATATTAATTGCCATAGGGGTTTTCCAACGCCCTGGAATGCTTTTTGTTATTTTTCCGGAATTCAAAAAGTTCTTCCTAAGAATAAATTCTTCGCAGGCTACACTCAGGGGTGGAAAGATTTTAATACGACACATGAAGTTGATGCAATAGAAGGGGCATTTATGCTTATGCCCAGATCTGTCGGTGAAAAAGTTAAATGGTGGGATGAGGATTATTTTTTCTACGGTGAAGACTTGCAATTTTGTTATAACATTAAAAAAATTGGTTACAAAATATATTACATAGGCGAGGTCAGCATAATACATATCGGAGGAGTAACAAGTGGCATTAAAAAGAAAACAAGTAATATAACAACAGCAAATTTAGAAGCAAAAAGAAGACTGCAAAGAGAAAGATTTAACGCGATGAGGATATTTTATAGAAAAAATTATCAACATACTTACTCCAGTTTTGTATTTTGGATAATTAATAAAGGAATAGGTTTTTTAGAAAAGAGAGCTCTTAGAGGACTGAAGGTAAAAAATTAGCTTATTCTTCTTTAAGCCAGGGAAATTGAGAAAAATTAACTTCCGAACCAAATTTTTCCTTTAGGGTTGGATAGTTCATGTCTTTTCCGCTTATAATTGGATCTGTGATTGGCCAGCCTCCAAATTGATTTGTAAGCATTGGATCTTTCCATGATACGGCCGGAGTTGTTTTTCCTTCAAAATATCCGGTTAGCATGTACATATAGTCAACGTCTTTATCCCCTAATGCGCAGAAAGAATTTCCCATACCTTTAGGAAGGTACAAAGTTTTTCTATTAGTTTCTCCAAGCATTATCTTTACAGCTTTCCCAAACGTAGAAGAGTCGGTACGGAAATCAACGATTACGGCCATTACTTCTCCTTTTACAGCATAAATTATTTTTTCCCAGGGTTCTGCATGAAATCCGCGAATTACCCTAGGGTGGGAGTTAGAATGGTTCCATTGTGTAATTTCGATTTTTTTACCTAAAACAGTTTCGAGATCCCTAAGCTCTACGATTTCTCTAAAAAATCCTCTATTGTCTTTAAAAGTTTCTCTTTTATAGACTAAGAGATCAGGAATATCGGTAGTTTCTATCATTTTTGGCCAAGCAGAATCATTGGGAGAAATTGCAAGCTTATAGGGGTTGTCCATATAAATTAATATAGCATAATAAGGTTGTGCTGACAAACTATCCATGCTAAAATAAATGGGCTAATATGAAGCTTTTAGTAACAGGTGGAGCAGGATTTATTGGCTCCCATTTTATTCTTTATTGGATGAAGAATCACTCCTTGGATAAAGTAATTAACATAGATAAGTTAACTTACGCAGGAAATATCGCAAACCTTTTAGGGGTTCAGGAAAATCCTAATTATTCATTTATATGTGGAGATATCTGTGATCCTCAAGTTGTCGATGATGCAATGAAGGGAGTCGATATTGTTGTCCATTTTGCCGCAGAAACTCACGTTGACAGATCTATAATGGATCCATATCCATTCATCCATTCAAATATTGTTGGAACATATGTTCTTTTGGAAGCGGCTAAAAAACACAAGGTTAAAAGATTTCATCACATTTCTACAGACGAGGTTTTTGGCAGTATAAATTTAGAAGATAATTCTCAGTTTAATGAAGAAACAAAATATGACCCCTCGAGTCCTTATTCTGCTACAAAAGCCGGTTCAGACCATTTAGTTAGAGCGTATTATCATACCTACGGACTTCCCGTAACGATCAGTAATTGTTCTAATAACTTTGGTCCCGCAATGTATCCCGAAAAACTTATTCCGATTGTAATTACAAATCTTTTGGAGGATAAAAAAATTCCGCTTCATGGTGATGGTAAAAATGTCAGAGATTGGTTATATGTGGAAGATCATGTTAGAGCAATTGAGTTGATTCTAGAAAAAGGGAAAATAGGCGAAACTTATCTTGTCGGCGGAATGCATAAGGGAATTTCCAATTTAGAAGTAGTAAGAAAAATTTTAAAATTAATGGGAAAATCAGAGAGTTGTATTCATTTCGTCAATGATAGGCAGGGAAATGATAAAAAATATGATGTTGATTGGAGCAAAATTAACAAGGAATTGGGTTGGAAACCTCTACATAACTTTGACGAATGGCTTG
>PFRF01000017.1 GCA_002788395.1 Candidatus Levybacteria bacterium CG_4_9_14_0_2_um_filter_35_21 | reverse complement strand
CACGTGAGTCTCAGTTACTATACGATAATTTCAGTGCACTAATATGTCCTTATTTTCGGGCAAAAAATTGTTTCTATTTGGTTTTATTGTCGTACTTCTTGTAGCTATTCCTCTAACTGTTTACCTTGCCCAGCAACAACAAAAGACAAAAAGCAATGCGGAAAAATCAACTATTTTGTCTCTTGTTGAATCCGGAAAAACTAATAAAGATATCACTACCACTGTTGGACAAAATATTAACTTAGACGTAATGGTAAATCCGGGGAATAATTTTGTGTCTTATGTAAAACTTACCATTTCTTATGACCCTACAAAAATCGCGACTGCAAGTCCCGGAATCGTTGCTAACTCCGATACGGTATCTATTTTTGAAGGTCCAACCTACGGACCAAGCCAAGTATCGATTACTCTGGCAACCGGCGGCGATCAAACAAAAGTAATTCAAACCGCAACAAAAATAGCAACTATTACATTTAATACTCTTACTCCTACCGAAACTGCTCCAACACAGGTTGGATTTGGTAGTGACGCAGAGGTTCTATCGACTGCTCCATCTGATACCTCCAAGGAGAATGTTTTATCCACAACAAATCCAGCCGCAATTACAATTACCGGAGAAACGACCACAACCACAAATGCAGGAACTACGACTACAACAGTTCCCGGAGAAACGACCACAACCACAAATGCAGGAACTACGACTACAACAGTTCCCGGAGAAACGACCACAACCACTACGCTTCCTAATCAAAGCCCTATCTGTAGCAGTCTTGTATTAGATCGGGAAGCAACCGGAGCAGCTCCTCTTGCTATTAACTTTACCGCAAACGGAAATGATACTGATGGAACAATTAGTAAAGTCACTTTTAATTTTGGAGACGGGACCGTAAATGATGTTACCACAGGTGGAGGCATTGGCACCCAAATCGTAAACGTTCAGGCAAATCATATTTATAATAATTCCGGAACGTTTTCGGCAACTGCTATTATTACCGATAGTCAAAGCGGAGCAAGCGCTACTACCAACTGTTCTCAGGTTATTTCCGTAATAACAGCAAGTGGCGATAGTCCCGTTCAGCCAACAGTAGCACCACTTCCAACGGCAACGCCAACCATAGCACCTATTCCTACTATCGCACCAACCGGTCCCGGAGATACAATTATGACAATCGGTGCGCTGGGAGCAATATTTACTATTATTGGAGCCATACTTCTATTTGCCCTCTAAGTTGGAGTCAATTAATGAATATAATGCTTGCGGAGGTAAATTAATTCTTCCGTGACCAATCATTTTTGCTTTTCCTTTTTTTTGTTTATCTAAAAGCTTATCTTTTCTCGTTCTATCTCCTCCGTAAAGCTTGGCGATAACATCTTTTCTGTACGGAGAAATTTCTGTTTTGGCAATTATTTTACCCATCGCTTTTGCTTGGATAACTTGTCTAAATTGTTGCCTTGGCAAAAGCTCCTTTAATTTTTCCGTCTTTTCTCTTGCAACAAAGTAAATTTCATCTTTGTAAAATAACTCCGACAAAACATCTATGGGTTTATTGTTAATTAAAATTTCCAAGTTTTCCAGATCACCCTTGCGGTAATCCGTTAATTCATAATCCATTGTGGCAAATCCGGAAGAAACTGATTTTATTTCCGAAGCAAGACCTCTAATAAACATGCTGTAAGGAAGATCGTAAATTAGAATTGCCGAATCTTTATGGTATTGAAGATCAATTAATTGTCCATTTTTTTTCTGACAGGCTGTCATTATATTTCCAACATAGGTAGACGGAGCATAAATTGTTAACCTCATGTATGGCTCTTTTATAGTCCCGTCTTCTTCTTTTTCGTAAAGAACTCTGGGCATTGTTAAAATTGGATCTGCATTTGCTTCTTGTTTTAAACGTTCTCTAACAATATCCGCATGCAAAAGTCCCAAAAAACCTACCCTAAAACCTGTTCCTAAAAATGCAGAATATTCCGTAGAAATAGAAAGAGATGCATCGTTTAAGGAAAGTTTATTCAATGCTTCTTTTAGATGAATAAGCTCATTTTGATTTTTAGGATATACGCCAAAGAATACCATTGGTTGTGGTGTTTTATATCCGGGTAAAGGTTCTATTTTTACATTTAAATTAGGTTTTTTGATATCCAAAGCTGTAACCGTATCCCCAACGCGGCAAAGTTTAATATCTTTTATTCCTGTTACGATATAACCAATTTCTCCCGTAAGAAGTTCTTTTTTGGGCACTAAAAACGGTGAAAAATACCCAAGTTCACCAATATCTGCTTTTATATTATTTCCTAATAACTTGATCTTGTCACCTTTCTTTATTTTTCCATCAAAAATTCTTACAAAAGCAATTACTCCTCGATGCTCGTCATAAGCGGCGTCAAAAATTAACGCTCTAAGTATTTTCTGTTCTTTCCCTTTTGGAGAAGGAATTTTTTTTACCACGGTATTAAGCAGAGCTTCTATGTTTTGTCCATTTTTTGCAGAGACAAGAAAGACTTCTTCTCTTTTAAAACCAAGTAAATTTTCTAAAGTATCTAATGTTTTCTCAACGTTTGCAGTTGGAAGATCAATCTTATTTATTGCCGGAATTATTGTAAGTTTTTCCTTTCTGGCTGCTCTTAAGTGAGCCATTGTTTGTGCTTGAACTCCCTGAGTTGCATCGACTAAAAGAATTGCCCCTTCACAAGCAGCCAATGTTCTTGAAACTTCATAGGAAAAATCCATATGCCCGGGGGTATCTATCAAATTTAGAAGATATTTTTCTCCGTCAATACTGTACGACATTCTTACAGGAGCAAGTTTAATAGTAATCCCTCTTTCTCTACTAATTGGATTTTGGTCTAAGAATTGTTCTCTTAACTTATCCTTGGATATAGTTTTTGTAAATTCAAGAAATCGGTCTGCCAGAGTTGACTTACCATGATCAATATGGGCAATTATTGCAAAATTCCTTATTTTCGATTGACTCATATTGCTAAGAAGTATACCTTTTGAGGCTAACAAATGCAATTAAGGGCTTACTCTTGTTCCATCTATAGTCTCTTCCGATTTTGTTAATATTTGCTTCCAATCTCCAATTTTTTTAAACAAAAAAACAAAAGTTTTTGCTTCAGAAACATTAAAGAGCCAAGTTAAAAAAAGATATAACGAGAGCCCTGCAAAACTTGATATTCCGGTTAGAAGTAAAAGATTAATTGTTTTTGTAGTATCAAATACCAATTGATCTAAAAGTTTTATTGGAACATAGAGAGCAAATCCGGTAAAAAAAGTTGCGGTAAAAATTTTTGAGAGTGATATTAAGAGAAGGATTTTGTTAAAGCCACCCGTTTTGTGGTCTAAAAATACAAAGAGAATAATTGTATTTATTATACTCGAAATAGAATATGCAATAGCAATACTTACAATTCCAAAGTGATAATGAAAAATAAATAAAGCTCCTAGCCCAAGCGTTGTAATTGTTGTTAATGTGCCAACAATAAGAGGAGTCTTCGTATCGTGTAAGGCATAAAATCCGCGCGATATCAAATACATGAGCGCTTGTGCAAAAATTGAAACGCTAAAAAATGCAAGAGTTCTACCGGTAAGAACAGTCGCTTTCCAGTCAAATTGCCCTGCTCCGAAAAGTAGCCTTACAATCGGAATTCTAAGTACAAGAAGAAGAACGGAAATAGGTAAAACTAAGTAAATCATTTGGTTAAAGCTTGCTATAAAAGTAGCTTTAAAATTTTCCATCCTACTGCGTTCTCTTGCCAAAACCGGGAAAGCGGCTTGCCCAATTGCCTGTCCAAACAAAACAACAGGAGCAAATGCCAATGTCTGGGCATAATCAAAAATTACGTAGCTTCTCCCGGGATCAGGTAAAAACGATACTAACGTAACTGTAATTATTGTACCTAATTGAAAAATTGCAATAGAAATAGTTCTTGGCCACATTAATTTAAAAACTTCAATAACTCCGCTTGTTTTTATTGAAAATGTAGGCTTAAAAGAAAAACCTACTTTTCTAATTAATGGCAGCTGAACAAGAATAAAAATCAATGCTCCAAAAATAACACCATAGGCTGCAGAAAATATTCCCAAAGATGGTGAGAGAAATATAATGCTAATAATAATTCCCAGATTATATAAGGCAGCAGCAATACCGGGAATAAAAAAATGACTGTATGATTGAAGAATTGCGGAAAGAAAAGTGCCAACAATAAATAAAAGCTCTCCTGCGATAATTACCCTCATTAGAGCTGCCATGGAATCGATTTGTCCTACGGAAAAACCCGGAGCCATTAACTTTGAGAATGGATGGGCAAAAATAAATAAAAATAACGAGAGAAAGGAAAATATTATTAATCCCAATATTAGTAACGTTGAAGCCATTTTATAGGCCTCTTCTTTTCTTTCTTTTCCTAAAAAATCAGAAAAAACAGGGATAAACGCGGAAGAAAGTGCCCCTGCGATAATTAACTGAAATAAGAAGTCGGGTAGTTTAGACGATGCAAGATAAACTCCCAATATATTTGACGCACCAAAAATTGAAACCAATAATCTCTGTCTTATTAAGCCTAATACTTGCGAAAAAATTATCGTAAACATTATTACGAACGCTGCCGAGATGATATTTGTTTGTTTTTGGAGTATTAGCTTGAGGCTTTTCTCAAAAATTTTTTTGGGCATATTGTTTTTTACAGTATAGCATGCTAAAATACCCCAATGCCAGTAATAAAATCAGCTAAGAAAAAACTTCGAAAAGATAAAAAAATTACCGTAGAAAATAAACGGTTAAAATCTATACTTAAATTTACACTTAAACAGGCAGAAAAAAAACCAACTGAAGCAAACATTAAAAAAGCGGTAAAAGTTGTCGATAAAATTGCCAAAAAGAATGTTATTCACAAAAATAAAGCTTCCAGAATTAAATCAAGGCTTTCAAAAAAAATTGCCGGAAAAATACAAGTAGTTAAAAAAACTCAAAAAAAATCCAGTTCTAAAAAATAAATGCTGCTGTAAAATACACCCTAATAGCTCTGTTCTCCTTTGACAAACCTCTAAAAAGTCCTTAAACTTAACTTAATATGCAAAAAAAGTTTCCATCTGTTAATTTGGTTAAAACTAGGCACGTTGATTTTTTTGAGAAATTTATTGGCTGGGCATTAACAATTGGCAGACTTGTCGTAATAGGCACCGAAGTAATAGCTTTAGCCTGCTTTGTTTACCGTTTTTCCTTAGATAGTCAACTAATTGATCTTCATTCTAAAATAAAGCAAGAGCAAGCGGTAATAAATTTCCTTAAAGCAGATGAAGAAACATATAGAAATTTACAAGATAGGCTCTTCGTTGCCAACGCTTTTTCCGTAATTGGAACAGAAAAAATCAAAATATTTAACGATATTCTGGAATTTACTCCTCAAGGGATAAGTTTTATCGATTTTTCATTAAATAACAATTACTTAAGAATGGTAGCAAATGTTAAATCTGTTTCTTCATTGTCAAGTTTCGTTGATTCACTAAAAAGATATCCAGAAATTAACTCCGTTAGTATTGATAGAATCGAGAATCGACCATCGATAGGCTTAATTAAAATTACTATAACTACTACTATAAAAGAAGGAAAAGAAAATGTCCAAAATTAACAGAAATCTTTTTAAAGATATTAAAAAAAATAAATATTTTCAACTTTTACCGGATTTTAAAGAAGACAGGGTTCAAAAAATTACAACCCTAGCATTAACCCTAGTCGCTCTTTCTTTCTTTGGACTATTTGCAATTAATCCTACTTTATCTACTATTGCAAAACTGGAAAAAGAACTTTCGGATAACAAATTTGTAGACCAAAAACTACAAACCAAAATTAATGATCTTTCTTTATTACAACAGAAATATGCTTTGATCCAACAAGACTTGCCTTATGTGTATTCATCTGTTCCAAAATCTCCCGAAGCGCCATTGGTTATTGCTCAGATACAGACACTTGCTAAAGCAAATAATCTAAAAATTTCATCTTTTCAGACTTTTCAAGCAGAAATAGAAAAATCGCCTACAAATTTAAAAAAATATTCTAATTTTCTTTTTAACTTATCCGCAGTAGGTGCATATCAGGACATCAATATGTTTATCTCTTCTCTTAACTCTATGCAAAGAATAATAACTTTAGATATGCTATCAATTAGTAAGAAGATTGATGATACTTCATTACTTGAATTAAATTTAAAAGGGACAACTTTCTTTAAAAAATGAAACAAAAAGATCTTTTTATGATTTTAATTCCTTCTTTTGTAATAGTAGTTTTTTGGATTGGGTTAACAATCTATCATAATTCCATTTCTTCAACAATTCCACCTGCATTAAATATTCAAATTAAGCCAATCGATCCAAGTTTTAACACTAAAGCAATTGCTGAATTGAAAAGAAGAAAAGAAATTATACCAATGTTTGAAATGACCGAAATTGAAAAATTACAATCTTCATCGTCTGCCATTCCTATTCTTCCGAGTATTCCACCTGCATCAGAAGGGGGTTCTTTAATACCATGAAAAAAGATATTTGGGAAAAAAGAATTCCTAGTATTTTAGGAATATTTCTAATCATAATTGGAATTATTGCGACATCTTTCTTAATACAACAGGGTATTATATTTATTACAAAAGCAGCACCCAGTAATATCCCTAAGAATGTAAGAATTACTAACGTTACGGACTCATCTTTTACAGTTTCCTACATAACGGATGACAAAGTTATTGGTTCGATTAATCTGGGACCAAGTAAAAACTTAGGACAGATTTCAAGAGACGATAGAGACCAACAATCCGGAAATTTAGGCACTTTTAGGCTTCATAACATTACTGTTAGAAACTTAAAACCGACAACAAAGTATTATTTTTCTATAATTAGCGGAAAAGATATATTTTCCGAAAACAACCAATCTTATGAAATAGACACAAGTTCCCCTGTAAATTCCGAACCAAGCAGCCAAAAACCGATTTCAGGAAAGGTTCTTCTTACAAACGGAGCAAATGTGAGTGAAGCTATTGTTTACGCAACAATAGATGGCGCTCAGGCAATTTCAACCGTAGTAAAATCAGATGGGCGTTATATTCTTCCTTTAAATTCTTTAAGAAATTCCGGTTTAAATTCATATTTTCAATTCGGAGATAATCTAATTAAAATGCTCATAGTTGGTCCTGATTCACAAACTTCAAACGTAATTTTAAATCTAAAACAAATTAATCCCGTTCCCTCTGTTACCCTTGAAAAAAATTACGATTTTAGCCAAAGTTCCGAACCAATCAGTTCGGCATCTGCCCAATTCCAACAATTTCCATCCTTCTCAAACGGCGTTCAATCAAAAAAAAAAATTGAATTAAAAATCACTTCTCCTCAAGATAATGAAAGTTTTTCGGATCAACAACCGGTTTTTAAAGGAGTCGCCCTTCCGAACGAAACTGTCAAAATTGAGATACATTCGCCACTGTCTATTCAGGATGAAGTAACCACAGATATCTACGGAAATTGGAGATATAGACCTTCGCAACCTCTTGGAACGGGAGAACACACTATTAATATTACTACCAAAAACTCGTCCGGCATAACGCAGACCTTTTCTAGAAATTTTGTTATTTTTGAGCTAGGTTCTCAAGTATCGGAATCGGCAACTCCATCTGCTACTCCAACAACCTTTCCGACTCCAACACCAACCCCGACCGTATCGGGACCAACTGTTACTCCCAAGATAAGTCTTACGCCGACTGCTACCCTAACTCCAACACCAACCCCGACCGTATCGGGACCAACTGTTACTCCTACCATAACTCCTACTATAGTTCAGCCAATTCCGACCGTGATAAAATCTCCTTCTCCGACAATATCTAGTCCCGGAAACCCTTCAGGAATTGCAATTGGCATTTTCGGTATAATAATTATTTTAATTGGCGGCTTTTTATTTTTATTAACTCGTGGTAATATTTCCTCATTATGAAAATTGGAATCGTCGGAGCCGGCCTCACAGGGCTTTCAGCAGCATATAAATTATCAAAAAATGGACACAAAATAACTGTTTTTGAAACAGAGGTAAAAGCAGGGGGACTTGCAGTTGGATTTGATGAAAAAAATTGGGAATGGTCACTTGAAAAGTACTATCACCATTTTTTTATAAATGATAAATTTATTCTGCAACTTGCAAAAGAAATTAACCATAAGGTAATCATTAAAAGGTCCAAGACTTCAACGCTAATAAATGGCACTATTTCTCAACTGGATTCTCCTATTGCCCTTATGAAGTTTCCATTTCTTACTTTTGCACAAAGGCTAAGAATGGGAATTTCTTTGGCACTGTTAAGATATGATCCTATTTGGAGGTTATTTGATAGATTTAGAGCAATTGAAGTATTGCCAAAAATGATGGGCAAAAAAGGATTTGAGATGATTTGGGAACCTCTTTTTAAAGCAAAATTCGGAAAATATGTAAACGAAATTTCTCTCGCATGGTTTTGGGCAAGAATTAGAAAAAGGACAAGCTTTCTCGCTTATCCCGAGGGCGGATTTTTAATGTTTGCAGAAAATTTATGTCAAAAAATTAGAGATAACGGTGGAAAATTTTACTTCAATTCTAAAATTGTAAAAATTAATTCCAAGGAAAAGGCAACTTTAGAAATTATTGGTAAAGGTGGAAAAAAATCTACTTTTAAATTTGATAAAATTATTGTAACCGTACCTTCTTTTATTTTTTTAAAAATTACACCTAGCCTTCCTTTAAACTACAAAAAGAAGTTGGGAAGATTAAAGAGCTTAGGATCAACAAGTTTAATCTTAAGACTAAAAAAAACCTTTTTAGAAGATGGAACATATTGGCTAAACGTTTGCGAAAAAGAATCTCCCCTTATGGCAGTAGTAGAACACACAAATTTCATGGACAAGAGTTATTACAATAATGAACATTTAATTTATATCGGACATTATTTATCGGAGGATCATCCTTACTTCACTAAGACAAAGAATGATTTGCTTAAAAAGTTTGACCCATATTTAAAAAAAATAAATAAAAATTACCGAAAAAATTTAATTGGGATGGAATTTTTTAAAACTCCTTTTGCCCAACCAATTATGTCTGTTGGGTACGGGAAAAAAATTCCCCCTTTTGAAACTCCACTAAAAAATGTGTATTTAGCTAACATAGATCACGTTTTTCCTTGGGACAGAGGAACAAACTATGCAATTGAGTTAGGACAAAAAATTGCTAAGAGAATTGAATCTTCATAAAATGATTAAAAAATTTATTATTAAAAATATTGCGGAGATTAGTTTTGTTTTTTTAGCTATTTTTTTTAGCTCATGGTTAATGTTTTCGACTTTTTCCTATAGAGACGGTTCCATGCTTGTTGCATCGAAAGCTTGGAGTGATTTTGCAAGTCATATTCCGCTAATTCGATCTTTTTCGCTTGGCAGTAATTTTCCTCCGGAATATCCGATCTTTCCGGGATCTCCGATTCGTTACCATTTTTTGTTTTACTTAGTTGTGGGTTTTTTGGAAAAATTTGGACTTAGAGTTGATATTGCCCTTAACATATTAAGTGCCGTCTCTTTTTTTCTACTTCTTTACATAATATTTAAATTAAGTAAACTTCTTTTCAAAAAGTATTTCATAGCATTTCTTGCTGTTGTTCTATTTCTTTTTAACGGATCTCTATCTTTTCTGTATTTCTTCAAAGCTCATCCCCTCTCTTTTCCGGGAACATTTTATGACATATTAAATAACCAGATATTTCCCGCCTTTGCTCCCTACGACAAATCCCTTATTAGTGGAGGATTTTGGAATTTAAATGTTTTTACCAATCAAAGACATTTTGCTCTGCCGCTTGCAATATTTCTTTCCATTATCTACTTCTTAATTAAGGCAGAAAAAATTAATAAAAAAATTTCTTTAAAGTTAACTATCTTATTTGGAATTTTAATTGGAATTTTTTCTTTTTTACACGGCGCTGTATTTGTAATGTCGATTTCAATTTTAGCTTGCATATTTCTTTTATTCCCAAAACAACGAATTTCCATTGCAATAATTCTTTTAGTTGCATTTTTTGTTTCTTTGCCAAGAACGTTATTTTTATGGAGTGTGGAATCGGCAAATATTTTTAAAATTAACCCCGGATATCTTGCAGCAAACAACTTTTCCTTTTCCAATTGGATCAATTTTTGGCTTTTAAATCTTGGACTTGGTTCTATTTTAATCCCATTGGGTTTTCTTTTTTCCGGAAGAACAGAAAAAAAATTATATCTTTCTTTCTTTATCTTATTTACTTTGGGAAATATTTTTCAATTTTCTCCGGACATTGCCACAAACCATAAATTTTTTAACTTATGGATTATTATCTCTAATATTTATATCGCATTTGCATTGTATAAATTGTGGCAAAAAAAGATTTATGTAAAATTATTAGTTTTAATCTTTATTTTTTTTCTTACTTTTTCAGGTATAATAGATTTTTTCGCAATAAAAAATGACACTTTTTATTCTATATCCGATTATCCTAAAAATCCTGATATCTTATGGATTATCAAGAACACATCAAAAGATGCAGTTTTCTTAAATTCTAATTATATTTATAATCCTGCTTCCATATCCGGAAGAAAAATATTTTTGGGATGGCCTTATTTTTCCTGGTCGCTAGGCTATGACACAGACGGAAGGGACATCCTTTCTCATCAACTTTTTACGTCTGAGCCTATTAATGTTGAATGTCAAATCTTACGGCAAAATAAAATAAAATATATTATTATTCAAGATAAGAATGATATTATTGTTAATAATCAATATCTCGACGATTCATTCAGAAAAGTCTATGATAATAAAATTACAACTACCAAAATTTATTCCGTAATTAAAAGTTGTTACTAAAATTATGATCGTAGATCTGTTATTTATTTTAAATTGGTGGAGCTTAATGTTCATGCTTGGTATTATTTTTTTTCCGTTAACTGTTCTTTTTTTTCCAAATTTTTTTGACAGAGGATATATATTTTCAAAAATTCTGGCAATTGCAGTTCTTTCTTACGGTATTTTTTTACTTGGAACATTGCATCTTCTTCCTTTTACAAGGATTAATTCGATAGCTTTATTACTAGTAATTTTAATAACTATTTTTTTAAAATTTGTTTTTGTAAAAAAGGATAAATGGTTTTTAAAAAAGGAGCTATTTCTAATTATTAGAGAGAAATGGAAGATTATTTTATTCGAAGAAATTCTTTTCTTAATTACCTTATTTTTTTGGGCATATATAAAAAGTTTTCAACCAGAAATTCATGGACTGGAAAAGTTTATGGATTTCGGTTTTATAAACTCTATTCTTAGGTCTAACTATTTTCCGGCAAAAGATATCTGGTTTACTCCTCTTTCTATTAACTACTATTATTTTGGACATCTTGTAACAGCTGTTTTAACAAAGATTTCCGATGTCCCACCTAATATCTCATTTAACTTAATGCTTTCAATGCTATTTTCTTTAACTTTTGTAGCATCTTTTTCCATTGGAATGAATCTTATGTTTTTTATTTCCAAAAAAAAAAGATACTCCGGAAAAATTCTTTATTTTTCGGGTTTTATTACCGCATTTTTTGTTACTTTTGGTGGGAACTTTCATTCAATTTATGCTTTTTTTAAACCATATTCCGTAGAAAATCCTCTTCCTTTCTGGAATTTACAATTTTTACCTAATCTCTTTCCAAACTCCTATTGGTATCCTAACGCAACTAGATTTATACATAATACAATTCATGAATTTCCAATCTATTCTTGGGTTGTGTCGGATTTACACGGACACGTACTTGACATACCATTCGTACTTTTAACCATAGCATTGCTGTTTTCGATCTTTATGAGTTTTTTTGAACAAAATTCATTAGAAAATCAAAAATCAAAAATCAAAGATCAAAAATACAGCTTTAATCTAAAAATTTTGAATTTTAAACTTAAGCTTTTACCTTTTAATTTTTCACTTTTAATTTTGCTTGGATTTATCCTAGCAATTATGTATATGACTAACGCTTGGGATGGAGCAATTTATCTTCTGCTAACATTTTTTGTTTTGTTTTTCTTGGAAAAAGAGGGTGAGGAATTTAAAAATAAAATTTTATCTTTTAAATTTTTCTTAAATATAATTATCTTAATATTTAGCTTTATTTTATTTACCTTACCTTTTAGTATTTACTTTAAGCCTTTTGCATCCGGAATAGGGCTTCTATGTGCTCCCGATTTTTTAATTAAAATCGGAAAAATTGGACCATTTTTGTTTGAAGCCGATCATTGCCAAACATCTCCATTTTGGCAACTTATGATTTTATACGGATTCTTTTATTTCCTAGTCTTTTCTTTTTTTGCATTAATATTTAAGTCAAAAACTAATATAAAAGATTTGTTTGTGATTATATTAATAATGATTTCTACTATTTTAATTTTTATTCCGGAGTTGATTTATTTAAAAGATATTTATCCTGCACATTTTAGGGCGAATACCATGTTTAAACTTGTTTATCAATCCTTTATAATGTTGTCTTTAAGTTCGGGCTATATTATTTCTAAAATCGTAATTTATGCTAAGGAAGGGCTTGAAGCTAAAAAAAGAATAATTGTTTTAGCATGGCTTATTTTTTTTATTCCTTTTTTTGTAATTATTTCAATATACCCATACTTTGCAATTAATTCCTACTACGGTGATTTAAAAATTTATCAAGGATTAAACGGTACAAAATATTTAAATAATTTATACCAAGATGATTATAAGGCAATTCTATGGATTAATAAAAATATTTTCGGTCAACCGGTAATTCTTGAGGCACAAGGAGATTCTTACACCGATTATGGACGAATTTCCTCAAATACCGGTTTGCCAACTATTCTTGGATGGACTGTTCATGAGTGGCTTTGGAGGGGAACTTATGATATTCCTGCACCGAGAATTAATGAAGTTAAAACTCTTTATGAAACTTCGGATACAAAAATAACAAACGCGATAATTAAAAAATATAATGTTAAATTTATATATATAGGTAAGCTGGAAAAACAAAAATATTCTAAGTTAAACGAAACTAAATTCAAAAAAATCGGTAAGATTATTTTTAGCAACTCCGGGACAAAAATTTATAAGATTATTCTTTAGCAATTTTAGAAATAGTACAATTCCCGGTTTTAATCATGCAATTTACATATTGTTGAATTTCCCAAAAGTTGCCATTCCCCAATCTTGGAGTCAATATCCATTGATAATTATATTCACTGCTTATCTCCGGATTAATTAATAATCCTTCTCTTTTCCCTGCGACATCTCCCACATCTATTACTGCATTCTGAATTTTTGCGTTTTTCATTTTTTCCAAAAGTCTTACAAAATCATCAAGTTCAGTGTCCCGTATATTCGTATCTATACTTTCACGCACAATGTCGTAAAGATTAAAAAGTTTTCCCGGATTAGCAATAAATTGTAAAGAAAAAATCTTATCTTTAAAAGCTTTTATCACTTTTTCCTGTCTTCTGCTTCTTGCAAAATCAGACCCCTCAGCACCCTTTGCGTGTCTCGACCTAACATATTCAAGAGCTTTATTTCCATTCATAAGCTGTTCCCTTTTATCAAAGTGTAGATGTTCGTATCTACATGGAAAAGCCTCTAACTGAGAAGACGCTGTGGCCAATTTATTCAATTCTGCTGGATCATGACCACATAATTCATTTTCTTTTCCGTCAATCGGATATTCATAATCATCAAATGTTCTTTCTACGTCAATGTTTATTCCCCCAACTAAATCTACTGCCCTAATAAAACCATCAAAATTAATCCTAAGACTGTAATCTACATCCTTACCTAAAATTTTAGAAATAATCGCTTCTGCCAAAACTAATCCCCCTCCTTTTCTCTTAGCTTCTCCTTCCGCATAAGCAACATTAATTTTAGATTTTGTATCCGGAATCCAAAGATCACGCGGGAGAGACACTAGAGTTACGTTGTTTGTTTTAGGATTAATGCTTGCAAAGATAATTGTGTCTGTAAGATTTGGACCATCATGCTTTCCTCCACCAATTCCAAGAAGAAGTACATTTATTTGACTATCTTTTTGTTTAAGATCAATATTGTGATTAAAAAAAAGTTGCCAAAAAAAGGGGATAGTTCTGTATCCTGTTATAGAAACCCTAACAATAACAACCGCCAGTAAGATAAAACCAACAATAAATAACCATGGTTTTTTATTTTTTTTAGACATAAATAAGTGTAGTGTTACGCAAGTTTGATTATTTTACCAAATTCCACAGGGTCAAGGCTAGCTCTCCCAACCAATACTCCGTCTATGCTAGGCATCGACGTAAAAGATGCAACATTTTGAGAGTTTATACTTCCACCATATAAAAACTTTTCATAACCTTTTCGCTTAATTGCCAATCCAACTTCATTGGCATTTTTTGGAGTATCCGAATTACCTGTTCCTATTGCAAATATTGGTTCATAAGCAACTATTCCTACTCCTTTTGGAATATACGTATCCTTTCCCTGTATGCAAAATATTGGAATAAGTCCATATTTTTTTACCAAATTAATTTTTTGGTCTAAAATTTGATTCGTTTCTTCAAAATTTTTTCTTCTCTCCGAATGACCAACTAAAACATAATTTGCAAAATCTTTAATTTGAGCGGCATTTACTTCTCCCGTATATTCACCATTTTCAAATTGAGAAATATTTTGACCACCAAGCTCAATTTTTAATTTTTTATTTTCTAGATACGATTTAACTTCTGATAAAAGTGTAAAAGAAGGGCAAATTATTATTGTTTTATTTATTGAGTTATAATTTGGACTAAATTTTTCCAGCCAATCTTCTACCTCACTTAAAGTTTTATTAGATTTCCAATTGGCAATAATTAAAGACGGATTCATGTGTTATTATTATACGTATGCAAAAAGACTTTCTCAAGGACTTAAACCAAGACCAACAAAAAGCAGTGCTTCAAACCAAGGGACCAATGATTATTTTGGCAGGTGCCGGAAGCGGTAAAACCAGAGTAATTACCTATAAAGTTCTCTCTCTAATTTTTTCCGGCGTTGATCCGGAAAACATTTTGTGTGTAACTTTTACCAACAAAGCCGCAAATGAAATGAAAGAAAGAATAGAAAAAAATTTTGCAAGGCTTGATGTCAAATTTTCAACTAAACCCACTATTACCACCTTTCACTCATTGTGTGCAAGAATATTGAGAATAAACGGAAAAAATTTAAGAATATCTAATAAATTTTTAATTTATGATGAACAAGAACAAATTGACACCATAAAGGAAGCAATGAAGTTTCTTGATATCTCTCCAAAAGAATACAAACCCTCTTCTATCTTAAACAACATCTCTCAAGCAAAAAATGAATTAATAAATGAGATTGAGTATGTTAATTTTGCCAGAGGTCATATTCAGTCTAAGACCGCACAAATTTATCCTATCTATCAAAAGCTTTTAAAAGAAAATTGTGCCCTTGATTTTGATGATCTACTTTTTAAAACCGTTGAGCTTTTTAATCAATTTCCGGAAGTACTTCTAGAATATCAAAACCAGTTCAAATACATTTTAATTGATGAATATCAAGACACAAACCGAGCTCAATATATTTTGACTAAAATGCTTGCAAAAAAAAACAATAATATTTGTGTTGTTGGAGATTTCTCGCAAAGTATTTACAGTTGGCGCGGAGCAGATTTTCAGAATTTAATTAAATTTAAGGATGATTTTAAAAATGTTATTACCTTTGAGCTTTCTCAAAATTACAGATCAACTCAAAATATTCTTGACGCAGCTT
Source organism: Candidatus Levybacteria bacterium CG_4_9_14_0_2_um_filter_35_21 (assembly GCA_002788395.1). Lineage (GTDB taxonomy): Bacteria > Patescibacteriota > Microgenomatia > Levybacterales > UBA12049. The sequence goes on along the minus strand of PFRF01000017.1, from coordinate 5,087 downwards.
CCTCCGTAATTTCAAAAAATACCTCACATCCTATCTTAACTCTCTGGACAGACAATATAAATGGTGAGGATATTATGCTTTATGAAGCAATTAATGAACATGACGAAAGTGATTTTATTGTAAACCGTATAACAAATATAAAATATATTTATCCTGAATTAAATTTTTCCGACTTTGCTATTCTTTATAGAACAAATGCTCAATCAAGAGTTTTGGAAGAAGTTTTCTTACTCCATTCCATACCCTATGTCTTAATTGGAGGAACAAGATTCTACGAAAGAAAAGAAATTAAGGACATCTTAGCTTACTTAAAAGTTTTAGCAAATCCAAATGATTCAGTTTCTCTAAAAAGGCTCGAAAAGCTTGGCAAAGCCCGTTTTGCGAAATTTTTAGAATTTCAAAAGAAAGAAATCAAAGAAGAAAAAACTATCGAAATAATGGACGGTGTTTTAAAGGCAGCAGGATATTTTTCTCTCTATGACGAAAAGGAAGAAGAAGATAGGCAAAGACTTGAAAACATTAAGGAACTACGATCGGTTGCATTAGAGTTTACAAATTTAATACAATTCTTAGAGAATGTTTCTTTAGTGGAGCAGGAATATATGCCCGATAACCCGGGAAAGAAGAAAAAAGATAAAAGAGATGCGGTTAGTCTTATGACTCTCCACAGCGCAAAAGGCCTGGAGTTTCCCGTTGTCTTTATGATTGGAATGGAAGAAGGATTATTCCCGCATAGTAGATCCCTTATGAATAAGGACGCCTTAGAGGAGGAAAGAAGACTTTGCTATGTTGGCATGACACGCGCAAAACAAAAACTTTTTTTAAGTTATGCAAAAAAAAGGCTTTTTTTCGGTCAAAGGACCAGTAACACGGTTTCTCGTTTTATTTTTGAATTACCGGAAAATATTTTAGCTAAAAATAAACACTTGTTAGATAGTTATTCCAAATCTCCGGACTATTTATGAAAATATTAAATAAATTTTCAAATCACCCATTGCAATCTGAAGAATGGGCAAAATTTAGGGAGAAAACAGGAATTAGAGTAATTAGGGAAAACGACATCCAATTGACCATTCATAAAATTCCTCACACTAAATTAACCATTGGTTATTTTCCGAAAGGTAATCTTCCTGACAAAAAAATGATTGCAAGGCTTAAAAAAATTGGCAAAAGAGAAAAAACTGTTTTTATTCAAATTGAGCCAAATGTAGAAAAAACTAAAAATTTAATTTTTGATTATAAGAAACTTGGATTAATCACCTCTTTTCATCCTTTGTTTACAAAATTTACTTTTAAACTTAATCTTAATAAATCCGAAGAAGAACTATTTAAAAACACACATCCTAAAACTAGGTATAACATTAGAGTTGCTCAGAGACATGGAGTAAAGATCTCCGAAGATAATTCAGAAAAGGCTTTTTCCGAATATTTAAGACTTACACGAGAAACAACAAAAAGACAGAATTTTTATGCCCATACGGAAAATTATCATAAATTAATGTGGGAAACGTTAAAAAAGCAAAAAGCTAATAAAGATAAATTATCTGCTCACCTTCTAACTGCAATGTATAATAACCGAACACTAGCGGCATGGATAGTCTTTGTTTATAAAGACACCCTTTATTATCCTTACGGAGCGTCCAGCAGTGAACATAAAGAAACGATGGCTTCAAACTTAATGATGTGGGAAGTAATTAATTTCGGAAAAAATTTAGGACTAAAGAAACTTGATATGTGGGGCTCGCTTGGACCTGACGCAAATCCAAGCGACCCATGGTTTGGATTTCATCGTTTTAAGCAAGGCTATGGACCGGATCTAATAGAGTTTATTGGAAGCTATGATCTTGTTATCAACCCAATTATGTACCGCTTATACAAGCTTACAGACAAAATAAGATGGGCGTATCTTAAAATTAAAAAATGAGGCTAAAACATCTTCCGGTTATTTTCTTTTTATTGTTATTTTTTATAGCAAAAATAACAAATCTTGGAGTCCGTCTTTCCGATACAAATATCTATTTTGATGTTGCTTATCAAATTTTTCAGGGAAAGTTAATTTACCGTGATTTTTTTTATGCTAATTTTCCGGTTTTTCCCTATATATCTTCCCTGTATTATTTTTTAGTAGGAAAAAATTTAGAATTCTTTTACATTACATCCTCTCTGGAAGTAATTGCTATAGCTTCATTTATTTATTACATCATGTGGGATAAAACAAAAAACGTTCTGGTATCTTTTCTTAGCTCTATTATTTATATTTTCTCATTTATTGTTCTTTCGACCTCCGATCACCAGACCGGTGTTTTTACAGCCTCTTTATTTGCCGTTTTGGGATATTTATTTCTGCACAAAAAAAAATTCTTCTTGTCGGGAATTTTTATATCTCTATCCTTTTTTACAAAAGCTTATTTTATTCCAATTGTCATTTCTTTTTTCGTCTATTTATTCTTACAAAAAAATTATAAACACACTATTCGTTTTGTAGTTGCTTTTATATTAACCGGATTAGCTATTACCCTTCCTTTTTTATTTTTTGCTCAAGAAGAATTTATAAACGACGTTTTTAAATTTTCGCTAACCCGGCCTACCGGAATATTAAAAAGTGATGTCGCCTGGTTTTTTATTAATAAAGATTTTTTACTTTTTGTAATTCTGGTTTTTAATATTTTAAACTTTCGAAAAAACATTTTTTTTGCATTAGTTTCTTTTTTTTCTATTATTTTATTCTTCTTGTTTCAAGATGTTTATTATTTATATCTTAATTTTGTCGTTCCTTTTCTTTGTCTCTCTTTTTATGAACTGTATACTTTTGGGACTGAAAAATTAAAGTTTCAAAAAATGATAATTCCTTCTGTTGCTATAATTTTGACAATTATTTGTCTCTATAACTATTTTTCAAGCTATAGAAATTTACAAAAAATTGAAGATTTTAGAAAAATTGTCCAGATTATTAAGAATGAACAACCTAAATACCTTTATGGTGTAAACGACATAACTCCTGCTCTTCTAAACACAACTAACGTATTTCCGCTTGAAAACGTTAGAGATGCACATGAATATTTTTTTTTCAAAGGAATTTTGAATAAAGAATTTCTGACTAATAAAGCCATACTTTCTAAAACAATTATTATTTCTCACGGGGCATTTTATCCCTATTTAAACGTTAATGAACAAATTATGGATGGTATTTTTAATAAAGAACTTGTTTTAAAATCCTGCAAATTATTAGAAAGTATTCCTGTAAAATCGGAAGGCGTTACAAACCGTATTAATCTTTTTAAATGCTTCTAGGAATTTTATAAACTCTAATCTCATTCTTTTTGTCATATGCGACAAGAGGAAGATTAATCTCGTATCTATAACTTACAACCTTAACCCCGGGTTTTAATTCTTTTAAAAACTTTATTTTTAAACGTTCCAATGTTTTTGGCACTAAATATACTACTATTACAGTCGCTTCTTCCAATGATTCTTTAAAAAAATTGTTTCTTTTTATTTTAATTTTCTTAGATACCCCATTTATCTTTGCTCGAATTTTTGCAAATAAGTATCTCGATAAATCTATCTCTATTCCTACTGCTTTTGCTCCAAATTTTTTTGCAGCAACATTAACTAAGACTCCGTCTCCGCATCCAAGGTCGTAAACAATATCCTTTTTATTAACTTTTGCGAGCTTGCAGATTGCGTTTGCTATTTTTTCATTTGTTCTCCACCAGGGTGCCCACGGACTATCCGGAGGCCAAAACATAGTGTAGGTAAAAATCAGTAATAAAAGTATCAAAAAAAGAAAAATATTTAAAATAACTATTAGCATTATTAAGAAATTGAAAAATCCAGTCCTTTCTCAAGGATTAGCTTAAACTAGGCATAGATCTTTGTCAACTTACTGGAAATGTTTTTAATAATTTGTTAAGCTAAAAATATGAATGTTAAAACTATCGAGACACTGATTGAAATAAGAAAGAAGTACTCATCTCCCGAAAATGCAAACGAACTTAATCAAAAAAGACTTACTAATCTTGAAAAATTAGCTCTCCTGGTTACCGAGAAAATAGGAATAATGGGCTTTTTCTTTATTATTTTTACTTGGACTGTTCTTTGGCTTAGTTGGAACTTATTTGCACCCATGGAAATTAGGTTTGATCCCTATCCATCATTTGTTTTTTGGCTTTTTATTTCAAATTTAATTCAACTTCACTTAATGCCACTAATTATGATCGGACAAAATATTCAAGGAAGACATGCTCAAATACGTGCAGATCACGAATACGAAACTAATAAAAAGGCAGAAAAGGAAATAGAAATGATTCTTTCTCATCTTGAAAACCAAAATAAATTACTTGATGAAATACTAAGAAAATTGAAATAGAGGAGGTGAAAAAAATGGAAAAGAATGCAATATCATATTATAAAAAACATCCGTTTTATAACGCACTTATACATTTACTTGCAGGTGCCGCAATAGGAATTTTAGTAGCCTATCCAATTGTTGGAGCTCATCCTTTAAGATGGGGGTTAATTCTTTTATTAGTAGTTGTTTTAGGATACTTGCCTCCCCTAACAGGAAGTAAATAATATTTTTTGCTTTGACGCATAACGCCGGCCATGATGCCCTCTGTTTTGGTTGTTAAAAATGCTAAAGATTTTCCGAGATTAGGAGTTTATTTACCCTAATTAGGTTTACTATTTTTATTTACGCTTTACAACATTATTAAGAAAAGAATTTATTACAGATAATACTATACTAAATAGGAGAGCCCACCAAAAACTATCTACTCTAAATCCGGGAACAATTTTTGATGCCAATAAAATTAACAATGCGTTTATTACCAATGTAAAAAGACCTAAAGATAAGATGTTAATTGGCAACGTAAATATAATAAGAAAGGGTTTTATTACTGCATTAATTATGCCTAAAACAATTGCTAAAACAAAAGCTGTAAAAAAATCTTCGATATGAACTCCCGGAATAAGGTATGCTGCCGAAAATATTACCAGGGAACTAATTACCCAATTAACTATAATTTCCATAAATCTATTAAACTCTTAATAATTAAAAAGTCAAGATGTTGTATAGGTTACGGAGT
>PFRF01000048.1 GCA_002788395.1 Candidatus Levybacteria bacterium CG_4_9_14_0_2_um_filter_35_21 | reverse complement strand
CGTAGTGATCCATAGTTACGAAATGTCTAATATGTTTCGTAACTTATTCAGGTGTTTTAGAAGCAAAAAACATTGAAAATTTAACCTAAAGTCAACCATCCGGTTCTAAAGATAAATTATTTCTGAGGATTGTGAGAGTAGTGGAAATATAACCTGCGCTTTTTACCGTCAATTTTTGTTGCTACGTATATATTTGCATCATTTATGCTTTCCCCGTAAAAAACCCCCGACCGTTCCGGATTGAAATTATGTTTTACACGTACATCTTGTGGACTTTGGATCCACACTGTCTTTACTCTATCGGAAAAAGTTGGAATCAACATACCTTTAAGGTTTACGGGTTTATCTTTTATATGCCAAAAGGAGGTTGTTGGTATTACTTCTATTCTTCCCATGAAGTAGATTATATTACGATTTACCACCTTGTCAATCTGGAAACCTATTTCTTGAGTAGAACAACTGTCCAGGGAAATGGAGTTTTAAGAGAAAGAACTTTATAACTTTCCAACTTTATGAACTTTAAAAACTGATTTCTTGACCACTTGTTAATGTGTCCAATATCATTACCCCATTGAGTGTAATTCGAAAGCCAAAACCAAGGTTCGTTCGGAACGGAAAGTAAAACATATTTCTTAGAAACTCTTAATAATTCCTTTAACGCTTTTTGCGGATTTTCCAAATGTTCTACGACTTCACTACAAATTACCAGATCAAAAGAATTGTCTTTATATTTTAAATCGTAGATATTTCCTTCGAAAATATGTAAGTCCGGGTAGGCTTTCCTACCAAGAGCTATAGCTTCTTTTGAATAATCGATCCCCTCGTATGTTTTACCAATTTTATTTTCTTTTAATTTATTTAGAGTAAACCCTTCCCCACATCCGACGTCCAAAACTGTCTCGATTTTAAGATTTTTAATTAGAGAAAAAAGTGTTTCAAAGAAATTCCTAATAAAGAATTTCTTCAGTGGATTCTTGCTTGTATGCTTTTGATAATTGTCGGTTTTATTCATTAATTATTTTTAGAGTGTTTTCTATAAGTTTTTAACATTCTAACTGGATATTGGACAAAAAACGAATGTGGTCTTCTTTTGATTCTTCTTGCCGAAGTTGCCATAATCAATTTTTTATCAAATTCAATTTTTCCTATCTTTCCAATTAACATTGTAATATCCACATCTTCGTGTACGTGATGATCTTTAATCGCTGTTCTATACTTTATCTTATCCCAAGCAGATTTTTTGAGAGACATATTTGCCCCCATTAAAACATGATTCTTATAGATTTTTTTTGCAGCGTAGCTATAGGCATTAGAAAAAAAATTGATTTTATAGGAAGGTCATAAAATCTTACCGGGCCACCAAGAGCAACGATTGGTTTTTTAATAAAGTTCTCTTTAATTTTTTTGATCCAGTCTTTTGGGGCAACGCTATCTGCATCACAGCGGGAAATGATATCGTATTTTGCAGCGTTAAATCCTGTATTTCTCGCAGCAATAATTCCTTGCGTTTTTTCTTGAACAATTCTTACCGAATATTCTTTGCAAATGTCTATGGTTTTATCTGTGCAATTATTGTCAACTATAATAATCTCATCCGGCTTTTCTTCCTGATTTATAAGCCCATCTAAACATTTCTTTATGTATTTTTCCTCATTATGTGCTAAAACAACTACCGAAACTGTCATAAATAAATTCTATTCTAAATATTTAATCGCTTGATAAAGCACAATTCCAAGACTAACCATAACATTAAGCGAAGTATTAATGCCATACATTGGCAGCTCGACAATTTTATCTGTCATGTCTAAAACTTCTTTAGAAATCCCATTAGTCTCATGACCTACCACAAAAGCAATCGGAAATTGATATTCTACTTTGTCAAAAGGGACACTTTTTGAGTCTTGTTCAATCCCTATAATTTTGAGTTTTGAGTTTTGAGTTTTGAGTTCTTGAAGCGCTTTGACTGTGGTCGAAGCATAGCTCCAAGTTACCCATTCCGTAGTATTGATCGAAGCTTTTTTAATACGCGTATTTGGAGGAGTTTCGGTTTCTCCGCATAGAATTACTTTTTCGGCAGCAACTGCATCGGCCAATCTAAAAATGGCTCCGACATTATAGGTATCCATTACATTGTCTAAAACAATATAAATTGGGTTCCGTTTTATTTTTTCCAAATCTTCCCTATTCGGAGATGTCGCTCTTAAAACGTCCGGCTTTAATCTTTTCATTGATCTTAATTATAACGGCAACCTTAATTTAAATCCAGGAGGTTATTTATATTTCTAAAATTTATTTTGATTTTAATCGAAGGTTTTTACTTTTAATTCTTCAAATTTCCTTGACGTTTTTTGAGCCTGCTCTACCATCTCTCTTGCACTATCCACCGCTTCGGTTTGCATTTTCCAAAGCTTTTCATTGTCTATTTTTTCCAATTCTATTTTTCTTTCCTGCTCTTTTTTTGCTTGATCATCTTTTTCCTGAATTATTTTTTTTAACACTTCTATTCTGTTTTTTTGAGATTCTTTTGCCGAACGACTCGCTTCTTCTTGCAAATCTATAAGTGTATTCCTGAGCTCTCCTGCAAATTCCGAAGTCTCATGAATTTCCATTTCTGCATCTCTTAGGATATCGTCATTTATCTCATTTTCCAAATCTGCCAAATTAAGCGAATTTTCTACCTTTGTTTTTGCTATGCTTAGACTATCCGAAACTGATTTCGTACTTCCTTCCAGCTCTCCCTGCGACTGGATATGTAATTCATCTAAAACATTTTGTTTTTCTTTAATTTTGTCGTTTACTTCTTTTGCCAATGCCGTTACATTTTTCCCGGACATTTTTGCAAATTCAACTTGATCTGCGGCTTTTTTAAAGTTATCGGCAATTCCCTCCATGTCCGTCCGTATTCCCGGCAAGTTTTTCTTGGCAATCATAAAACGTAATTCTGCCATTCTCTCTCCTGCAATTGAGGTATAAATTTTTGCTTTATCTTCCGGAGTAAAGACAAAGGCCATTCTTATATTTTGCTTTAATTCGTCTAAAAAGAAAAAAGGACTATCGGGTAAAAATATTCCCGGACCTTCCACGGTTGGCGGAATATTAACATTTTGATCTTGAATTCCTAAAACTTGTCTGTGCTTGGCATAAACGGAAGTTGAGCTTGTAAAAAACAATATTAGGGTTAAAATTGCAACTAAATATTTCTTCATTCTTTTAGTATTAATTTTTCCTGACTTTTTGTCAAGCAAACTCTTAATTTATCACTTTTGTTGACAAACACAGCGGGGAGCATTCATAATAAACAATACCTTTATATAGCCACTCAGGACAATTCTAATTGGAAAAAGCTGTATTGAGGCAATCGAAATATGACCCGTTCGAGACATTCGACTGAGCTCAGCCGAATGTCCAAAACTCAGGGGCATAGTGAGGAATTTGAATCTATGACAGCAACAAGCCACGCGGTTATCGGCACAATTATTGCAGCAAAAATTGGAAATCCCGCACTTGCAGTACCAATAGCTCTTGCTTCTCATGTAGCAGCCGATATGATTCCCCATTGGGATGTTGCTACAAACGGCAACGGCAAAGGAGATGGAAAGGTGCTAAAAAATTCAATCGTAGACGTTGCTTTGGGATTTTTAGTATCTTATCTAATAATTCAGTTATTCTTTCCACAGGTAAATCTTCTTTATGCTTTTGTGGTTATAGTAGCCTCACAATTACCAGACTGGCTAATGATTCCATACTATTTATTTAATTCTAAGAATAAGTTTTCTTGTGCTGTTTATAAATTCCAAAAGCTTTTTGATAATAGACTTGATAAGCCTTGGGGAATAATTACACAGACGACAGTTATTTTGCTTTTATTAATCATTTCAATTATGATTTAACAAAGTATTGTTTGCTCGAAATAATAAGCTTATGAAAGACAATAATCCCGTTCCAAACGCTTCAAATCCTCTTCTGAAATTACCTGTTAAAAAAACTTTCAAAAAATATTTTTTACTTTTTAATGATTTCCTCTTTTAAATTTACTGTGTAATTTTTTCGGAGATTCTTCTGTTTGTTTCTTTAGATCTTCTAATTTCCATACTGCAAAATCGCAATTTGGGTAATTTGCGCAACCATAGAATTTGCGACCTTTTCGAGTCTTTTTGAGTATAATTTTTGCACTATCTTTAGGACACATAAAACCTGTTTCCTCAACTAAAGGTTTTGTAAATTTACATGCGGGAAAAGTACTGCACGATAAAAATCTCCCAAATCTTCCCATTCTTATTACTAATTCTGCACCGCAGGTTGGACAAATTTGGTCTGTTTCTTCTGTTTGTATTTTTACTCTTTCCATTCCTTTTGCCAACTCAAGTGTTTTTTCAAAAGGAGTGTAAAATCCTCTAATAACCGGAACCCACTTTTTTTCTCCATTTGCCACTTCATCTAATTCCTCTTCCATTTTTGCTGTAAATGGAATATCGTCTATTGTGGAAAAATTAGCAACTAAAAAATCATTTACGGCAATTCCTATTAAAGTTGGAATAAATCTTCCTTCTTGCCTTTCGACGTATTTTCTTGCTTCAAGTGTCGAGATAATAGTTGCGTAAGTTGATGGTCTACCAATTTCTTTTTCTTCTAAAATTGAAATTATTGAGGCATCATTATATCTGGGCGGTGGTTGTGTCTCGTGCTCAAGATCGTCTACACTTTTTGCAGTAAGAATATCTCCTGTTGCAAACACAGGCAAAACAGTATCGCTTAAACCAAGTGGATTTACTTTTAAAAAACCTTCAAAAACTAAAACCGAACCATTCGCCTTTAATCTATATTTATTTTCCCCAAGGCGTGGGGAGGAATCAAAATTTTCGTTGTGAATACTAGTGGGTTCTTGAACCGATTTCTGAGAAGTTTTTTTCGCGCTGTGAGCATGAAGATTTTTGTTTCCAACCTCAGCGCCATTTTCTCTGGAACTTTGAATTATAGAATCGACCAAAACCGTGGTAGATTCTATAATCGCATCTGCCATCTGTGATGCTACTGCCCTCTTCCAAATTAAATCATAAAGTTTTGCATATTCCCTCCCCAACTGATTACTAATTTCCGATGATTGAAGACTGACTTTTGTTGGTCTAATCGCTTCATGTGCTTCTTGAGCTAATTTTTGTTTGGTTTTATAAAATCGTGGAAGTTCCGGAATATATTTTGAGCCAAATTCCTTTTCAATATATTTTCTGATTGAATTCATTGCAACTGTTGCCATAAAAACAGAATCTGTTCTGTGATAAGTAATGTAGCCTTCTTCATAAAGTTTTTGGGCAAGACTCATGGTTCTTTTTCCGGAAAATCCGAATTTTCTTGAAGCGTCCTGTTGGAGAGTAGATGTCGTAAATGCAGGAACAGGAGATCTTTTTGCTTGTTTTTGTATTACGTCCGCAACTGATAATTTTTTCGACCTTAAATCTTCGACAATTTTTAGCGCTTGCTCTTTATTTTTTATTAAGGTTCTCGTGACCTTATATTTTCCGTCATAAAGGTCAAAAGTTTCTTGCGATTCTACTCTTTTTCCATTTATTCCGATTAATTCGAATTTTGTCTCTTCATCTTTTAAGTTTTGTTTATCCTTCGAAGCTTTCTTGTCATCCTTAGCTTCAGAGATGGATAAAACATGGAAGGAAGTTTTAGGTTTTGAGTTCACGGTTGCCACAATAACTGTGTAGTATTTTTCCTTTTTAAATTTTTCTATTTCTCTTTCCCGTTCGGCAATTAACCTTAACGCTATAGACTGAACTCTTCCTGCAGAAAGACCACGTCTTACCTTTTGCCATAAGATTGGTGAAAGTTTGTAGCCAACCAATCTATCCAAAACTCGTCTTGCGGTTTGTGCATTGACCAAATTGGTATCTATCTCTCTTGGATTTTTAATTGCTTTTTCTATTGCTTCTTTTGTAATTTCGTGGAAAACAATCCTACTAAATTTTTGATTATTGATTTTTGATTTTTGATTTTGAGCGAGCACGTCTTTGACGTGCGAAGCGATTGCTTCTCCTTCACGATCAGGATCGGTAGCAAGAATAATATTTTTGGCATTTTTTCCTAAAGATTTTAATTCCGAAATAATCTTGCTCTTGTCTTTTACCATTTCATATTGTGGTTCAAAATTTTTTTCTAAATCAACTCCAAGAGTGCTTTTTGGTAAGTCCATAATGTGCCCCATTGATGCCATAATACTGTACTTATCGCCTAAATATTTTCCAATTGTCCTTGCCTTTGTAGGGCTTTCTACTATTACTAAATCCTTCATAATTAAATTTTCTCGCTCTGAATTTTAACTCTAAAGAAGTATACACGACCTGTCAAGACCCACTCTCAATATTGATTTTATTAAAGACTATAAATTGATCCGTCAGATTTTATAAATCCTTTTATCTCTAAAATACTAAGTGTTGATGCAATTTTTGAGGTATCAAAACCGGTCTTGCGGACTAGCTGGTCGAAGTTTAACTGTTCATTTTGCAATAAATCGATAATTTTCTGCTCATCCTTTGTATCCCCTCTTTTTACTTTTAATGACTTTAGAGGTTCAACCTCTGCAGAGGTTGAACCTCTAATTATTTTAAATTCTCTTAAAATATCTTCTGCGCTTGTTACCAGCTTTGCTCCTTTTTGAATAAGCTTGTAAGGACCTTTTGACATTTGCGAAGTTATTGGACCGGGTACTGCAAAAACAGACCTTTTATCTGCCAACGCACATTCGGCAGTAATAAGCGAGCCACTGTCTTCTGTGCCCTCTGTTACCAGAACCCCCAAAGACAACCCTGCAATTATTCTATTTCTGGCAGGAAAAAGACCTCTTCCCGGAGTTTCCCCAATTGGAACCTCCGCAATAACTGCTCCCCCGCTTTGAACAATTTGATCATAAAGATTTTTATTTGCAGACGGATAGCAGAGATCGACTCCGTTCCCCAAAACCGCAATTGTTTTGCCTCCGTTTTCTAAAGCAGTTTGTGCCGCTATCGCATCCACTCCTAAAGCAAGTCCTGAAACGATAACAAAACCGTTTAGTGCTAGCTCCTCACAAAAAATTTTAGTTACCTCCCTGCCATAAACGGTAATTTTTCGTGCCCCAACTACTCCGATCATTTTATCTGAATCTTTTGCTGAAAAATCAAACTTCCCCTTTATATATAATACGAAAGGCGCTTTTTTTGATTGTTTTAACAGTTTTGGATATTCGCTATCTCTTATTGTTAAAAATCTTACTTGTTTTTCTATTAGCTTGTTTGCATATACCTTAAGATCAAATGAATTTCTAAATACTTCGAATTTAGTTGATAAACGTTCTCCAAGGGCTTCTTCCAGGTCCTTTTTTGAGGCAAACCAAGCTTCTTTTGCGCTATTAAACCTTTTTATAATTTGGTTGAACTTTACAGGTCCAATCCCCGGAAAACATGAAAACCCAAGATAATAGTTTCTTTCATTCATGAAATCATTCATAAAATTACCCCATACGTTCCGCATGTGTTCTATACATCTTTTTATTGCGATAGCATAAAAAAGATGCTAACCTAATCCCTCTATTTCCCTAGCTAAAATGTAATGTACATTATTTGGAATGCCAAATGAACTTGCTAAAAAAGACATTTCTTCCCTGCACTCCAGTTTTGTAACAAAAACGCTTTTTTGCAGCTGAAAAAATTTTAATTCTTTTAATTTTTTTCTAAATCTTTCTCTTCCAAGTTTGTTTTTTTCCGGTATGTCAAAAATTATCACCCTCCATAATCCATCCCATCTCTTTTGTTCTTTAAGTTTAAGTTCGTCAATTTTGTATTTTAAAATTTTTTTGTGCCCATTTTTACTTAATGTAAGCCTCAACTCTCCATTAATTTCTTTCCATGCAACCAGCTTCTGCTTTTCCAGACGTTTTATGGTCGACTTAAGCATCCCCCTCTTTTTAGATTCTTCCCATTTCTCTTTTTTGAATTCTTTATAAAGATATCCTGCTCCTGGAAAAACAATAGCAGTTGTTATAATCACGCCCGCACCAAGAGCCATAATTAATCCCTTAGTTAAGCCTAATGCAATCCCATAACTACTAGCTCTAGCCATACATATAATTATTGCTATAGCGTAAAAAAGATGTCAACTGGAAGATCTGCGGTAAATACAGCAATTTGGTGTCTGTACAACAATTGTATTTATTGAGTCAAATCTAAACCCGGAAAACACGAAAATCCCAGATAATAAAATCGCTCGTTCATAACGCGCTGATAACTGCTGACTACTAACGTCTAACTACTTCTTAGTTTTTTGGATAAACCGCCAAGTTGTTTTGAAATGATTTCATATCTTGATTCAAAATAGAAAAATTTTTCTTTTGTAATTATGTTTAATTCAAATGCAATCTCAAGACATGCGACAGTCTCGTCGACAGAACCCAAAGAAATTGCAAGATATCGATTAAAATCTTTATCTGACTGTTTAGAAGTACCTTCTGCAATATTAATACAAACAGAGAGTGAACTTCTTTGAATTTGATCAATTAAATAATAGTATTTTCTTGGAAATTAGCCAAGCACCCCCATCAGCTCTTTATGTAAAAGTTTTGAATCTTGATAAACCTTAAATTTTCTAAATCTAAACGTCATAAAATCAGTGTAGCATAATAAAAAGCTTCCAACTGCTAGCTTCTAATTTTTAACCGATTAACCAGCCACCATAGTTAGAAGTTAATTGTTAGCTGTTAGTTGTTGGAGAAGTAGGACTCCAGGATTTTTTTAGCAATTGGTGCGGCGACATTAGACCCTTCCCCGCTTTCTTCGGACAAAACCGTTATGACTATTTCCGGTTTGTAGGCAGGGGCAAAAAGAGTTATCCAGGCATGCGGCAAAGTTTGCTCTCCGCCGTGCTGGGCAGTTCCTGTTTTACAGGCAATTGCAACTTTTGTCATCTTTGCACTTCCCGATGCGTCTTCTAAAAAATTCTTACCGTCAATTTTTAAATCCGAATTTTTAACTTTAAAATCGAAAAGCGGCCAGGCAACTCCACCTGGCGAACAAGCCTCAATCATTCCCTGCCTAATCAAGTCTATGTTTTTTCTGTCTAATAAATTTTGATCTTTGATCTTTGATCTTTGATCTTTGATCAAATGCGGAACGTATAAAATTCCTCCATTTGCAATCACTTGGGTAAATCCGTTTACCTGAAGTGGAGTTGTTAGTAAAAATCCCTGCCCAATTCCATAGTGATAAGTATCTCCTAAATACCACGATTCTCCAATTTCTTTTTCTTTCCAATCGGGGCTTGGCACTGTTCCGGCAGCCTCTCCTTCTAAATCTATTCCCAATGGTTTTCCCAGGCCTAATTTTTTTGCCCATTTTGAAATCTCATTCACTCCTATTTTTTCCGCCAGCTTATAAAAGAAAATATCATTGGATCTTTTTAGCCCTTTAACCACATTTACCATTCCCTCTGTCCTACCATAACCCGTATAGTACCAATTGGCATACGAGAAACTTCCCACTTTTAAAATGCCTGTGTCATTTACCTGATAATCTTCGTTTATAATTTTATCCTGAAGACCTCCCGCTGCAACTACTAATTTAAACGTCGATCCTGGAGGATAAACTCCGGAAATTGTCCTGTCCATTAAAGGATAGGCGCTATTATCTGTTAAAATATCCGACAAATTTCTATAGCTACTTTCTGTTGAATTTTTATAGCTTACTCCCATTGTAAAAAGATTTGGATCAAAAGAAGGTCTGGAAATCATTGCCAGAATTTGACCATCCGGAGTAGACACGATCACCGCACCTCTTTTAACATCTTTCGTTGCTTCAAATGCGGCTTTTTGGATTTTTAAATCGATTGTAATCTTTAAATCTTGACCCGAAATAGCATCTGTCTGACCTAACTTTCTAACTCCTTTTCCCAAACTATCTACCTCTATTAATTGTTTTTCATCTATTCCTTTTAATTTATCTTCGTACGACCTTTCAATCCCCATTTTCCCGATTAAATCCCCGCCTTTAAAATCTAAAAATTGTGAATTACTTAGCTCGTCCTTTGAGATCTGCCCAATGTAGCCCACAATATGCGCCAAGATATCTTTATAGGGGTATTGTCTTAGACTGTCTATTTCTAAATCTTTTTCCCCTTTTACTATCAGCGGCAATGCTTCGTCTTTCGTAAGCACTGTTGTTTTTTCCTTTTCTGTTTTTCTAAAGCCCGGAACATTAAATACTAAAGGAATGTTGTTTCTGTCAAAAATTATTCCTCTTGGCGCATGAACTATTACAGTTTTAATTCTATTACTGTCTGAAAGATAGCGGTAATATGCACCATCAATTATTTGTAAATAAAAAATTTTTCCTAACAGGATTATAAATCCAATAACCGCAGCTATTATAAGAAAAAGTCCACGCATAGATTGAGAAGAATCTCCATAGTCCTTGCGTCTTTTTCTGCTTTTATCTTTAAGAATATAATCCGGAAAAGCTACTCCAGTTTTAACCATAATTTAAATTTTTTTAAAATATAATTTAGTATCATATTTTTTCTTTACATAGCTTGAAGATATTTTACGATTTATTAACAAACTCAAAAACAAAAAAATTACTCCTCCTAAAAATGCACATATTAAAGACTGAACTAATGAAAACCGGTAGAAAATTTCTAAATAAATAGCGCTTGAGATAAAAGATATTGTAAAAATAAAATAAATACTGGATGTTTCGAATTTCTTTTCGTAAAGACCAACTAGAAATAATACTGTAATTAAAAAAATACTCGTTATTCCAATTACTCTTAAACTTACAACGTCAAAAATAATTCCGGAAAAGAACGCAAGAAGAAAAATCCAATCTTTTTTTTCTATGACAAAAATATTTAAAAGCATTAATAAGACAAGCGGAGTTGAAGTTAATACAATTTCGATTATAAATGCCGTTATAAATACCGGCCAGAAAAATTTGGTTTTCATTTATTTTTGGATTTGTACAAACACAGTGGAAAGTTTTGATAAATCTATAAAACTTACTATATCTGCTTTTTGAAATAATGCGCTTGGATTTTTATCTACAGAAATAATTTTACCAACAATCAGATCCGGAGGAAAACCCTTTTCTTCTTGATCGATATCACCGTTTGTTAGTATGACCTCTCCTACTTTTAAGGTTTCGGAGAGTAAAACATTATCAAGAATCATTTCTCCTCCACCCTGACCTTTTATTATCCCTACTGCCTTTTTATCCGCATCTACTTTTGCAGCAAAAGATAATAAATTATTGCCTATCGGATAAACCAGTGACGTTCCCTGCAGGGTTTTAATAATTTTTCCGACTAAATTATTTTTTAGAACAACTGCATTTCCTTCTTTAACTCCATCTGAAAAACCTCTATTAATAATTAAAAACTCTGGGATAGAAATTCCCGGCACAAAACCGGGAGAACCAATTACATCTGCCTGAAGAAGACTTGAGCTTTTTGGATTAACTTGTTGAAATTGATCTAAAAGCGCTTTGTTTTGTGCCATAAGTTTTTGTTGATCAACTATTTTTTTTGTTAACGCTCTGTTTTCTTCTCTTAATAATTCTGTTTCCGAATTTATTCCAAGTCTTGAGAGTTGAATAAAACTATTGTGAATTTCTTTTTGGACCGGAGATAAGATTCCGGAGATAAAATTAAACTTTAAAATTCCAATTCTAGATAGACCAAATAAAAGCAGTGAAATTAAAAGAAGAATAAAAAAAATAATGGAATATTTACCCCTATTTTGCATAAAGCTATTGTAGTTGTTTTATTTTTTTCTGACAAGTTTTTAAGACTAACTATCCCAATCTTCCTAAGAAAATTAAAATAAAGAAGGCATGCAATTTTTATCTATAATGGGGTCTATTCCTGCATTTTTTGTTGACTCTGCTATTTTGGCAAATTCCGATGCCGAAACAAGTTTGCCAAAAAAATAGATTTCGGCCGTCATTGATTCCGGCATTAACTTTAAACGATGATTTAAAACAGCAACGCATTTTTGATTAAAAAAATCCCTTTTTTCAATATTTGCGTACTCTTTTGAAGTCAAATAACCAACAGGTAAATGGAATTTTTTAATTATTTCTTTATTCTTTGATTCCGATTCTATTGCTTGCAATTCTATTTCGTATTGCGTCCCAATATCTCTTGCTATCTTGTTTGCCATACCAAATTCGGAGGAGGTTCTTCTCTCGGAAATTTTAGCAACAATCTTTGTTACTCCCTTTTCTGCAGCAAAGTTAAAAAATGCGTTAGGAGAGGGATTTTCCGGTTTAAAACTTTTTACGACCCTTTCCTTAATTCCGACAATTCTTTCTAAAACTCCACCTTCCATAATTACTTTAATCCTCCTATTACTTTAACTCTCTGCAAAAGATCTTCATTTTCCAAAACCTTTCCGGTTCCTCTAACAACCGATGTGAGAGAATCTTCCGAACGTAAAACCGGGATATGAGTTCTCTCTACAATAAGTTGATCTAATCCGGGAAGTAACGATCCTCCGCCTGTTAATAAAATCCCGTGCTCCAAAATATCTCCTGTTAACTCAGGAGGAGCTTCTTCGAGTACATCTCCTATTCCATCTATTATTTGTGAAACAATCGAAGACAATGCCTCTCTAACTTCTGCTTCCGTAATCCTAAGACTTTTTGGCAGTCCTGTTTCGATGTCTCTTCCTCTTATTACCGCCATCTTGTCTTGACGCTTTGTTTGACCATCATGATTTTGTTCTTTCTCTCCATCTTCTGTTTTTAGTTTTTCATTTTTAGTTTTTAGTTTAGTTTGGTAGGCGCTGCCAATCTTCATCTTAAGATCCTCTGCTGTTTTTTCGCCAATTAAAAGACCATGTCTTAACCTAATATAATGAATTATTGCCGAGTCCATTTCGTCTCCGGCAATTTTTAAAGATTTACTGATAACAATTCCTCCTAAACAAATAATTGCAATTTCCGTGGTTCCTCCACCAATATCAACAACCATTGCTCCCGTAGGCATAAAAACCGAAATACCCTCTCCCACTGCTGCTGCCATTGGCTCTTCAATTAAAAATGCCTCCCTAGCACCAGCGGAAAGAGCCGCCTCCCAAACCGCTCTTCTTTCCACTTCGGTTACGACGGAAGGAATACCAATAACAACCCTGGGACGCGACCATGCAACAGGTATAATATTACCAACTTCATGAACATTCTGAATGTAATAAGAAATCATTGCCGTTGTTGCGTCAAAATCTGCAATTACTCCCCCTCTAAGGGGTCTAACTGTAATAATTGAGGCAGGAGTTTTACCCATCATTTTTTTTGCCTCCGTACCAATTGCCACCATTTTTTTACTTTTTTTATGAAGTGCCACAACAGAAGGTTCTCTTATTACAATTCCCTTCCCTTTTACCCAAATAAGAGTGTTTGCTGTTCCTAAATCTATACCAATATCGTGGGAAAAGAGCGAAAAAAATTTGTTAAGCATAAATCCCAGCAACTAGCACCTAGTAACTAGCATTCAGAAATTAACTGAATACTAAATGCTGATGGCTAGTAACTAATAAACATGATAGCATTATACGGAGCCTTTGCCAATATAAAGTTATTGATCCTGAAAAATCATTGTGTTAGGATTATAAAATAGTCAAAATAAATGAAATTAATTAGTTACTGTAACCGAATAATCGAATATTCTTTTTACCTTATCTTTTTCCTCGTTCCTCTTGTTTTAGCAAGCGAAACTTCGGAACTTTTTGAATTTAATAAGTTATGGATAACTTATGGTTTTACCGTTGTTATTGCCGCGTCTTGGTTTACCAAAATGATTACCAGAAGGCAGATCAAAATCCAAAAAACACCCTTAGATATCCCAATTTTAATTTTTTTGCTCTCTCAGGTTATATCAACGATTATTTCTCTTGACCCACACGTATCTTTATGGGGATATTATACAAGATTCAACGGCGGATTATTGTCTATAATTTCTTACGTTCTTCTTTATTACGCGTTTATGTCTAATTTGGCAAGCATCGCAATTGTAAAAAGAATTATAAAAATAAGCCTTGCTTCGGCAGCGATAACTGCGCTTTGGGGATTTCCTTCTCACTTTGGCTATGATCCGACCTGTTTAATGTTTAGAGGGTCTTTCGACGTTTCCTGTTGGACTGCCGACTTTATGCCAAAAGTAAGAATTTTTTCTACCCTTGGACAACCGGATTGGTTTGCTGCTTATCTTTCAATTATTATTCCTCTTTCTATTGTTATGTTTATAAATAGTTTTAAACAAAAGCTAGCTCCTGTTAAAAATTTGTTTTTTTATTTCTCTTTAAAGTCTGCACTTTTCTTAGGTCTAACAATTTTATTTTATTTAGATCTCACTTATACTTTATCCCGATCATCCGCACTTGCTCTTTGGGTATCTTTAATTATCTTTGCATTAATTTTTTTAATTCTCCAAAGAAGTGAATTGAAATTTGCGCCAAAACAACTTCTTGGCAAATATTGGCACAGTGGATTAGTAGCTCTTACTATTTTTTTAATAATTTTTTTTGTTGGACAGCCATTTCCTCAGTTGAGTAAATTTACCTATGCAGGCATTATAAGTAAAGTTTCGAGCTTAAGAGAAGCTTCGCAAAAAGCAAAAACTCCGCCTGTTGCCCAAAAAGCTCAGCCGCAAGAACAAGTTCATTACGGAGAACTGGGAGGAACAGACTCGGTTAAGATTAGGTATATTGTTTGGGAAGGGGCTCTAGATATTTGGAAAAATTACCCGATTTTTGGAACAGGCGTGGAGACCTATGCTTTTGCTTATTATAAATTTAGACCCGCAGCGCACAATCTTACATCCGAATGGAACTTCCTTTATAACAAAGCTCACAATGAATACCTAAATTATTTGGCAACAACCGGAACTTTTGGAATTGTAAGTTATTTGCTAATGATCTTTTATTTTATTTATGTATTTTTTGTAAAAGTGCTAAAAAAATTTTCGCCTAAAAAAATCGACATAAATTTATCCTTATCTATCGCACTTCTAATTAGTTACTTTACAATTTTAATTTCTAATTTCTTTAGCTTTTCTGTTGTAATGGTAAGCATCTATTTCTATCTAATTCCCGCTTTTGTTTTGGCCCTTTGCGAACTAACTAACGAAGAAAAATCATTGGTTATAAATCTTCCTCTTAAGGGAATTAACAAAAACGGTAAAAACTTTAGAGATGAAGCTTTTAAAAATTCCGGACTTCAATGGGTATTAATTACAATTATTTCTGCTGTTGGTCTATATATGGTATACAGTCTATATCTGTATTGGGACGCAGATAAAGCCTTTGCTTACGGACAGAATCTGAATCGGCTTGGACAATATCAACAGGCATATCCATATTTACGTAAAGCAATTGAAGAAAGATCAGACGAACCGGTTTTTCGTGATGAAGCAGCAATAAATAGCGCCACTTTGGCAACAATAATGCTAAATCCTGAAAACAAGAAAGATCCAAACTCGGCAGCAATTGCAGAAAAACTGATTCAAGAAGCAATTAAATACACAAATGACGTTACCATGGAAAATCCAAATAATGTTGTATTTAGAAAAACCCAAACCAGAGTGTTTTACACACTGGCACAAATAGACCCAAGATATTATTCTCTTGCTTTGGAAGCGATAAAAAGAGCTCAAATTTTAGCACCAACCGACGCTAATATTTTCTATAATTTAGCTGTACTTTATGGGCAAAATGGTCAAATTGAGGAAGCAATAAAAACTTTGGAAATAACAACTAAATTAAAGCCAAATTATCCTGATGCATTTTATGCATTAGGTCTTTTTTATCATCAGGCGTCCCTAAAAGCAGGCAGTCAGAGTGCCGAATTAAACCAAAAAGCGATAGATTCCGTGCAATATATTCTTGACAAAATTGCTCCGAAAGACAAACGTGCAACCGAAGCGATAAATGCCTGGAAGAAATAATTTTATCCACGAATAGCTTTGTGCTATAATCTTTTAAATGTCTACAATTGTAGTTGCACCAAATTCTGTTCTGGCGTTAAAAGCAAAATTAGTTTTAAAAGTTGATAATTCAATATTAAAAATAATTGATGAAATGAAAACCTTGTTAGTGTCGGCTACCGACCCTATCGGAGTTGGGCTTGCTGCTCCTCAAATTGGTAAATCTTTACAGATTTTTATTACTAAACCGACAGCAGAATCAAAAATTTCCGTTTTTATAAATCCGAAAATAAAATATTTAAATCCGGATAATTTGCTTTCCAAAGAATCAAAAAAAAAATATACTAAACTAGAAGGATGCTTGTCTTTACCAAAAATTTGGGGAGAGGTTAGGAGAAAGCCGGCGTTGTCTATTGAGTTTTTAGATGAAAAAGGGAAAAATCAGAAAAAAACATACCACGGTTTTATGGCAACAATCATTCAACATGAAGTTGATCATTTAAATGGATTTTTGTTCCCCAAGAGGGTTTTAGAGCAAAAGAATACACTTTATAAATCCGAAAAAAACGAAAAAGGACATGATATCTTCGAAGAAATAAAGATTTAACTATCTGTAATAAGCTGTATAAATTTGTTCCCCGTTATTGGCCGTTAAATCTATTGCTGTTAAGCTTCTTGTTATTTGCCCTGTACTCCAATAGGCAAAATTTCTTCCGTTGCATTTTGCAGGAGCTGTTATGGTTACCGAAAAAGGAGAATATGAAGACTTGGTATAAGAAGTAGTACCTGAATAAGAAGAACTGCTAGCTGCTATTGAACAACTAAGCAGCCTATATGAACCCCTCCTGGTGTCTGTTGCCATAATTGTTATTCCATAAGTTGAAACTTGAGGAACAGATGTTGGGATTACAGTTGGAATAGTTGTTGGAGCAATGGTGGGAATAGGAGTTGGAGTTGAGGTTGGTGTAGAAGGTGCGGAAGTAGGTGCGATTGCAGTAATAGTCGTAGAGCTACCGCTTCCCCCGGGAAGAGTCACGTTTTCAAAAACTAAGTTATTAATCCTGTACGGCACTCTCGCCAATAACGTGTTCGGATAAGTACCGTTTTTAAAGGTAATTCTCTCGGCATAGTCGGTATCACCAAACGTTCCTACCAAAGCAACTCCACCTGATGCAATAAAACCGTCAAACGTTATATCTTTTGGCCCGGCAAGACGGACAACATCGTCACTTACGGCAAGCATGGTAACATTGTTAAATCTGATATTTGACCAACCATCTCCAATATGCAGGGGCCATCTGCCCTCTCTGGCGTCTAAGGTAAGGTTTGTAAAAGTAACATCAGACGAAGTTCCTCCTGAACCAGCATATAAATTAATAGCATAACCCGAACCTTTAGTTAGAGTTAAACTATCGAATGTCACCCGTCTGGTTTCTTGCTCCAAATAGATATCGTGAGACTTAGTACTTCCGGTTATCCCCGAACCTTGCAGATCAAGACGGGCAAAGTGGCTATCTGCGATATGCGAAGCGTAGAGGGACTGCTCGCAGTTACGACATACAATGTCCTCCACAGTCCAACCATTAGCTATTGAACCCGCTCCCAACTTCATGCCAAAAAGCATATTCTCAAAACGCAAATTTTTTAAAGTGCTGTTTTGAGCTCCGTGAATAGCTAATCCACTGACGTTATCCTTATTACTCGTTGCTCTAAACGTCAATCCTTCTATCCTTAGATTAGACAGATTGACACCGTATAAAAAGAAGATATTTGACGCTTGTGGTGGCATAAAAAGAACTGACGTTGCACCGTCTCCGCGCAACGAAGAATTATTAGAAAGATACAACCAGTTAGTAATCTTATACGTTCCTGCTGGAAAATAAACCACGTTTCCATCCGCTGCGCCGGCGCTCATCGCCTTTTGAACCGCCGCCGTATCGTCTGTAACAACATCTCCTTTTGCTCCAAAGTCTTTAACGTTAAGAACCGTTGCAGATGCTTTCCCTTTAAGATTTAACAATCTACTTTGGGAATATATTCCAAATACTGTTAAAAGAATTACCGGAAGAATAAGAATAATGTAATTTTTATTCTTACTTGTGAAGATTTTGACCCGCTGAATTAATCCATGATGCACTTCAAAATTGATATCGCTCATATAAAATTTAACTATCTGTAATAAGCTGTATATACTTGTTCCCCGTTGTTAGCTGTTGAATCCGTTGCAATAATTATTCTGGTAGTTACTCCTGTGGCCCAGGAGGAGAAACTTCTGCCTTGGCATTTTACAGGTGCTGTTAGATTTACCGAAATAGGGGTACTTGAATATCTGGAGTAAGAGGCGATACCGGAATACGTTGAAGATGAAGCAGTTATTGAGCAAGCAAGAAGTCTTTGATTTCCCCGTCTTGTGTCTATTGCTATAACTGTTATTCCATAGTTTGTTAAGTTTGTTAAAGGTGGCACTGTTGGAATAACGGTAGGAGTAGGAGTAGAAGTGGTAACAATAGAGGTTGGAGTTGTAGTTGGAATAACGGTTGCTTGAGGAATAGTTGGAACATCAGTTAAAGAGGGAGGGACTATTGGTGTTGGCATAACAAAAGGCGGCATTACAAAAGGATTAGAATCACTAATAACATTGGTTGCTGTATAACCGGTAATGGAACTTGCATTACCAATTAGAGAAGACTGATGATATTTTCCGTTTGAAAGAGTAACATTTGTGCTTGCAGAATTTATATAAAAGGCAGGAGAAGTACCTGCCACCTCAAAACCGTCAAATGATAAATTAGTTACTCCATTTATCTTGACAAATCCACTTGCCGCAAGAATATTCCCGCTGGCACTACCAATTACATCCTCAAATTTTACGTCTTCGTAACCTTGCACGACAATTGCCTGGTTGGGATTGTCAAATCTTAGATGACGAAAAGTAAGACGCTTACCAGCGTATGTAGCATCAGATGAATTATATATCTGAAGAGCATAACCTACCGATCCCCCTAGTCTTATATTGTCAAACAAAAGGTCGGTATTTCTTTTTGACAAATAGATATCGTGCTCAAGTTTAGTGGCATCTGTTCTGGCATTTAAATCCATGTTTGTTAACTGTCCTCCTTGTACATAATTTAGATAAATGGGCATGGCGTCATTTTGACTAATAAGTCTGTCTATCACTAGGTTTGTGGAAGGAGTCGAGCCGTCTACAAAAGCGATTGCATAGTCAAGATTGCGGGTAGTAATGTTTTTAAAGGTAAAGTTGTTTGTACTTTTACCGTGTACTCCATAAACATAGCTTGCATGCTGACCTGTGCTGTCGATTAGACTGACAAAATCGGAAGCAAAAGTTAATCCGTCAATTGTAATACCAGAGGTACCATCAACAACAAAGATATTAGAATCACTGGTATTAGCCGGCATATATATTGTCCCTGTACCCGAAACCATAATTCCACTCTTAAGGGTTATTGCAGATGTCACCTTGTAAGTTCCTGTTGGAACCAATACTGTGTCTCCGCTACTTGCTGCTGAAATAGCAGACTTAAAAGTTGCAGTATCATCCGTTACCCCATCGCCTTTTGCACCATAATCCTTAACATTGAGCGTTGTACCTGCAGCTCTACCTCTGGTGTTTAATAATCTTCCTTGTGCATATATTCCAAATACTGTTAAAAGAATTACCGGAAGAATAAGAATAATGTAATTTTTATTCTTACTTGTGAAGATTTTGACTTGCTCTATAAAACTATGTTTAACATGAAAATCTATTTCTCTCATTATTTTTTGGTCTTTACTCAAGATTGATACTTTTTAATAAATTTGTCAATAGCATAGATATTTAATATAATTAAAGCTATGAAATGTGTTTTTTTCGGCGGGTCAAGCTATGTTATTCCTATTCTGAAAGTTCTAAAAAGCAAGCTTAATCTCTCCCTAGTAATAACTACAGAAAGGGAATCAAACGATCCCGTAATCTCTTTTTGTATAGAAAATAAAATCCTCTATTTAGGGGTTACATCAATATCTGACCCAAGGATAAACTCCGAACTCTTAAGTTTAAATCCTGAATTAGCTTTAGTTGCCGATTTTAGGCTTATTCTTCCCGAAGAACTTTTAGATATCTTCCCCAAAGGAGTTTTAAATATTCATCCATCTCTTCTACCAAGATACCGTGGTCCAATTCCCGGCCAAACGGCAATTTTAAATGGCGATAAATCAACAGGGGTTAGCTTAATAAAACTTGATAAACAAATTGATCATGGGCAAATACTTGTTCAAAAAGAAGAAAAGATTTTAGAAAATGATACTTCCGAAAGTTTATATTTAAGGCTTTTTGAGTTGGGAGCAAAGCTATTTTCTGAAAAAATTGATGATTATTTGAATGGAAGAACTAACCTAAAAAAACAAAACGACACGCTGGCAACTTTTACAAAAATTTTGTCCCGGGACTCCGGATATTTTGATTTTTCCAATCCCCCAACAAAAGAAGTATTAGACCAAATGATTAAAGCTTTTTATCCATGGCCGGGAAGTTGGACCAAAATTAGAATTATGGATAATGAATTAAGAATTAAGTTTTTACCGGGGGAAAAATTGCAGATTGAGGGGAAAAAACCGGTTAGCTATAAGGATTTTATAAACGGATATCCAAAGGAGGGTAAGGAAATATTGAAAAAGTTAAATTTAGTTTAGCCTGTTACTGCAACCTATTTTAGGGGTTAAACCCCTAAAAAATGAAATGAAAATTAATTGGAAATTGGTCTGGTCTTTTTATGTAACTTTTGCAATTCCGCTTTTATATCTAACAAATATTTATCTTGCTTATTCGTTTCCTAAAACAATAAATGGTTCAATTTTTACAACAATAGCCGGAACGATTATTGCCGTTACCGGACTTTGTATTTGGCTAACAAGCTACTTACATTTAGGAAAGTCTTTTGGGGTTTTGCCGCAAAAACAAAAAAGGGTAGTTTCCGGAATTTATAAATATATTAATCACCCGATGTATCTAGGCATTTGGCTTACACTGTTAGGATTGAGCCTTGCTAATAGTTCAAGAGTCGGAATTATTTTTCTTTGCTTAATAATTACCCCACTTTTTGCATTAAGAATAAAACTTGAGGAAAAGAAGCTAATTGATTAGGCTTGAGGAACTTCCACAATTGCTTCTGCTCCGATTGAATCGGAGTCTGCTAATTTTGTATCCGCGTCGGACGCAGCTGCGCCTCTGGTTGAGACCGAGGCTTGCATTGCGGTCTTAACCATTCTAAGACATTTTGTGCAAAGCTTCATGCTTTTAGACGTGCCTCCAATAACCACTTTTGCCCTGTGCAAATTTGGTTTAAATATTTTTCGGGTTCTTCTTTTGGAATGGGACACATTGTGTCCGTACATTATTCCTTTTCCGCAATTATCACATCTTAGTGCCA
>PFRF01000003.1 GCA_002788395.1 Candidatus Levybacteria bacterium CG_4_9_14_0_2_um_filter_35_21 | reverse complement strand
TTATGGATAATTGATGCAAACCAACTTTTAACCGGTCCTTTTTTACTGTCCAAAAGCGATCCTTCCGGAGAAAGTGCATGTTTATTTCCTACGACCCAAGCTGCAGCCCTGAGCGAATTTGGAGCGTTTATGTGTACTCCGTCAAGATCACAAGATCATTTGAATGATAAACTCTTTGAATTTCTTTTATTATAACTTTTGAATTCTACATTACTTGAAGATAAAAGGCAAAGAAAAAATTATTATTTTAAAGTTAGAATTTTTTAAGCAACAAAAAAACCCCATTGCTGGGATTTTTTCGGGTCACCTATTGCTAGATTTCCTACCTTTAATACTTACGTATTAAAAGTACATTTTACTTTACTCCAACATCTTCCTTGTGTCAACATGACGATGTATATCAAAAGAGACCAATATCTAGAATTAGTACTGCGTAGTAGATTCCACCCTACGCTGAAGCTTCGGATGGCGAGCCACACCCAACAATATCTTTCTCCAAAGCTACATTTGTAGCTTTAAAAAATCTCTTTTTCATAAAAGCGATTCCATAACCTGACTTTAAATATTTTTCAAAAGCGATTGCTTGCCCTCTAGTTTTAAAAGCACAATACCATTGTAATTTACAATTATGACTAGATTTTGTCGATTTAACATTTCCTAATAAATGGTCTTTTAGCCGATTTTTCAAATCATTTGAAGAACCTATGTAGTATCGATTAGTTTTGCAGTTTTTGAGGATATATGTATAAAACATAGCCTGCTATTTGTAGCTTTAGCGAATGATAGTACCGCGTAGGGGATTCGAACCCCTGATTCTCGGGCTGAAAACCCGATGTCCTAGGCCGCTAGACGAACGCGGCTAGTGCTAAACTAGCAATAAAAGAGCGCATCCTTACGATACGCCCTCTTATTATAGCGAAAAAAAGTCCTTAAAACAATTTTATTGTTTTAGCTTTTTTCTTACAACTTCTATAGAGTCCTTAGCTGCACCTTGTCCACCAAGTCCAAATGCAATTCCGCCTGCAACTGCAAGCATAGCAACCAAACCTGTAAAGAGAATCCTAACCAAATCCGCAGCTACTCCTAATTGTGCCAAAACAGCTAATATTACGAATATATTAATCGCCCATCTGGCAACTGTTGCAATTGTTGCTGCTGTTTTTGAGTCTACATTTTTAGCAGAAACTAAAATTACATCGTGTGCAAGTCTTGCAAAAACAAAACCTACCAATGCAACTATTGCCGCAACAAATACATTAGGAAGATATACTAAGAACTCGTTTAGAACGGTTGTAATCCTTGGCAGTCCCCATACATCTGCTGTTGGGATTAAGAAAACGATAATTACGAACCATCTAACTAATTCACCCAGTATATTTGTCCAAGAAAATTCCTCTTTAAGCTCCGGAACACCGTATTTTTTTAAAAAGCTATCTATTTTAAGCGCTTTAAAAATAGAAACAACTACTTGTTTTAAAATAGCTGCTACGACAATACCAATTAGAAGAATTACTAGACCTGCTATGAATTTTGGGATAAAATTTACTGCCCCTACGAGAGAGTTATTTAGGGAAGCTACTAAAGTGTCACTTATGTTTACCATATATTCACCTCCTTCCCTTGTGGAATATCTAGTTAAAGACAGTTTATATTCTAGGCCTGCTGCTTGTCAAGCAGTAGCCTTAATTGATATAATTGTCAAATTGTAAACGGGGGCCGGTAGCTCAGCCCCGATTAAATCGGGGTCAGCGGTAGAGCAAATAATTAAATGTTCTATCTTTATATATTAAAAAATGAACAAACTGGAAGATTTTATATTGGCTCAACAAGTGATTTAGATAGAAGACTTAGACAACATCTTTCAGGAAGCACTAGAACGACAAAGGTTTTAAGAACTTTTAATTTAGTATATAAAGAGGGCTATAATACATTATTAGAGGCGAGAAATAGAGAGAAAAAACTCAAATCTTATAAAAGTAGTAAATATCTCAATTGGTTAATTAACAATGGGCCGGTAGCTCAGCGGTAGAGCAGGAGCCTTTTAAGCTCTTGGTCACAGGTTCGAATCCTGTCCGGCTCACAAATTTCTGTTTTGCGTAAATAGTCCAATTTTGAGGCTAAAATCAGTTCGAAGTAATTTGTGTTATCATATATTTCTAGTCTCACGCCGTCAGGGATTCGAACTTAAGGCTAATTTGCTCCGCGGGGATAGACGATGAGAGTCTATTACTATTGACAAACGAATATTTTTTGGTTATATTCATTAATATGCCAGATGAATCAGGTCAAGATTTAGGTGTGCCATCCCACGAAGCTTCTACAGCAGCAGAACTTACTCCGCCCTCTCCAGCCGAATCTACTGAAAAAAGCCCGGGAGAATTGGCTCGTGAACTTGCTGAGAGAGCAGATAGTTTATTTGCAAGAGCAGAAGCTGTTGATCCAAAATTTTTAACAGATCGGGGAACAGCTCTTGGGGGAAATGGAGTAGGGATAGACACTTATAGGGTATATGCTTCAACAGGTCGAGGCGCAGATGTGCTAAAAGTTAGCGATGCGTTTGGTTTTACACCGTTAAGGGAAGCTGCAATGATTACAAGATGGAGAGTGAAGCAGGAAGATAGGGATCTTCCTCCGGGCGAACTAACTGGGAGCTATGACTTTGAACAGTTTGCAGTCGGGAAACCAATAACTAATAGCAGGATAGTAATGGAGAGAGGTCCTCAAACGATTGGATTCCTTGGCGGCCAAAAAGAGGATGTAGGACAATCTGTAGCTCATTCTTCAGCAACAATTAAGCGTATTGAAGAAGCTGTATCTGTAGCAGAACAAAGGCAAAGCGCTGCATCCCAACAACCAAAACCTACAAATCAAGGCTAAATATGCAGCTCCGTGACTAGGACTCGAACATCACTTCGATTATTACATTATAAATCTTCCAAGTTTAAAAAAATTAAACATTTCTAAGGCTAATTCTTCGTTATCTATCCTTCTCATTATCCCACGACATTTACTCTGAGAAAGTATATTTAGACTTCCTTCCCAACAGTATTTTACGATCTAAAATAGCAAGTTTCCTGTGATGATTACCAATACAAAGCAGTACTTGGACTCCTATTCTCTCAAATAAAGATATTGCATCTTCTGATTGATATTCCATACCTTCGTCGTGTTCTTTAGGACTCTGGTCATAACGTAAATTCTTGCTCCTTTTGACAAAAGCCTATTAAAGACAGGTATTAGCTGTTGAGCTCTTCTCTCAGTAATAAAGGGCTTTCTATGAATACTTCATCTCTACATGCCTCTAAATCCCTCAAAAAAGCACTATAAAAGGTTGTTTCATCGTATAGAGTAGAGTTAAACACTGGAATCCTCCTCGCTATTTTCGATAATGGCTACTTTTCCGTTATAATATGTAAAGCCTAGCTTAGTGAGCTTGTGGGAAGTTAGGATCAGAGACTCGAAGATCTGGTTCCACCTGACCCCGCTACTACTCACACCTACTTTAATGCTCAAATTGACATAATCTTAGATTATGAGATGATTGATCAATGGAAACAGAGGTATTGTCTTGTCGGTTTTGTAGTTATCCAACTATTGAGGCATTCTATTATTGTCCAAATTGCGGGAAAAGCTTAAAAACTCCACCTTTTTCTACTTCGGTTTTAAAACAAATTGGAATTTATTCTCTTAGCCTCTTGCTTCCACCCTTAGGTCTTTGGCCGGGAATTAAGTATTTAATGCAAAGTGATAAAAAAGCAAAAACAATCGGTCTTATCGCAATAGCTTTAACCGTTATTTCTTCCATAATCACCGTTTGGCTATCGATAAACTTAATTAATCAAATAACCCAATCTTTTATGGGGCAAACAAACATAGATCAGTACCAAGGTCTCGGACTCTAGGAAGTTTTATCCTTTAGGGATTTCGTAATGTTTTCTAATTCTCCTAAATTCTTCGTTTCCATTATTTGCTCCCTTAATTTTGAAGCATCGGGAAAATTATTGATATAAACTTTGCAAAATTTTTTAAGATTTGCAAAGTTTTTTGATTCTCCCCAAGTCTTTTTAAAGAGCAAGATATGCTTTAAATAAGTATTAAATCTCTCTTTTTCGTTAATATTTATTTTATCGCTAAATAACCATGAATTTGCCAGGATTCCCCTACCAATCATATATCCATCACAACCATATAGATCATGAACTTTCCTTACGTCAGAAAGTGTAAATAAATCTCCATTTCCAATAATAATTGTTTTTGGACTTATTCTATTGCGCATTTCAATAATTTTTGGCATCTCTTCCCAGTGAGCAGCTGGTTTTGAGAGCTCTGTTGCAGTGCGAAGATGTACTGTTAACGCGGCAATATCCTGTTTTAGCAAAAAAGGGATCCATGTATTTACTTCGTTTTCGCTAAACCCAATTCTGGTTTTTATACTGATAGGTATATTTTTTGCCCCTTTTTTTGTTGCAGATATTATTTCTCCGGCAAGTTTTTGATTTTTAATAATTGCGGAGCATCCCCCTGTTTTAATTGCTACCCTATCCGGACAACCCATATTTATATCTATTCCGGAAAAACCAAGGGTAGAAATGTATTTAGATGTTTTATAAAAAAGTTTTGGATCAGATCCCCATATTTGTGCAACGATTGGTTGTTCTACCTTACTAAACATAAGATTTGCAATAACGTTTGTTTTACCTTTAGAAAAAATTCCAGCTACCGGAGTAAATTCTGTAAACAAAACATCAGGCTTACCCAGAGATACAATCATTTGCCTAAAAATGTAATCCGTAACACCGTCCATGGGAGCAAGAGCAGTAAAAGGTTTTTGTAGTTTTTGCCAGAAATTTTTCATTTGAATATTTTGTCGGTAATCTATTTTAGCAGACTTATTTTTTGGATTATTCTTCAGGAGGAAGTGGAGGTAAAAATTCTTCTCCCGTATCTTGCTTTTTAGGATTATATTTTAACCATTCTACGTATTTACACCCCGTTGCCTTCTTTGCTTCCCTATCCCATCCGGCAGTAGAGCATTTTTTCATACTCTTTCCGGCAGCCGTTGTAAAAAGAACCAATGGCTCTCCGCATTCCGGGCATTTTTCGTCCAGTTTTTCCGTTGTTCCGTTAATCCATTCAATATAGTCGCAACCTGTTGGTTTTTTTGTCTCTTTATCCCAACCGCCGGCACTGCATTTTTTCATTTTTTTACCAAAACGCGTTACTTGCATTACTAGCGGAGATCCGCACTTAGGGCATTTCTCGTCCAACTCCTGAGGCACAAATGGTAGCCACTTAACATAGTCGCAACCTTCTGTTTGTTTTGTCTCTTTGTTCCACGAGCCTGTTAAGCAACGCTGAAGTTTTTTGCCCGAAGCAGTTTCCACAACTTCTCCCAACGGAGATCCGCACTTAGGGCAAACTTCTTCTGTTTTATCTTTATTTTCTTCCAGAAATATAAGAATAACATTTTTTTAGAAAAAAATGAAGATGCAAAATTAATCTATAATTTTATTGATTTTTTGGAATAAATTGTGTAACATGATGCTCTGCCCCAAAATTATTTATGCCCGAAAGAAAAATTGGAATTTGTCCCCAAACCGAATTGACTTGCACCTTTAGAAAGGATACTAGAGCGTGCCGTGAACTTGATTTTGAATATTGTAAAGATTTTGCAGTAATTACCGGATCTGCAAACAAACCCCTGGCTCAGGAAATTGCCTACATTCTGGATGCAATAATACCAACCGCTACAAATATGTTCCCTGATGGTGAAACTAATGTAAAAATTCCCGAAAGTGTTAGAGGAAAAAATGTTTACATTATCCAAAGCGGACAGCCAAATCCAAACGATAGAGTTATAGAAACTGCTTTAATGGTCGACGCCGCAGATAGAGCATCTGCAAAGGAAATCACGGTAATTTTTTCTTATTTCCCTTATTCTAGAAAAGACCGTAAAGACGAATCCCGTGTCCCTATTAGTGCGGCAGTCATGGCAAAAACATTAAAAAACTGTGGTGCAAAGCGAATTTTAACTATTGATTTGCATGCAGAGCAAGAACAAGGATTTGTGGACGGTCCATGGGATAACCTATATTCAAGCTATGTTTTAATTCCAAAAATAAAAGAATATGTGGACAACAGTGTTGTTGTTGCTTCACCTGACGCAGGTGGTGTACCAAGGGTCAATTTCTATGCAAAAATGTTAAGGACTACAGACATTGCCGTTGTTCCAAAGATAAGAAATCCTCAGGAAGGAAACGTAGCAACGTCACTTGGAGTTCTCGGCAATGTAAAAGACAGGAATGTTCTACTAGTTGACGACATTATTGATTCCGCAGGAACTCTTGTAAAGGCGGCAGTAAAGCTTAAAACAGCAGGAGCAAGATCAATTATTGTTGCTGCACCTCACGCCTTATTCTCCGGTAAAGCACTGGAAAACATCGCTAATTCCCCCATTGAAAAAATTCTTACCACAAACAGTATTGAGCAAAAAGAGAAAGTTCTTGAAAATCCACTAGTTGAAGTTGTTTCTATTGCACCTTTAATTACAAGTGCCATTTGTAGAGTTCAGTCTGCCAGATCACTTGACCAGTTAATTATAGACACAAACGGAAAAAACCATTAATTTATCTTATTCTTCTACATAAAATTACTACGGAATCACTTTAATGATTTCTACCTGCATTTTTCCCGAAGGTGAATTTACATTTATTTTTTCTCCGGCTTTTTTCCCGATGAGATCTTTTCCAATCGGAGATAAAAAAGACATTTTTTCTTCGGTCGGATTTGCTTCGTTTTCTCCAACAATTAAGTATTTTTTATTTTTTCCTGAAATTTTCAAGTCTACCTTGCTTCCAATTCCAACTATTCCCTTTTTAGGATCGCTTGCTATAATTGCAAATTTAATTAAAAAATTAAGATGTCTTATGTTCATGTCAATGCCGTTTAATTTAAATCTTGCAGACTTGTAATAGCCATTTTCACTTAGATCTCCCATTTCCCTCGCTTTTTTTAGATCTAAAACCGCTAAAGGACGTGTTTTAACTAGAATTTCGTAATCTTTTTTTAGTTTTTCAAATCCTGGCTTTGTAAATAATATTTTCATTTTTGAAGAATTTTAATATTAAATAATTTTTTCAATAAATTCGGGGAATTAATTTTTTTGTTTTCTTTTGGTAGTCTCTATAACCATGAAAATGTTTCTCGAGAATTTTTTCCTCGTAGTTTAATTTAATCATTAAATCCAAAAGAAGAATTACCCAAAAAATTAACCTTTGCCAGGTAAATAAATTTACAATTAATACAAGTGTCAGTAAAAGCAAACTCGTGTACATTGGATGTCTTATAAGCGCATAAGGTCCTTTTGTAACCAAATTTGCCCCAATTGGAACTTCAGGCGTAACATGAATTTTACTTTTATAAATTATTATTGAGACTGCCCAGCCACCCAATATAAGGGCAATTATCTCGAAGATTATTAGAACAGGATTTTGAATAACAACCGGACCGGATATAAAAATATAAATTATTGATAATCCCTGAATTAAAACTAATGATAAAGACATTGGATTTTTCGACATATTACGTACTAGGATACCTAATTTATTGCCATACTGCAACAGACTAATAAATAAGGGTTTTTGCTTATTTATGCTAATGAATTATAATATAATCAGCATATGAATATTTTTAATTTAAATAAGATTATCTTCTTTTTGTTTTTTGTAATGATGTTTGTTTCCAGCAATCAAAAGGCATATGGAATTACTGATCCTCTTTCTTTACCAAATAATAAATTCGGGGTACATATTTTATCCCCTGATGAGCTTTTGGATGCGGCAAAATTAATAAACACCAGTGGAGGAGATTGGGGATATGTTACAATTCCAATTCAAGCATCGGATAAGAATATCGTTAAATGGCAAAGCTTTATGGATGAGGCAAAAAAACTACATCTAATCCCAATCATCAGGCTTGCAACAAACGGGGATTATTTTAACACCGCTGTCTGGCAAAAACCGAGCAATGAAGATATTTTAGATTTTGCGAATTTTTTAAATTCTTTAGTGTGGCCGACTCAGAACAAATATATAATTATTTTTAACGAAGTAAACCGCGGTGATGAATGGGGAGGAGTTCCAGACCCCGCGGATTATGCGCATATTCTTAGTTATTCCGTATCTATATTTAAGTCCAGGGATCAAAATTTTTATATTCTGTCGTCCGGAATGGACAATGCCGCAGCAAATGTTCCAAGAAAATTTATAAATCAATACATTTTTTTTCGGCTTATGGATCAGGCTATTCCGGGAATTTTTAATCAGATAGACGGAATTAGCAGTCACCCATATCCAAATCCCGGATTTTCTCAATCTCCATTGGTAGATACGGAGAAAAGCATTTTTAGCTTTAAATACGAAAAACAATTAATAAACAGCTTAGCAAATAAAAAACTACCGATTTTTATTACAGAAACGGGCTGGCAACAAAATGCTAATTTAAACGATACGCTTCTTGCTCAGTTCTATAAATCTGCATTTGATTCCGCTTGGTCAGATAGCAGCATAGTCGCTATTACTCCATTTTTACTAAGAGCTGGAGCCGGAGCATTTACTCAATTTTCCTTGTTAGATCTTCAGGGAAATCCAACCGAAAGATATAATACAATTAAGAATTATCCTAAAATAAAAGGGTTTCCGGTAGTTTTAAAAACAAAAGGTGTATTGGGAGATGAAATTATTAGATACCCGCTCCCTGTTAAAAGATTTTCTTTTTACGAAAATCATAAGAATATTGACGTTTATTCAAAAACAAATGCGGGAAAACTATTCTTAAAATGGCTTTTAAATGTTCGATAATTATGGTATAATTCATGCGTAAATCCACCCGGCTGAGACACTTGTAATTGTTATGGATTCTTCGGATTCTAATAATAGTTTTTTCTATAGTCAAACATACGGAAAAATGTTAATTGTAGAAATGATTGCAAAAATAAGAAATTTTTTAGATTCCGATCCGAATAGCGAATATCTTTTAGTTATTGGAAGTGATTCTAAGGAAACAAATAAAACTTTAGGTCAAAAAAGTGGAGTAATCCTTGTAACTGCGGTTACTGTACATAGAAAAGGAACAGGCGGAATTTATTTTTACAAAAAAGAACATCTTAATGAATTTAGGGGACTAAGAGAAAATTTACGCAATAGAATTTACATGGAGACTAGCGCATCTTTAATTTTTGCCGAAAAGTTTGTACCTATTTTAAAAGAGAATTTAAATGGTCACTCGCCAAGACTCGAAATTCACGTCGATGTTGGAGAGCATGGTAAATCGCGTGCTACAATCAAAGAAGTAGTAGGGATGGTTACCGGATATGGATATGTTGCCAAAACAAAACCTTTATCGTACGGAGCATCCAATGTTGCAGATAGGCACACGAAGTAAGTTTAAAGTTAAAAGTAAAAAGTCAAAAGTTGGAATATAATTTTAAAGAATTACACATACAAACTAGTAACTGATAATATGGAATGGGAAGAAGCAAAAGAAGTAAAAAGAGATATAAGAAAAATTTTAAAGGTTATTGAGTTACCGCACGTAAAACATGTAAGAATTTTTTGCTACCGTACACAAGGATCTAAATCCAGAGCTTATGCCAGGATCTGGGCTTTTCCGAAAATTTTTCAACAAGCTTTAGGGATTGAGCCGGCATATGTAATTGAAGTTTTAGCAAAATATTACGATAAATTAAACGAAGATCAAAAAACCCATGTTCTAATTCATGAGCTTTTGCATATTCCAAAAAACTTTTCCGGATCACTACTTCCCCACCGAGGAAGAAATAGACATTTAGAATCCCAGGCAAAAAAATTATTTATTGAATACAAGAAACTAGCTAAAAATCTAACTTAAAGTTCAATATTAAATTATTAAAAAATTAAACATCTAAATTCGACTAGAATTAGAAATTAGAGCTTAGAAATTTTTATATTATGATTACGATCTTACATGGAGACGACATTGTATCTTCCAGAAATTATCTCGTTTCACTGCGGGAGAAAACCCAAAATCCTCTTGACTTTAAAGGAGACAAATTAACATTAATAGACATTGTTCAGGCAATTGAAGGTTTTGGCCTTTTTTCTAATGAGAAAAATATTTTTATTGAAAATTTTTTAGTTCAGAAGAAAAGTAATCCACAATTTAAAGAAATTATTGAATTTATTGCCAAAAACAGCAAAGATTCAAATATAGTTTTTTGGGAGAATAAAGAAATTAGTAAAAGTATCGCTCTAACTTTTAAAGCTGCAACTGTAAAACTCTACAAATTGCCACAGAATCTTTTTTTATTCTTAGACCATATTAAACATAATAATAAAGGGAATGTTAAATTTTTCCACGATACTATTTCTCAAATGTCGGAAGAGCTTGTTTTTTATATGATAGTTAGGCAATTTAGGCTTATGCTGGCAGTTTCACTAGATCAAAAAGATCCAATTGACGAATTAAAAAGACTTGCTCCATGGCAAAAGGGAAAATTGAAGAGACAGGCTGCAGGTTTTGGACTTGAAAATTTAAAATCTATTTATAGCAAACTCTACGAGATAGATTATAAACAAAAATACGGTCTAACTACTGCCCCACTTACTAGAAATATTGACTTTTTTTTAATGGAAATATAAGATTAAAAAATGCAAATCAATCCTTCCATATTTAAAAGCTACGATATAAGAGGTATCTATCCAACCGATTTAAACGAAGAAGCAATTGTTGCGATAACTAAGGCTATTTACACTTTTTTTCACAAAAAAAAACCTACGGATATGCCTTTATCAATTGTTGTCGGTACGGACATGCGTGTATCATCTCCGAGTTTAACCAAGAGGGTAATTGAAACACTCGTTGAACTTGGTGCAAATGTTATTGACATAGGGATTGTTTCTACACCGACATTTTACTTTGCGGTAAATCACTATAGCTATGAATGCGGCATGCAAATTACCGCCTCTCACAATCCAAAAGAATGGAACGGAATAAAATTTGTAAAAAATACTCCTCAGGGACTAATTAAAATTGGAAAAACAACCGGAATGCCGGAAATCAAAGAGATGGCTACAAAAGGCGAAAGTATTAAATCAATTCAGGGAGGAAAAGTGGAAAAAAAGGAAAAAATTTTAAATGATGAAGTTAAAAATGCTTTACGTATTTCAAAAAATCCAAAAATAAATAAATTTAAAATAGTTGCGGATGCAGCTAACGCAATGGGATCACAATATATAAATGAAATCTTTAAAGTTTTACCAGGAGAATTAATAAGAATGAACTTTGATTTAGACGGCACATTTCCTGCTCATCAACCGGATCCGTTGCAAGAAAAAAATTTAGCCGATCTAAAAAGAAAAGTTTTGGCAGAAAAAGCTGACCTTGGACTTGCTCCGGACGGAGACGGAGACCGCTTATTTTTTATAGATGAAAGGGGAGAAACTGTTCCACCTACAATAATTACATCCATAATCGCTACGGATTTATTAAAAGATCATCCTGGAGAAACAGTTTTAGTTGACGTTAGATACTTGCTAACTCCTAAGAAGATCTTAGAAGAAATTGGTGGAAAAATACATGTCGTAAAAGTCGGGCATGCTTTTATTACGGAAGCTATGTATAAAACGGGTGGGATATTTGCAGGAGAATCATCCAGCCATTTTTTCTATCGAGATACGGGAAACGCAGAATCCCAAATGGCAACAATTATTGCAATACTTAAGGCATTAACTAAATCTGGAAAAACTATGTCGCAGTTAGTTGAAGAATTTAGGAGAAGCTTTGAATCGGGAGAAATTAATTTTGAAACAGAAAATGCCGCAAAGATTATGGATGAGCTTAAAGAGAAGTATGCAGACGGATCTCTTGACACGATGGACGGAATTGCAATAAGCTATCCTAGCTGGAGGTTTTCCATTAGAACGTCTAATACGGAACCATTGCTAAGGTTAAATGTCGAATCATTAAACAAAGAAGAAATGGAGAAAAAAAGGGACGAAATTCTTAGCTTAATTCAGAAAAACTTATGATTGATTTAGATAAAATTAACAAATCGATATTTTCCGATAAACCATACGTAAAAAGAGTTGAAAAACCATGGGGATATGAGCTACATTGGGCTCCTGAAGGACTTCCGTACATGGGAAAAGTTTTACATGTAAACGCAGGAGCCAGACTCTCGCTTCAAATTCATGATGCAAAAAGAGAAAGCTGGCTAATAATGAATGGGCGAGGTAAGGTAATTTGGGAAAATAGCGAGGGTAATTTAATCGAAACAGAACTTTTACCCGGACAAGGCTACACCTGTTGTCTTGGTCAAAAGCACAGGCTTTGCGGAATAACAGATTGCGATATTATTGAGGTATCAACACCGGAAACAGGAACAACCCTCAGGCTGGAAGATGACTACACACGTCCTGATGAAACCCCCGAACAAAGAAAAAAAGAACGTGGGGAAAAATAGCAATGAGTGAAATAATAAGCTTAGATACAAACGTTCTATCGGCTTTGAATTTCTTTGTTAAGAATCAGCCACAGGTTTTTGACATTGAAAAATATAATCTTCCATTTGTAGTTGGATCCGGAAATGCATATCATACAGGACAGATATTGTTCGGAGACAAATCCGCTATATATGCTGATGAAAGCAATTTTAAAAAACTGGTTTCGGCATTTAAAAAGTCAATAGAAAATAAACTTATTACACAGGCTGTTATTATTTCCGCATCAGGAGGAAAAGACTCTGTATGGGAAATTGAAGAAGCAAAAAAGCATCAGCTTCAAGCCACCCTATTAACAACAAAAAAAGATTCCGATGCCGCAAGGATTGCAGACAAAGTTTACGTTTATGATTCTATAGATGAACCATACACCTACAATGTGTCTACCTACATGGGGATGATTCTATCGGTAACAAAAGAAGATCCAATGTATATAAAAAATATTATCGAGTCGCTTGAATTTCCTACTAATTTTGATAATTATAAAAGTTACGCTTTCATTGTGCCGGACAAATACATGAATGTTTGTCCAATGCTAGATATTAAAAAAAGTGAATTATTCGGTCCTAAAGTATCTTTAAGGGCGTTTAGCCAAGGGCACGCCAGACATGCTAAGTTTGTTATTAGAGCTAAAGAAGAACTCGTAATAAGCCTTGGAAAAAATAATGATTGTTTTGGTGACCCCGGCAGCAGATGGAACATTGCAATTCCGGACAACCTTAACTATGCGGGAATTATGGCTCTAACCTATTACATCGTAGGCAAAATTCAAAATTCCAAACCTCAATATTTTAAAGAAAATGTCTCAAATTACGTTAACGATTACGGTCCAAAAGCTTACGGTTTAACAAAGCCCTTTGACCTTATTGTTCCCGGATCAAATAAATTAGACCTCTAATAAAATCTCTTGCATTTTTGGGCATAATACAGCATACTTCTATATATGGCAAAAACTGCCCAAATTGCGTGGTTTTCCGAAATTGGCAAAGAAGATGTTGCTATTGTTGGCGGCAAAGGTGCAAATTTAGGGGAAATGACTAATGCAAACTTTCCGGTCCCTCCGGGCTTTATCGTTACCGCAAATGCCTACTATAAATTTATAAAAGATAATGATCTTAATACAAAAATTAAGCATCTAATAAATACCGTTAATTTTAGCCATCAGGATTCAATTGTTCAGGTATCCGAACATATTAAAAAAGGAATTATGCACGGAGCGGTTTCCGATGAACTTAAAAATGAAGTTTTCAAAGCTTACAGACGGCTTAGCGGATTTAAAGATGCACTTGTTGCCGTTAGGTCATCTGCAACGGCCGAAGATTTGGCAACTGCCTCATTTGCGGGACAACAGGAAACATTTTTAAATGTTCAGGGAGATGCGGTCTTAATGGAAAAGATTAAAGAAGGATGGGCATCTCTATTTGAACCAAGAGCCCTATTCTATAGACACGAACAACATTTTGATCATATAAAAGTAGGCATTGCTTTGATTGTTGAAAAGATGATTGAATCGGAAAAATCTGGGATAATGTTTACGATTGATCCGGTAACTAACGATAAGTCAAAAATTATTATTGAAGCTATTTTTGGTTTAGGAGAATTTATAGTACAGGGAATGGTTACACCTGACCACTATGAAATTTCAAAAACCGACCTGAATTTATTAATTAAACAAACTGCCACGCAAGACAAAATGTTAAAAAAAGTCGGAAGAGAAAATAAAGAAATTATCTTAAATAAAAAAGAGGGTTCTCTGCAAAAGATTTCGGAAAAGGAGATTCGTGAGCTTGCAGAACTTGGCAAAAAATTAGAGCATCATTATTATTTTCCCCAGGATATTGAGTGGGCAATAGAAAAGGGTAAAGTTTATATTGTTCAAACCAGAGCTGTTACCACTATTTCCAATAAAAATGTAAAAGAAGAAGATATGGAAAGTTTAAAGCCAATTTTAGTCGGAGCACCGGCATCTCCGGGAATTGCTTCAGGACCTGTAAAGATAATTTATAGCGCAAAGGAAGTTGGAAAAGTTTTGCCCGGGGACATTTTGGTAGCCCCTCAAACAAATCCCGACTTTGTTCCGGCTATGAAAAAAGCGGTTGCAATTATAACAGACAGCGGAGGAAGAACTTCTCACGCTGCAATTGTCTCCAGAGAATTGGGAATTCCGGCAGTAGTCGGCACTCAGGCTGCCACAAAAGTATTAAAAACCGGAGATGTAATTACGGTTAACGGTTTAAAAGGAGAAATCTATAGGGATCCCCACTTTGCCAGCCAAAAGATTACAGAACCTAAAGAAATTATAAAAACAGCTACAAAAGTTTACGTAAATTTGGCGGAACCGGAAATTTCCTATAAGGTTTCCCGGAAACATGTAGATGGAGTAGGCTTATTAAGAGCAGAGTTTATGATAGCCGGAATTGGAACTCATCCAAAAAAGTTAATTAAAGAAGGGAAACAAAATGTTTTTGTCGAAAAATTAGCGGAAGGAATCGGTGAGTTCTGCAAGAACTTTAGTCCGCGTCCTGTTGTTTATAGGGCTTCCGATTTTAAAACAAACGAATACCGGTCGCTAATCGGAGGCAAGGACTATGAGCCGATAGAACCAAATCCAATGCTAGGTTACAGAGGAGCATACAGATATATTCATGATCCGGAAATTTTCAAACTGGAACTTGAGGCAATTAAGAAGGTTAGAAACAAAATGGGGTTTAAAAATCTCTGGTTAATGCTCCCTTTTGTTAGAACTGTAAGAGAGCTTGAACAAGTAAAAAAAATTATATCCATTTCCGGACTTCACCGCTCCCCAACTTTTAAGCTTTGGATGATGGTGGAAATTCCTTCCAACGTTATCTTACTACCAAAATTTATTGAACAAGGAATTGATGGGATTTCTGTTGGATCCAACGATTTAACGATGCTTATTTTAGGAACAGATAGAGATAACGATGAGGTCGCACCGGAATTTGACGAGAGAAATGAAGCTGTCCTTTGGGCATTTGAACACATCGCAAAAACTGCGGCAAAACATGGAATTACCGCATCTGTTTGCGGTCAGTCTGTTTCTACTTTTCCGGATTTATTAGAAAAATTAGTTGGTTGGGGAATTACAAGTGTCTCTGTTTCTCCGGATGCAATTGATTCCGTTAGAGAAATTATTTCCAGAGCCGAGAAGAAGCTAATTTCGTAACACATGTCTAGAATTAAGCAAATCACAGCCAGAGAAATCCTTAACGCAAAAGGAATGCCATCTGTTGAAACTACTGTCCTTTTAAGCGACGGAAAAATCGGTGTTGCTTCCTGCCCCAGCGGAACATCTGTCGGAAATTACGAAGCAAGTGAAATAAAAGACCACAATGAAAACCATTTTCTAGGTCAAGGAGTATTAAAAGCAATTTCCAACGTTACCGATATTATCGCTCCAAATTTAGTAGGAATAGACGCAATTAAGCAACAAATCATAGATAGAATAATGATTGATTTAGATGGAACGCAAAATAAAGGAAGGTTGGGGGCGAATGCAATTCTATCGGTTTCCATGGCTGTAGCAAAGGCAGCCGCAAAATCATCCACATTACCTTTGTTCTTATATTTAAGAGAGTATGTTAAAAAAGAAGACACTCCTCTTAAAATTCCTACTCCCCTTTTTAATATTTTAAACGGCGGAATG
Source organism: Candidatus Levybacteria bacterium CG_4_9_14_0_2_um_filter_35_21 (assembly GCA_002788395.1). Lineage (GTDB taxonomy): Bacteria > Patescibacteriota > Microgenomatia > Levybacterales > UBA12049. Next base: position 5,752 of record PFRF01000003.1, on the reverse strand, counting down.
CATGCGGGAGGAAATATGGATTTTCAGGAATTTATTATTACTCCTGCGTCTTCATTGTCTTATCCTGATGCCTTGAATATGAGTAACTCTATCTATGCTTCTCTCAGAAAAGTTCTGGAAACCAACAATTTATCAACGCTGACAGGAGACGAAGGTGGGTTTGGTCCAAAAGCGGCTTCCAACAAAGAGGCACTGACATTTATTAAAGAGGCTATTGCTGCAAAAAATCTTAGACTGGGATTTGATGTGTTTATGGGACTTGACGTAGCATCTTCTAATTTTTACCGTGATAAAAAATATCATATTAAAGATAAATCTATCGCTTTCTCCTCTACAGACCTTATAAATTATTATGATGAACTAAGTAAAGAGTTTCAATTAATTTACTTGGAAGATCCTATGGCAGAAGACGATTGGGGTGGTTGGACAGAGATCTTGCACAAAATTGGTCAGCAAACTCTAATTGTTGGTGACGATTTAATTGCTACAAATCCTTACCGTTTACAAATGGCGCTTGATAAAAAAGCAGTCAGTGGAATAATTATAAAGCCAAACCAAATCGGAACCGTAATTGAATCCCTGGCTGTTGTTGAAGTAGCCAGATCGGCCGGTCTAAAAGTTATTGTTTCTCATAGATCAGGCGAAACAAATGATGATTTTATTGCTGATTTTGCTGTTGGGGTTTCCGCCGATTTTGTTAAGTTTGGAGCACCAATAAGAGGAGAAAGAGTTGCCAAATATAATAGGCTTTTAGGAATTAACTCTCAAATTAAAACACTTTCGAATAAGTAGCTTTTTCTTTAAGGTTAAATAAAATTATGATCTCTCCTTTGGGCTTAACCTTTTTATAATGTTCCATCAAAATTGAAATTTTGTCTTTTTTAACTTCTTCATAAATCTTAGTCAACTCCCTGCAAATGACAATCTCAATATTACCAAACACAGAGCTTAATTCTTCCAAAGTTTTCTTAATTCTATGCGGTGTTTCAAAAAAAACAACTGTCGGTTGAATTAATTTCTGAGATTTTTTGACATTTTTAAGTAAACTTGCTCTATGACCTGATCTTTTCGGCAAAAATCCCAAAAACAAAAACTTATCGGTCGGAAGTCCGGAGATGGAAAGCGCTGCCGTTACGGACGAAGGTCCGGGAATTGAGATTACGTTAATTTTTTTTTCCAGGCATTCCCTAACTAGCTTAAAACCGGGATCGGATATAAGCGGAGTTCCTGCATCGGAAACCAATGCAATACTAAAACCTGATTCAAGTAAATTAATCGTGTCCGGTATTCTCTTAAGCTCATTCTGTTCGTAATAAGAACCAAGTTTTTCTCTGGGAATTTTATGATCCAGTAATTTTTTCAGCATAAAGCCGGTCTTTCTGGTGTCTTCGCACAAGATAAAATCAACTTTTTTAAGAATTTCTATTGCTCTAAAACTAATATCTTGTAAATTGCCGATTGGTGTTGCTACAATGTATAAATTGCCCATAAGATTAAGCTTAAAGCTAATAACTAAAAACTGATATCAATAAGTTTTAAGTTATTCTAAATATGCTGGAACAGTTATCAGGCATTATTATACATCTAATTCAATCTACAGGCTACTTGGGAGTCTTTATTCTTATGACATTGGAATCTGCACTCATCCCAATTCCATCCGAAATAACTATGCCTTTTGCCGGTTTTTTAGTTCAGCAAGGGAAACTGAACCTTTACGTTGTAATTTTAGCTGGTGCATTTGCTAATTTATCCGGCTCCCTTATTGCCTATACACTGGGATATTACCTTGAAGAAACTGTAATCTTAAAGCTAATTGATAAATACGGAAAGTTTATTCTAATAAGTAGAAAAGAATATGATCAATCTATACATTGGTTTAGGAGATATGGAGAAAGTGTTGCATTCTTTAGTAGAATTTTACCGGGAGTTAGAACCTTTATTTCTCTTCCCGCAGGACTTTCGGAAATGAGCGTCTGGAAGTTTTCGATATTTACTTTTCTCGGTTCTTTAATTTGGTCTACATTCCTGACTCTTGTAGGAGTTTATTTCGGCAGCAAATGGGCAATTCTGGAACCTTATTTTAGAAAATTTAACATTGCTTTGGTAATAATATTTATACTAGCGATTCTCTGGTATATAAACCACAAACTAAAAATCGTTGGATTTAAGAAGAATTAATTAAATTTTCTAACAAGCCCCACTACTTTTCCCTGTATTGTTAAATTGTTTGGATAAATTGGTTCCATGCTGGAATTTGCGGGCTTTAATACCACTCTCCCACCTTCTTTATAGAATTTCTTTAAAGTTGCTAAATTATCATCAACTATAGCAACGACAATATCTCCGTTTACTGCCTCCTGAACTTTTTCGATAACAACAAAATCGCCCTCCAATATCCCATCTTCTATTAAAGACTCCCCTTTTACCTGTAATACAAAAGCAGTTTTTTGTCCCGAGAGAAGGCTGGAAGAAACAAAAAAAGTAGCATTCGGATCTGTGTGAGGCTCCAGTGGTCTACCTGCCGCAATAAAACCCATTAGAGGCAATTCTATGGCCGCCAGGCTTCCCATTAAATTAAGTTTTACCTTTTCGTCAACTATTTTTAATGTCCTGGTGTTTCCGTCAACTTTTTGAACGTACCCTTTTTCTACTAAAGATTTAATAAGCGTATGGACGGTTGAATTACTTTTATGTCCGGTTGCCTTGGCAATTTCCGCCAGTATCGGAGAATACCCATATTGCCTTTGAAATTGGGCTATATATTCTAAAACTTCTCTTTCTTTTTTATATAATACTCCAGACATAATTAAACTTAAAACCTAAAACTTAAAATATAAATCATTTACCTCAACTCTTTTAATCTTTCGTTTTATATTTTTAGTTTCTATAAGTATTTTATACGAAAAAAAATAGAACTTTGTCAACTAAAACTTTAACATACTAACTGTATCACTTAATCTTTTTAGCTTCGATTATGTTAGAATAAACAAAAAATATGGATTTTAAATTAGTTTCTAGCTTTAAGCCAACCGGAGATCAACCCCAGGCGATTGAAAAACTTACGGACCTAATCAAAAGTGGCTCAAAACATCAAACATTGTTGGGAGTAACAGGCAGTGGGAAAACATTTACTATGGGAAATGTAATTGCTAATCTTAACCGCCCAACTCTTGTAATTTCCCACAATAAAACATTGGCAGGCCAGCTTTACCAAGAATTACGGGATTTCTTCCCGGAAAATGCAGTCTGCTATTTTGTTTCCTATTATGATTATTACCAGCCTGAGGCATATATTCCCCAAAGCGATACTTATATCGAAAAAGAGACAGAAGTTAACGATGAGATTGACAAATTAAGACTTTCCGCAACGGCAAATCTACTTAGCCGTAAGGACGTTATTGTAGTTGCATCTGTATCCTGCATCTATAATATTGGATCCCCTGTTGAATTTGGAAAATTCATGCTTGAACTTAAGCCGGGAGTTAAAATCGACAGACAAAGCTTAATGCTAAGACTTACCGATCTGCAATATTCCCGAAATGATTATGGATTTAAAAGAAGTACTTTCAGAACAAGAGGAGATAGTATCGATCTTTTCCCTGCATATTCCGATAATGGCATAAGAATTGAGCTAAAGAATAATATTATTAATAAAATCTCCGAGTTTAGTCCATTAACCGGAGATATTATTGCAGAATTAGGTGTTGCTGTAATTTACCCTGCGAAACATTTTATGACCAGTCCGGATAATTATGACTCTGTTTTTGCCAATATCCGAAAAGATTTGGCAATAAGAATTAAAAAGTTAAAAGATGAAGACAGAATTTTAGAAGCAAAAAGAATTGAACAGCGCACTAATTATGATTTACAAATGATCAGAGAACTTGGCTACGTTAATGGAATTGAAAATTATTCCCGCTATTTTGACGGTCGCAAGCCCGGAGATCCGCCTTATTCATTAATTAATTATTTCCAACAATCCGATCCAAATTTTTTAACGATAGTTGATGAATCGCATATTACTATTCCTCAAATTAGAGGGATGTATAACGGAGATCAGGCCCGCAAAAAAATGCTTATAGATTATGGATTTAGACTTCCGTCTGCACTTGACAATAGACCACTAAGATTTGATGAGTTTATGCAAAAAGTTAATCAAATTACGTATGTTAGCGCAACTCCAAATGATTTTGAACTTTCGCTTTCTATAGAAAACAATGCAGTAGTGGAGCAATTGATACGCCCAACGGGGCTTATTGATCCAAAAATTATAGTTAAACCGACAAAAGGACAGATCGAAGACCTAATTGTCGAGATTTTAAAAAGAGTTAAAAAAAACCAACGGGTATTAATTACAACCTTAACAAAACGGATGTCGGAAGATCTATCTAACTATTTAGCCGAAAGAGATATTAAAGTTTCTTATCTTCATTCCGATGTCCACACCTTAGATCGGCAAGATGTTTTAGACAAGTTTAGGGAAGCAAAGTATGACGTCTTAATAGGCATAAACTTACTAAGAGAGGGATTAGATATTCCTGAAGTCTCACTGGTTGCAATTTTAGATGCAGATAAAGAAGGTTTTTTAAGAAGTAAAACCGCGCTTATTCAGACAATGGGCAGAGCTGCAAGAAACGTTGATTCGGAAGTAATAATGTATGCCGAGGTTGTTACAAAATCAATGGAATCGGCAATCTCTGAAGTAAAAAGGAGAAGAAAAATACAACTTAGATATAATGTCGATCACAATATTACTCCTACGACAATTCAAAAAGAAATTAGAAAAAGATTAGTAGAAAGAGAAATTAAAGATGATAGCATTGATTTTATGTTGGAACTAAGCAAAAAAGATGTTGTCTTGCCTGACGAAATAGAAAAAATTATAAAAAAATTAACCTTGGAAATGAGGCAAGCGGCCAAAGAACTCGATTTTGGAACTGCCATGTTATTACGTGATCACATTAGAAATCTAAAATCGCGTTAAAAAGGGCTGATGTTTTCGATGTGTTCAATTTTTTTAACACTATTTTCAGAATCTAATAAAATAGATACTGCGTCTATACGTAGTCTTTCAGGCAAATTCTTATGTATTGCTTTATAAAATTCTGCTGTTTTAGTAAGTGTCTTAAGTTTTGAATAAGTAATTGCTTCCAAAGGATCGCCAAAATTGGTAGTCTTTCTCGTTTTAACCTCGACAAAAACAAGTATTTTGTTTTGATAAGTAGTAACGATATCTATTTCCCCATATCCTTTACGGAAGTTTCTTTCAATTATTTGATAGCCTTTATTTTGTAAATATTTTGTGGCAATTTCTTCTCCTATCCTGGCTGTCGGATTGGATATCTTCATTTTACCTTATTTTATTACGGAGATGATAGAGCTTGGATCTGCGGATTTTTTCCTTTATTTTGCCTTTTTTAACAACTTTTTCGACGTTCGGAGACATAAGCGGAAAAATTCTTTCTACGGCAACGCCACCAACAACTTTCCGGACAGTAAACATCTTGTTGTCTCCTCTTCCTTTTATTTTTAAAACAACTCCCTCAAAAACCTGAACTCTTGTTTTTTCTTTTCCTCCGCCTTTTGGAGTGTTATCTATTTCTTTAATTTTTTGGTGAACTCTAACGATATCCCCCGGTACAAAATCTAAAACTGTAATCATAGGTATGTATTATAAAGGAAAATTATTAATTACTCAAGACATAGTCTTGCCTAATCAAAAATGATACTGAAAGAAAACGTGTACCTAACC
>PFRF01000013.1 GCA_002788395.1 Candidatus Levybacteria bacterium CG_4_9_14_0_2_um_filter_35_21 | reverse complement strand
CTCTTTACATAAAGGCAAGACCGGACTTTATTCTTAACGCACCGTCAGTTATTAAAACCTCCACATACACCTGGCAAGAAGTAGCACCGTAGAGGAGTTTAGAAATCCTAATTTTTAACCTCTAAACAATGCAGATTTCTAAAAAGGCGGTTTTTTTACTAAGCTTAATTGCTATTTTCGCATAACCCAAGAAATAAAAGAAAAAATTAAAGACTGAAAAAAAGACACAATTAAAAAAGCAAAAAATCCATTAATAAACACCTTTGGTACTATAAATCCCGCGTATGATGCTCCCGGATATGTAAATTCAGTTATCGTAATTCCCTGCACAAAAAGAGTGAGAAGATAAAAAATTATTACGTTCGTTAGAACCGAAAACATACCAAGAGTAATGATATTTAAAGGTATAGCGATTATGTTTAGAATTGGTTTTAAGAATAAAAAAAGAAGAGACAAAGCAAATCCTCCGAACAAATAAGTCGTAAAACCACCATTAACATTTACTCCCGAAATTACCTGAGCTATTAAAAAAAGTGTAAGGGCATTTATTAAAGTATTTCTTAGAATAGATTTCATATATCTAATTTAACAGTTTTTAAACTTATATTGCAATATTTTTTAAACGAGCGTATTATTACATTCATATGGATCATGTTTTGTGTCCGCATTGTGGAAAAAAAGTAGAAATCTCCGAAGCTATTAAACATCAGGTCGAAACCGTTATTCTAACCGCCGAAAAAGAAAAACATAAAGAGGAAATAGAAAGAATTAAAATAGAAATAGAAGAAAAAACAACAAAAAGAATTAAGGAAGATCTTGATTTTAAGCTAAAAGATTCATCAAACGAGTTGGAAGAAAAAAACAAAAGAAATAAGGAACTTCAAGAAAAACTTTTAGAGCTTAATAAATCCCTAAGGGAGGCTAAGGAATCATCGGAGAAGAAGGATTTGGAAAATCAAAAAAAAATGTATGAAGAATTGGAGAAAACCAAAGATGAAATGTCAAAGACTATTACCGAAAAGGCAAGACTAAAAGAATTAGAGCTGGAAAAGAAGCTTAGCGATACGCAAAAAGCTCTAGAAGATGCTCAGAGAAAATCTCGACAAGGATCACAGCAACTTCAAGGAGAAGTCTTAGAATTAGATCTGGAGAATCAATTAAAATCTGCATTTACATTTGACGAATTTTTGCCCATACCAAAAGGAATTGAAGGTGCGGATATTTGGCAAAAAGTAAAAAATAGCCATGGACAATCGGCAGGATCTATAGTCTGGGAGATTAAGCGCACAAAAGCCTTTAGTAAAGGATGGCTTCCTAAATTAAGAGACGACGCACGAAAAATAAATGCATCGGAGAGTATTTTAGTAACGGATGTAATGCCTGATGGAGTTAAACATTATTCCAGAATTTCCGGAGTTTGGGTAGTAACCTTCGAAGATTCCATAGTTCTGGCAACAACACTAAGATATAGTCTTATGCAAGTAGCCATTGCAAAATCTGCAGCATCTCACGAAGACGAAAAACTGCAAGAAATTTACGATTATATTACCAGTGAAGCATTCAGACACAAAGTAGAAGCTCATTTTGAAAGTGTAAAATATTTAAAAGAAGATCTAGAAGGAGAAAAAAGGTCAATGGAAAGAATCTGGAAAAAAAGAGAAGTGCAAATTCAAAGATTGGACAGGAGTATGTCGCAAATGTTTGGAGAAATTCAAGGTATTGCAAGAGAAGCTTTGCTTACACCAAAAGCGTTAGAGATAGAATCAGGAGAAAAAATTGAACAAGAAGAGCTCCTCTAAGCCTACATTTAAGGAAGAACAAAAGCTCTGGAGGCAAGAAATTAAGTATGTAATTTAGACGAAGTCGGCAGGGGAACATTTGCAGGACTTGTAACCGTGGGAGCAGTAATTTTTTCGAAAAATTTTACCACTAACTTCATAGAACAAATTAATGACTCCAAAGTTTTATCTTAAAAAAAGTGAACAGAGCTATCGCCCTTAATTAAGTCTCATTCAAATTATTCTATTTTTACAGTTTCCGTAGAGAATATTAATAAAGTTGGTATTGGCAAAGCAACGGAAATCGCCTTCCGAAAATCCATAAAAAATATTATGCATAAAGTAGAAGGAATTAAGTATAAAAAAGATTTGTTTGAAATTGGAAATTGTCCGCCAGCTGGCGGATTGGAAATTCCAAAAGAAAAGTTTTTTCTTTTGGTAGATGGTTTTCATATCAAATACATAAAGGGGACCGGTCTTAAAAATCAAAAAGCACGGTTTATCGAAAATACACCGGACGTCTTTTAAGCTTTCCAAATTCACTTAATGCGGAAAGTTCTTTAGTGAATGGTTAGTAGAGACTTATTCCTAAATAACTCGGAGTTTTCCACATAAGTTCTAATGTCTGATTTGCTTGATCCCATTCGCGCTTCCTTTCTTCATTCATCAGTTCATAATCAATTTCAGAACCATCATCTAAAAATATTCCTTCTAATCTAAAATAGGATCCTGATGGAGCAATAATTCCAAACAATATGTCAGATTTACGTGGATCAAATTCCTCTATGACCCATCCCTTCTCTTTATATTGATTAATTAACTCTTCTGCTTGACGTGAGTTTTTCTGAATAAAATATTGACCTTGATTTTTCCTTCTTTCTTCATGGGGAGATTATATGAAAGCAAGATGCTTAAATCAAGTTTATTGAATTGAGTTTTATTGTCTGCTAGAATGATTTTGTGCGCCTGGCAGAGAACCTCGATTTAAAAATGTAACATGCGAGGTCTCGAATAAAGAAAGATTTGAAAATATTTATTATTTCGAATACAATTAAAAGATGCGCATATGCAGTCGATGCAAGCAAGAGAAGCCAGAAGAGAATTTTAATTTTAAAAATAAATTAAAAGGGTTAAGGCAATATCATTGCAAAGATTGTAGTCGTTTGTATATAAAATCACACTATAATAAAAATAGGGAATATTATTTGCAGAAAGCCTATCGAAGAAACCAAAAAATAAGAAGCTTGATTAAAACTTACATATGGGATTATTTAAATAATCATTCATGTGTAGATTGCGGAGAAAAGGATCCGATTGTCTTGGAGTTTGATCACATAGGTGTTAAGATTGCTGCGATTTCAGAAATGCATCGCAATCATACGCTAGAAAAGGTTAAACGCGAAATAAGTAAATGTCAAGTAAGGTGTGCTAATTGTCATAGAAGGAGGACAGCAAAAGAGAGAGGGTGGAATAAAAGATTTCTAGCCCCCGTAGCTTAATGGATAAAGTACTGGTCTTCGGAACCAGCAATGGAGGTTCGATTCCTCTCGGGGGCGCAAAATATGAGGGCCGCTAGCTCAATTGGCAGAGCAACTCCCTCTTAAGGAGTAGGTTACAGGTTCGATTCCTGTGCGGCTCACTTTTTTAACTTGCGTAAAATTACCCGAAATTGAAGCTAAAATCAGTTCGAAATTATTCTTAACTCCTTATATTTCTAGCCTCACGCCGTCAGGGAATTGAAATGTCATGTTGTAATAGCACTTGACAGAATACAATTACTGTTATAAAATGGTTTCAGATAAGTATAGATATGTCTACTTTACTGAAACCATTACAAGTTAGAGAAGAATTACTTAAGAGAAACGTGCGTGTATTTACGTCTGAAGAGTTTAGTCGTATTTTTCATGTATCTACTAACAGCATAAAGTATTTTCTTGAAAAACAAACAGATCAGGGACTTTTCTTACGCTTGAAAAATGGTGTATACACCCTCAAAACAGATTTTCCAAGCGAAGAAGAAATAGCAAATGCTCTTTATAAGCCCTCTTACATTTCCTTTGAGTACGCTCTTGCATACTATGGTATGCTTCCGGAAATGCCATATAGCATAACTTCCGCTACTACAAAATCAACACGCTCGTTTTCAATATCATTCGTATCACTTTCGTACTACACAATTAAACAAGAAGCTTATACGGGATATAGCCTTATAAAAACAGCGACTAAAGCTTTCTTGATAGCCGATAGAGAGAAAGCATTAGTTGACTACTTATATTTTGTGTCCATTGGAAAAAGAACGTTAAATGATCGTTTGATACTCAAGGACATTGACAAAAATAAATTACTTAATTATGGAAAATTATTTAAAAGAAATAAACTTATTAAAATTATAGAAGACATATGTTAACATCAGATAAGCTCAAAGAGTTAGCAATTAAAAATCAAACAACGGAGCTCAATATCAGAAGAGAATATATCCAACACGTTTTTTTATCGTATTTTTACCGACAAAAAGAATCAAAACAAATATTTTTTAAAGGAGGTACTTCGCTTAGAATACTTTTTAATAGCCCACGTTTTTCCGAAGATTTAGATTTCAGTTCTTCTTTAAGAGGAATAAAAGAAATAGAAACCGTTGTAATTAATACCCTTGAAGAAATAGAACGAGAAGGAATACAAACAGAGATAGTCGAGTCTAAAAAAACAACCGGAGGATATTTAGCTATTATTTCATTTAAGCTCTCTTCTCATTCAGTGGAAATACAAATTGAAATATCAAATCGAGGGAAGGATTCAGAGGGGGAAGTAGTTACTATTGTAAGCGATTTTATACCAAGTTATACCGTAATCCAGCTTAAGCTTGAGCTTCTTACAGAAGAAAAACTAGAGGCTTTATTGAGTAGAAAAAAACCTAGGGATTTTTATGATCTTTATTTTATGCTTAGGGCAAAAAACCTTATTTCTCAAAAACAAAAGAATGTTTTATCCAAAGCCCTAGTTGAACTTAAAAAAACTCACATTAACTTTGAAAAAGAATTGAGACAATTTCTCCCCAAAACTCATTGGACAATAATCAGAAATTTTAAATCAATTCTAGAAAAAGAGATTCAAAAATTTATATAGAAATTAGACACTGGAATTTTCTTCACTACTTTCAATAATGGTTACTTTTCCGTAATAATAAGTAAAGCCAAGTTGTGTGAGCTTTTTGGAGGTTATAGTCAGGGAATCGAAAATCTGGTTCCACCTGACCCCGCAATGGCTCACACTTCGGCAAGCCAGTGTAAACTATACTGAGATTGTTGGAAACGACTTGATAATGCAATACTCCTTTGATATAATCCTCGCTTATGACTATAGAAAGATGCTTATTGGATAATACTGCCAAACATTTAAAACGCCATGAAAATGTTTGCGGAGCAATTGGTGAGCTTACGCGGAGTCCTGAGATTATGCAAACTCGCGTTAACGAATTTGAAAAATGTCTGTCGGCAATGAAAACGTACATAAATGGTGATCCACTGGAAAGGGGATCACAAAGAAGCATTTTGACTTCGGGTAACTTTAAGAATTTACTTACGTTTAGAGAAAATTACCATGATCTGGAATTAGGTTCAATTACTATTGCTTCGCATATGAGCGCAGATGGCGGCAGGGTAAGCGAGATGGTAAACTCCACATTTGAGGCTATTGCAAGATATGCTAATTCTGGAGAATGGGAATTTGTCACCAAAACCACGGATAGTTGTAAACTTGTATCAGGACTCTTAATTGAAGGATATGGAGAGCTCTTAGAGCAAATCCACGAGAAACAGGGGCTTGCAAGAAGTTTTGTCCTTGCATTCGAAGAAGTGTTGGTTATTGATTTTCCCGATTCGAAAATGTTTAAAGATATTAAACCGTGGATGATCGCAGAACGAAATAAGTTCGGAGATGGACTAGTTCCAAATCTACTACCCTTATATTCTCCGGTTATCTAATTTTTTCTGTGCAGATTTATTGTTTTAGCCACTCTTTTACTGTATAATCAGAGTCATGTCGTTGATAAATTCATTAATTTTACGTGTCAAAAAGTTTTTTAACTATTTAAAAAGTCACAAAAAAATATTGGTACCTTCGCTGGTAATTTTAATTTTAATTATTTATTTTTTATTACCAAAAAATAAAACTCAAATTCCCACAGAGACTGTAAAAGCATATTCTTTTACCCAATCTATTTCTGTTAGCGGAAAGATAAATGCTGCGGAAAGTGCCAATCTAACATTTTTATTGGCAGGAAAGCTTGTTTATTTAGGAGTAAAAGAAGGGGACATGGTAACCGCTGGTCAAACAATCGGAGTTTTAGACCAAAGAACTACTTTAAAAAATCTGCAAGATGCACTTATAGACTATTCAAAACAAAGAGGAACTTTTGACGACACCAAAAAAGAAAATCAAGACAGGACCCCAACGGAAGCACTTAATGATTCCATGAGACGAATTTTAATTAATAACCAATATGATTTGGAAAAGGCGGTTATTTCCGTTGAGATCGTAGATTTGGCAAAACAGCAATCTGTACTTACGTCTCCTATCTCCGGCATAGTAACCAGGGCAGACGTTAAAATTGCGGGAGTTGCTATAGGAACTACAACAACTTTTTCTGTAGTTAGTCCCAATACTTTAATATTTGAAGTTGATGTCGACCAAGCTGATATTGCAAAAGTTAAAGAAGGTCAAGAAGTTAATGTTAATTTGGATTCCTATCCAAACGATAATATTTCACTCAACGTACAAAAAATTGATTTTGTAACTCATACAACCTCAAATGGTGGAAATGCTTACACGGTTCAGTCCGACATTCCCACGAGTAATAAATTTAATTACAAGGTAGGGATGGAAGGAAATGCGGAGATAATTACTGCTAAAGAAGATAATGTCTTATCTGTTCCTCTTTCTTCGATTATAGATGATAACTATGTTTATATAGAGATTAATAAAAAATATGAAAAGAGAAAAATTAAGCAAGGACTACAAAACGACACAGACGTTATAGTTACGGAAGGACTAGTTTCCGGAGACAAGGTTGTTCTTGACCCTACTTTAGTTCCTCAAAAAAAACAAGGTAAATTTTTAGGGCTTTTTTAAGCCAGTCCTCACATGAAGTCAAAAAAAGAAATTATTAAGTTAAGTAAAATTACCAAAGATTACGTAACGGATGACATCGTCACCAGTGTGCTGAAAGGAGTTTCATTCACTATTTACGAACAAGATTTTATTTCCATCACCGGTAGATCCGGATCAGGAAAATCTACCTTAATGAATATTCTTGGATTACTTGATGTTCCTACTTCCGGAGAATACTTATTCAATGGTCTGAATGTAAAAAAAATGACCGAAAATGACCTTGCCTATACCCGCAATAGAGACATCGGATTTGTTTTTCAGTCATTTAATTTACTTCCAAGAGCAACGTCTTTAGAAAATGTTATTTTGCCTGCAACATATGCTGGGATCGGAGCAAAAGAGCGCGAAGAAAAAGCCATGGCTTACTTATCCAGCTTGGAACTTGAAAATGAGATGTACAAGAGACCAAATAAATTATCTGGAGGGCAACAGCAAAGAGTCGCAATCGCCAGGGCTTTAATGAACGACCCTAAAATAATCCTTGCCGACGAGCCGACTGGTAATCTGGATTCAAAATCAGGAGCTGTTGTAATGGATATTTTAAAAAATCTTAACAAAAAAGGCAAAACTGTTATAATAATCACCCATGAAGAAGACATTGCAAAACAAACAAAAAGAACTATTAAACTCGCAGACGGAGAATTAATTTAATGAAGACAGAAGATTTAATAAAACTCGCTTTTAGAGCAATTATAGGCAATAAACTTAGAAGTTTTTTAACAACTTTAGGAATTATTATTGGAGTATTTGCAATAATCATGCTAGTTTCCATTGGAACCGGATTGCAGAGCTATATTAGCAGTCAATTGAGTAGTTTTGGTTCAAATTTAATCTTTGTCATCCCCGGGAGAATCGGCGGCGCCAGAACACCGGGGGGAGTTGTAGCCAATAAACTTTTAGTTTCCGACGCTAAAAATTTACAGGCAAAGTTAAAAAGCTCTGCTACAGTTGCTCCTGTTATTTCTCAGTCAAGTATTGTTAAGTATAAAAACAAAACAAATAAAAACACGACTGTTTTTGGAACTACGGCAGATTATCCTGACATTGTAAAAAATTCAACGCTTACTAAAGGAAGTTTTTTCACATCCGGACAAGAGAGATCGGGAGCAAAAGTTGCCGTAATTGGATATACCGTGTATACGAATCTGCTTGATGGATTTGATCCTATCGGAAAAATTATAAACATTGGTAATAACAGATACGCAATTATTGGTCTTATTGGTAAAAGAGGTTCAACTTTTGGAGTTGATCAGGACAATGTAATAATTGTTCCTTTTGGAGCTGCCAGACAGCAGTTTGGAATTACAAATGTAAACGCAATTTATATGTCTGCCTTTAGGTCTGAACTCGTACCGTTTGTTAAAAGTCAATCGGAAAAATTGCTTCTTAAAAGACTTACCGAAGATGATTTCACCGTGCAAACCGCAGAATCAAGTCTGTCAATTGTTACAAGTATTACTAATGTTTTAACAATTGCACTCGGAGGAATTGCCGCTATTTCTCTTTTAGTTGGAGGAATAGGAGTCGCAAATATCATGCTTGTTTCTGTAACCGAAAGAACAAGAGAGATAGGGCTAAGAAAAGCCTTAGGCGCAAGAAGAAACGACATTCTAAAACAATTTTTATTGGAAGCTGTTATCCTGTCTGTAACGGGCGGGGCGATAGGTATTTTGCTTGGACTAGGAGCATCAATGATTATTGCGTTACTTTTGTTTTCTACTGTTACATGGTGGTCGGTACTACTTGCATTTGGATTTTCCGTTATGGTCGGTATTGTTTTTGGGATGGCTCCTGCCATTAGAGCTTCTAAATTGTCTCCTATCGAGGCATTAAGATATGAATAGTAAAAACGCGCGCAGTGTTTTAAAATTTGTTATTGGTTGGCCGATTGCGCTTATATCATTGTTTTTTATTTTTAAAGCAATAAATCCGAATCTCGGTCTAATCGGTTCGTATTTTACAAATGTCAATATCCCGACTTTAATCATAGGATTTTTATGTTTTTTAGTCTATTTCTTTCTAAGAGCTTATTCCTGGCAATTAATTCTAAAAGCAAAGAGTTACAAAATCCCCTTTAGAGAAGTTTTGTATTTTTGGGAATTATCGGAATTTAAAAGATATGTGCCCGGAAGTATCTGGTCTTTAGTAAGTAGGGGACTATCTTTTACAGAGAAAAAAGTCTCTAAAAACGATATTATTCATTCTTTAACTATCGAGGCGGAATTAATTATAATTTCCTGTCTAACCGTATCTCTTTTGGCAATGCAGTTTCTAGTTGAACCTTTACCTATTGCATTTAAAAACTTAATTTATATCTCTTTTTTTACAGTCATAATCCTAGTTAACTTATTGTTTCTTTTTTCTTTCCGGATTAAAAAAAATATAAAGAACCGCTTCTTGTCATTTTTATGCTGTGATTTTCCTACAGAGAAGGTTATTCCTCTTTTATTTTTTTCCACACTTTCCTTTATTTTTTTTGGTCTAGGCAGTTTTTTTGTCGGCTTTGCCTTTTTTTATCTTAATTTAACTAAAATTTTTGTTTTATGCGGATTTTTTACATTTTCTCTTTTGGTTGGATATTTATCTTTTATTACTCCAATGGGACTGGGTATTCGAGAAGCAGTAATTACATCAGGGCTTAGCAATTTGGTTGCTTCTTCTATAGCGGGACTTATTGCAATATTTACCAGAATATTTTTAATTTTTACGGAAATAATATTTTTTCTATTAACTTTAATTTTTTACCGCCTAAAGTCTACTAAAGTACAAAAAATTTATGATCTTGCAAATAAATTTAAATTTGAGATACTATTAGGCTTATTTATAATTGGATATAATGCATATTTTATTATTGCCAGTATTTTAAGATATGAAAATTATTTTGCCGGAAGATTTGACCTTGGCAATATGGATCAGGCTGTGTGGAACACTCTGCACGGTCGCTTCTTCCAGTTAACAGACCCAAATGGAGTGGATATCGTCTCACGGCTTGCTTTTCACGCAGATTATATCTTAGTTCTGCTTGCTCCTTTGTATAGAATTTGGTCGGATCCAAGATTATTGCTTATTGTCCAAACCGTAGTATTATCAATTGGAGCGGTATTTGTTTATTTAATTGCTAAAAATATTTTAAAAAATAAGGCGTTTTCTTTAATTTTTGCAGGGTCGTTTTTAATAAATCCCGCATTAAACTATACAAATCTTTACGATTTTCATCCCGTAACCCTAGGAACAACGTTTCTTCTTGCCGTGTTTTATTTTCTTTACAAAAAGACGTATTTTTGGTTTGTATTTTTTCTGATTCTTGCCGGAATTACTAAAGAACAAGTTTGGTTAATAGTTGCATTATTTGGAATTTACTTATTTATTATAAATTTTAGAAAAAATCAGAGTTTGTTCTTAAAATCTTTTGCTATATTAATATTCTTAACAGGTATCTGTATTTTTTATTATTTAATTTGGTGGGCAATTCCCGGAGCAAGGGGGGGGAACCATTTTGCATTAGCGTATTATTCGGAATTTGGAGATTCTCCCTCCGGTATTATTAAAAATATCATTTTTTCTCCAATTAAGACAATTCTGCTTATTTTTCAACCTTCGCAAAGTCTTTATTTATTGCAACTTTTTTTACCTTTAGGCTTTTTATCTTTATTTGCCCCGTTATTTCTTATATTCGCAATGCCGGATTTGGGAATTAATTTGTTAAGCAGTAACGCGCAGCTTCACCAAATTTATTACCAATATAGCGCCACTATTACGCCTTTTATTTTCATATCCGGAGTTTTTGGTTTAAATTTTCTGTTGAAATTATATTCTAAAATAAATCGTCTGTTTTTTTATACATTTCTTATGTTTTTCTCTGTATTCGGAGCATTTTTCTACGGACCGTTACCGGGCGCTGCAAATCCAAATTTGGATATGTTTACAAAACGCCTTGAGAATAAAAAAGCTATTGACAATTTTTTAACAAAAATCCCGAGACAATACAGCATTGCGGCAACAAATAACCTTGGGTCTCATTTGTCACACCGGCAAAAAATCTTTACCATTCCTGTTGGAATAGATAGGGCAGACATTATTGTTTTTCTTCTAAACGACTCTTATGCTCAGCCATCTCTTGCTGCGCAAATTGATATGGCAAAGAAAATGGAAAATAACAAAAATTACATACAAATTTTTAAGTCAGGCGATTTTATAGCTTTTGAGAAAAGAAACCTTTATTCAACTCAAAATCCAAAGATTAAACAGCCAAAACCATTTCCTTATTCAATTCCCGCATTGATAAACAGAAGTTATAGTCTTGAGCAAATAACTATTGAGAAGCAAATTTCTTCCAATAAGTCGTTTTACAGCTTTATTAGTTCTTATTATTCCGATGGTCTAAAATTGTTTGCCCTTATGAATAAACCAAATCTCGATAAACCGGAAAGCGGATATCCTGTTTTAATTCTTAACCATGGTTATATTAATCCGAAAGAATATAGTACGGTAAATTCTTACAAAGAAGTTGCTGATTTTTATACAAAAAACGGATTTGTCGTAGTAAAACCGGACTATCGGGGGAATGCCGATTCGGAATTGGACAACAGTGCTTTAATGAGATTTGCCTATCCTACTGACATTTTAAATTTAATATCTTCCTTAAATTCCATTACTGATGTTAACCAAAACAGAGTTTTTTTATGGGGTCATTCAATGGGCGGAGAAATAGCATTGAAGGTTCTAGAAATTGCTTCAAAAAACAATGATCTCAAAGGTAAAATTAAAGGAGCTATTCTTTGGGCGCCCGTTACGGATCCTGTTAAATGGTTTAGTCAACCAAATCTAGCAAAAATACCTGAGTCAGGTCTAAAACAATTTCCGTACACCAATACTTTTAAAATTATGGGAAATCCGGATTCTAACTCGAAAATTTGGCAAAGTGTCTCTCCGCTTAACCATTTACAAAATATTGATATTCCAATTTTTATTCAGCACGGAACAAACGACAATATAGTGCCATATACGTGGTCTGTATATCTTAATAAGAGTCTGATCAAATTAGATAAAAATTCCAATCTTGTTTTATACAAAAATAATAATCATAATTTATCCCTTAGCAGGGAACAAGTGCTTAGCGACAGTCTCGATTTTCTAAAAAGCCATTGAAACAGTTCTTAAAATAATTTAGAATTTAGTTATGGTTGATGTAATAAAAGCAAACGGCGTAATTGAACCTTTTAGCGATGAAAAGGTTCGAGGATCTATTTTAAGAGCCGGTATTAAGAAAGAACTTGCCGACGAAGTGTTAGGTCACGTTAAGGGAAAACTCTACAACAATATTCCTACATCGGAAATATATACCCATATAACGGAGTACCTTGGTGCAACCCCAGGTAAAGCTAAATACAGCCTCAAACGGGCTATTATGGAGCTTGGTCCGACCGGATATCCTTTTGAGGATTTTATTTCCGAAATTCTAAAAATGGAGGGTTACAAGACCGAAGTTGGATCAATACTTACTGGAAAATGTGTTCAACACGAGGTTGATGTTATCGCGGAAAAGAATGGAAAAAAAATAATGGTTGAAGCAAAATTTCATAATGACGTCGGAATTAAAACCGAACTCCATGTTTCGATGTATACCAAGGCAAGGTTTGACGATGTTAGCGATAGATATGGGTTAGATCAAGCATGGATTGTGACCAACACAAAGGTCTCTATTGATGCCTTATCTTTTGCCAAATGTTCCGGAATGAAGATTCTTAGTTGGAGTTATCCCGAGAATGAAGGGCTTCGGGATTTAGTAGAAAAATGGAAGCTCCATCCTGTAACTGCTTTATTAACTCTTTCTCAATCTCAGAAGCAAATTCTTTTGGAGAACCGGGTCGTTCTTTGTAAAAACATTTGTGAAAATAGTTCAATCCTTGATCTTCTAAACATTCCTCACAATAAAAAAGAAGAGATCGTAAACGAGGCAAAGCTTATTTGTAATGGACAGAATCATCCTTAACAAGTTTAAGTCTTTCATATTTATCCGCTAAGTACCATTAAGATGGTCAAATTTTGAAACTTAACCCACAGAGTTGAAAACCTCACGTAAATTACGAAATGATAAAATGCATAAAGTTTGTTACTACGTAGTAGCATACCATTGTAGACTCTTATTCTTAATAAGAACTAAAAAAATTTCTTCGAGGCTTAACCCGCGGGGTCGGAAGCTGAACTTAGGAATTCGTGATTAAAATTCAGAACTTAATTTATTTCTTTCATATCTATCTGCTAAGTATCCATTAGGAACGGTCGTTAATTTATCCGCATACAGTAAAAATCCATTTCTTATCGTATGGTCACCAAATTTATCGTTAAGTTTATCTATTGCGTTTGCGATTCTATCTTTTTTGCCCTCAAGATCAAACAGAGAAAGAGTAAGTTTTTCTTTCTCTTCTAAACCCGAAACCCAAATATGAATTTGTCTGACATATTGTTGTTTTTCCAAATCTTTTTCTATAAAAGGAAAAACTAAATTAAAAATCTGACTTCCCGTATCTACGTATTCCCTAAAAGTCTTTCTCATTTTAATATAAACTGATCCGTTTAAACCCAGACCTATTGTTTTACCTTTTTTACCAAGTCTTCTAAGCTTTATACCCACTTCTTCGCATAATTCATAAAGATTTTGTAAAACTATCCTTTTATCCTGTTCATTTTTTGGGAGACAATAGCTTCTGCCTACAGATTTTACAGCTTGAGGCTGTGTGTAAGGAATTACTTCACTTTCGTCTATTCCTAAACCGACCCTTTTTAAAAAATGTCCCTCAACCTTACCAAATTCTTTTACCAAAAGCTGTAAGGATGCATTTCGAAGTTGAATCAGATTATCAATTCCAATATCATTTAATCTTCTTTTAATCCGCTCTCCTATACCGCAGATATCTGTTAATTTCGCCGTCCTGTAGACTTTTAAAACGTCTTCTGGTGTAATTTCGGTTATACCGTTTGGCTTATCCATTCCCGAACCAAGCTTGGCGAGAAGTTTATTATGGGAAATACCAAAAGAGGCGGTAATATATTCACCAATTTCTTCTCTGATACGTAATTTCATAAGGTTAATCATGTTAAATGTTCCATTAAATAAATGAGTGGTTAACGTAACGTCCATAAAAACCTCATCAATTGAGAATAATTCCGTAAAAGGGGAGTAATCCTTGCAAATATTTAAAAATTTTTTGGAAATTTCAAAATATTTATTAAAATCTGCAGAGATTAATTTTAGATTAGGACAAATCTTTTGTGCTTCATATGACCTGTCACCAGTTTTAATACCCAAACGTTTTGCTTCGCGGCTGGAAGCAATAATACAGGTCCTGCTGTTGGCGGCAGTTACGCCTAGCGGCTTATTCCTTAACTTTGGATTATATTGCTGTTCAACGCTGGCAAAAAAAGAATCGAAGTCAATGTGGAAAATTATTTTTTGAGCAGTCATATTATTAGAATAATAGAAAATAATACGAAAGTAAATAGAACAAAATACGACTTACAAGATCAATATTATAATCCGTAGGAAGCAAGAGCTCCGTTACCAATTCTCGTTCGATGAAGGGTCATTATAAAAGAATCGCACTGAATTTTTCCGGGAATTGTAGAAAAAGCAGCAGAAAATCCATCACCAATAAGGGCGCTTATTACTCTGCTATCTTTAGATCCATACGGATAGGCAAAGATACTAACAGGTTTTCCTAAATGATCTTCGAGTTGTTGTTTTGCCATCATTATTTCCGTTTCAATTTTATCGTTTGAGACACCTGCCAGAGCAGCATGTGACCAGGTATGATCGTAAGCATAAAATCTACCACTGTTTACCATGGTTTTTAAGTCATTCCAGTTAAGCCAACCGAAATTTTCAATTAGTCCTGTGGGAATCATAATATTTGCAATTAATCCGTATTTTTGAATTATAGGGAATGCATATTCAAAATTATCTTTATACCCATCATCCATTGTGATTACAACCGGTTTTGCCGGTAAGGCTGAATGTGTTTTAAGCGCATTTGCCAATTCGTCTGCAGAAATTGATACATAACCCTGAGAAACAAGATAAGCCATTTGCTGGTCAAATATAACGCTATCAACGGTTAAGCTAGTCTGCCCCCGTTCTTTGGCCAAATTATAAGGCTGTATGTGATGATACATAAGCACAGGAACATATAAACAATATTCTGAGTTTAATTTAGATTGCGGAATATTTATTTGATAATTAGAATCCGACTCATGAACCTGAGGAGAAGCCGATGAAATTATTTTTGTATTATTTCTGGAAAAAATTATGCCCGGTGTCATTGAATAATACCCATTATTGTAGCTGCCTTTAACCGGAGTAGCATGAGAAAACAAAACGATAATTCCCGCAGTTAATAGAATATAGCCGAAAGCAAATCCTGTAACAGTCCATGAGTAAAGTATTTTTCGCATCGACATAGTATATCAAACTATTGCAAATTGTGCTAGAATAAGGATGTGAATCTGGCATATAGAATGCGACCGAAAAATTTGGAAGAATTTGTCGGACAAGACCACCTGGTCGGAAAAAACGGCATAGTCCGTAGAATGATTGAATCCAATTCGGATTTTTCAATTATTTTTTGGGGACCTCCCGGAACAGGGAAAACCACCCTAGCCCAAATAATTGCCAATGAAATAAAAGCCGATTTCCACTATTTGGAAGCTGTAGCTACTGGAAAAAGCGATCTTTTAAAAGTTGTAGAAAAAGCCGAAGAAAACAACAAGAAAAACCTTAAAACTATTCTTTTTATAGACGAAATTCACAGATGGAACAAAGCGCAACAAGATGCTCTTTTGCCCCATGTGGAAAGCGGACTCATAACTCTAATAGGTGCAACAACGGAAAACCCTTCGTTTGAAGTAATTAGTGCTTTGTTATCGCGTTCAAAAATCTTAGTCCTTAATTCACTTAGCATGGAAGATATGGAAAAAATTCTAAAAAGAGCATTAATAGATATAAAAATTGGACTAGGGAAATATAAAAAAATAATAAAAAGTGAAGCAAAAGAATTAATATTAAGATTAAGCGGGGGAGACGCTAGAATTCTTTTAAATGCCTTAGAAATTGCTGTTACGACATATAAAGATAAAGAGATTTCTACGAAAATCGTCCAGGATGTTTTTCAAACAAAATCAGCGGGACTTTACGACAAAAAAGCCGATGAACATTACAACATTATTAGCGCTTTTATTAAATCAATGCGGGGAAGTGACGTTGATGCAGCCTTATATTATTTAATGAGAATGCTGGAAAACGGAGAAGATCCAAAATTTATTGCCCGCAGAATGATAATTTTTGCTGCAGAAGATATTGGTTTGTCTGATAGAGGAGCGCTAATTCAAGCAAATGGAGCATTTGATTCCGTGAATAAGATAGGAATGCCGGAGTCACAACTAATTTTGGCATATGTAGTGATTTATCTATCCAAAGCCACTAAAAGTAGGGCTGTACCAAATGCCATGGGAAAAGCAAAACAAGCAGTTTACGAATTTCCGAACGAGCCGGTTCCTCTACATCTAAGAAATGCACCGACAAAACTAATGAAAGGAATTGGTTATGCTAAGGATTATAAATGGTCTGACAAATACGTAGGTCCGACAAAAGGTCAATCCTTCCTACCCGAAAAGTTAAAAAATAAAAAATTCTACGAAGATTAATCTAAACAGGTTTACTCATCAAAAATAAATCCTTTAACCTGATGATTCCACATTTTTTTAAATAATCCGTCGGATTTTTTTAATAAATCTTCGGGAGAACCGTCTTCTACTATTTTTCCATCGTCAATAATAATTATTCTATCCATTTTTTTAACTGTAGATAGTCTATGTGCAATAGCAATAACAGTCCTGTCTTTCATAAGATCCTCTAGAGAATGCTGAATCATGCTTTCGCTTTCACTATCCAAACTACTCGTTGCCTCATCAAGTACGAGAATTGGGGCATTTTTTAGAAAAGCACGTGCTATTGCAATTCGTTGGCGCTGTCCTCCGGAAAGCTTTATTCCCCGTTCTCCAACCAATGTGTCATATCCTTTTGGAAGTTCGTTTATAAACCTATCTGCTTGAGCATTCTTTGTTGCCTGTTTTATTTCTAAATCTGTTGCTTCCGGACTGCTATAGCGAATGTTTTCTTTAATTGATCTATGAAATAGGCTTGTATCTTGAGGAACAAATGCGATAGCATGGCGCAAGCTATCTAATGTTACGTTGTAAATATTTTGCCCGTCAATTTTAATTTCTCCTTTTTGAACATCAAAATGCCTAAGAAGTAACGAAACAAATGTGGTTTTGCCCGCACCACTTCTACCGATAAATCCGACTTTTTGCCCAGCAGGTATTTCCAGTGAAAAATCTTTAAACACTTTTGTGTTTTCATACTCAAAGTCAATTGATTCAAGGGAAATAGATCCTTTTAAGATTTTAAGCTTGATAGCCCCCGGAGAATCCACGATAACATGTTCCTTTAAAATTTCTTCAAGTCCTTCTTTTGCTTCGCCATAATAACCTGCGGCATTTCGCATTTCCTGTCCTATAAAAAGAAACTGATGGGAAAGATCGGCGACTATAGCAACAACCATTATTACTACACCGATACTAATTAATTTATGTTGAAAAAGATAGATTGACGCTCCTACCATAAATAATATAAAAATTGTTATAAGTATTCCGTTTGTGACAAGGACCCATTCACTTATCCACCAATGGCGAAGTCCTGTCTCACGGGATTTACTAACAAATTTTTCAATATACTCTCTTTCTCCGGATATATACGAATATTCATGAACCAAAGATATGTTAGAAATGGAATCTACAATGCTTCCTTTTAAGGTTGATAATGATTTCGCAAATACGTATGAGTATTTCTGAAGTTTTTTAGCAAAAAAAACATTTAAGCTAAGAAATATTATTGACCATATTGCAATTATAAATCCAAGTCTAAAATCACTAAGCCATGCAAAAATTACATACCAAAAGAGCCCGATTCCAATTGGTATAAAATTCCATAATGTCTTTTCAAAAAGACTTTCTGTTCCATCAACAGCGTTTGATATTTTATTTGCAAGAGATCCTGCGAAACGGCTGTCAAAATAATCTTTATTATGAAGACTTAAATACTCATAGAGTGATTGATAAGCTGAATACCTAAAACCCATAAACCATTGCATTCCCGTAAATCCGCTTCCTCGCCATATGACCGCTGTTGTAAGATATTGAACAGGATATAAGATCGCCCACATCCATACTGTGTTCATTTCAATTGGATTTGACGATATAGAATCCGTAAGATTACGCAGTAATATAACGGAAAGCCTATCAAGACCGGTTCCCACGAACACAAATAGCAAAGCCCCAATTGCCCACTTTTTGTGCAGCTTGGTTATAAAAATGCCAAAAGAAATTGGTTTTTTAGGAATATTTTGATTCAGATACATATATTATAGCAATATTGCCTTAAAATTATTTACACGACGTTAGGACTTACTACATCTCGCTACAACTTCATTAAATAGAGTTTTATAAAACAGTGTTTGTAACTTTGTAATTAGAAAATAATGCAGATTTTATATCACTAAGTTAAAAAGGTAACCGGTAAAAATTATTCCTAAGGATAAAATTGCTATATAAATTCCAAGTAGTTTTAGTTTTAAAACTTTTCTTAAAATTACCATCTCAGGAAAAGATAAAGCAGTAACAGACATCATAAAAGCTAAAGCCGTACCTAAAGGTAATCCTTTTTCGATAAGTGATTTAACAATTGGAATTGTTCCTGCAGCGTTTGAATATAGAGGAACTCCGACTAATACTGCTAATGGAACTGCTAAGATATTTCCCTTACCTGCAATTTGTGCTAAAAACTTTTCAGGAGCATATCCATGTATTAACGCTCCGATTCCAACACCTATCAAAACATAAAGGAATACTTTTTTAACTAAATCAAATGTATAAATATATGCCTGATTTACTCTTTCTTTAAAAGTTGGTTTTTGTTCTTGTCCCATACTTCCGGCTTTTATTTTCCAAACGTAATCTACAACTAAGTGTTCCAAGTTCATTCTTCCCATTAGAAAACCTACGACAATTGCAATTGTTATCCCTGAAGCTGCGTATAAAAGAGCAATTGGTAATCCAAATAGTCCAAAAAGCAGAATTACTGCTACTTCATTTACCATAGGTGCTGATATAAGGTAGGAAAAAGTAACTCCAAGCGGAACTCCGCTTTCTACAAAGCCTATAAATAAGGGGACTGCCGAGCAAGAGCAAAAAGGAGTAATAATTCCAAAAAGGGCTGCTAATACATTTCCAATAATCAGGTACTTTTTGGTAAGCAGTTTTCTCATCTTCTCTTGCGATAGATAGGAGCGCAAGAAAGAGACTAAGAAAATAATGACGATAAGAAGAATTAGGATTTTGACACTGTCGTAGATAAAGAAGTTAAGAGAAGATCCAAAAATACTTTTCTTATCAAGATTAAGAAGACCAAAGGTTAACCAATCAGAAAATAATTGAATGGGATAAAATAAATCCATATTTACTCTAAAGCCTTAACGATTAAATCTTTTATTTTTTCTCTATTTGGAATAAAACCTATCATTACCGGTTTTCCGTTTACTGCCAAGACAGGACTTTGCATAATTCCCATTTCAACTATTTTTGAAACATCAGTAATATAGTCTACTTTTGCATCCAATTCTAACTCTTTTACTATTTCACTTGTTAGTTCGTGTAGTTTTTTACATCTTGCACAACCTGATCCTAAAACTTGTATTTGCATAATAAGCACCTCCTTTTAACCTCTGCTTTCTGATGGGCAAGAGAATACCCTTTGCCCACGAAGAAAACAGCTTACTCAGTTTTGGTAAGCACTTCGTCTACCTCTCTTAGACTTTCTTCAAGTCTTGTTTTCTTTGCGAGAAGGTCTTCTTTAGACATTTCATCTACATTAGTTTTTCCTCCACAACATTTTTTGTCATTTCCATCACAACATTTCTTTTTCATATCAAAACAATTGCAATCATTTTTCATTATTAATTTCACCTCCTTTAGTTTCAGTTGTCATCGTCATTAATGTATTAACTAATTCTTCGCCTTTTGGAGTTAGGTAATGCTCCACATACTTTCCTTCACGTTTACTATTAACAAAACCCGCCGCTGTTAAATCTGAAATATGATGAGATATAAGGCTTTGAGACATATCGGTATGCTCTGTTAAATCGCATACACAGTGAGCCTTATCTTTAAGAAGAAAAAGTAAATCCAGACGGGATTTAACCGAAAGTAACGCTAAATTATCACTTAGGTTTTGCAAGTCAACCCTTGAGGGAACACATTTATTATTTTTAGTAGAACAATTGCACCTTTTACTTATGAACATACATTCATATGTTATTTCATTAAAGTATATTTGTCAATAAGTATTTATTCAAGGCTAGGGGTTTTTTGCTTTCGTGGGTGAATATAGTTTAGTATATTTAGCCAAGGCTAAAAAACTTGGGGTGATGTACCGGATTTGAACCGGCGACCTCTAGGTCCACAACCTAGCGCTCTAACCAACTGAGCTAACATCACCATCTCGCTACACTCGATGTAAACTCTCAATGAGTTTACCTTTTTTAATCCTGCTAAAACCTTTAATAATCTTTTTTTCCTTGCATCTTCTATTCTGTTTATAAATCTCTTCCAGTAAGCCAATCTAACGGGTAATCCTTATTTTGTAAAGTAAGTTTGATACCGAACACAATTGTGTTCTGCCATTCTCTTTTTAACGTTCCAACAAATTCCTGTGTAAAAACTTCTATCTTTGCATTTAACAATGTAAACGAACCATGCTATGTTCATAGTTTATACTGAATCCTGACAAGGATGAAGTGCGCGCCTGGCGGGAATCGA
Organism: Candidatus Levybacteria bacterium CG_4_9_14_0_2_um_filter_35_21; assembly: GCA_002788395.1. Lineage (GTDB taxonomy): Bacteria > Patescibacteriota > Microgenomatia > Levybacterales > UBA12049. The sequence continues at coordinate 1,218 of PFRF01000013.1, read as the reverse complement.
ACCCACAACCTATTCATTAGAAGTGAATTGCTCTATCCGTTGAGCTACAGGCGCAATCTTAAAATTCCTGCTGCCACGTTTGACTGTGGCGCATGATCGTATTTTATCATTTTAACTTAGAAAATTAAAGCAATGAAGATATTTTGCGGAAAAGACTCGGGAGTTGGGGACGGTACTCAGCTCGAACCTATTTAGCCTGGATGAGTATATAAAAACATATCTACTTGAACATCCTGATATATCATTTGGCACTGCTATCAAAATCATTCTCCGTTACCACACAACTCCTGAATTGATTTTACAACTTCAAGTTCTAAGAGACCATTTGGGAATCAAGAGTTTCCTTAATTTGTAAATGTGAGGGTTGAAAAAATCCTATCGAATAGCTCAAATGTGTCTTTTTCCCTAATTACATTAGTAGAAATATGAATATTGTATACATTTCCGTCATATATAAAAAATACATATTTCCAGCTTTGTGTATATAAGTCTGTTTTTCTTTGGTAAGTAAATGTGAATGCAGGTTGTCCCAAGAAAGAGATTGATATCTTGTTAATCGTAGTTGTCTCTGAAAGCCAACTAAAAGTCTTTGTAAAACAGTCATCTAGATCTGTGCATTTTTTGCTGATCCATTTGCGTCAAGTTCGTTCACTTGAATATTCGAGCCAGTACCTGGGGCGTTACCGGGTAGGCTTGGATCGTAAAAATCAACATCTCGCTGTGTTTGCAATTCTTGATCGGATGTATTACCAGGTCCTCTATTTGGTTCCCAACCAATTGGATATTTAATAGTGTAGCCATATTTTGTATTTGAATAAATATTCCATCTAGCTGTTTCAGCAGGAGTAGTGGTTGGTGGAACCGAATTCTCAGGTGCGGGAGATGTGACTATCGATGTAGGAGAAGGACATTGACATGAATTATCCAGAAGAATGGAATGAGTTACCCAAACATAAGCGCAAAAAGAAGCTCAAGGAGTTTAGGCGTGAGCAAGAGCGCAAAACTAATTCGGTAAAGAAAGTTCGTAACTGGGTAATAGTAATTGCTGTTGTTGTGGTTGGAACTGTAGGATTTACTCAGTTAATCAAGAAAACTCCAGAACAAATTCAATTTGAGCAGGAAGTCAAAGTAGTTTCTCTGGACGGTAAAGTAGAAGAGTTCCCTATTGAAGGCCGTGATCATGTGTCAGCTGGAACCAGTGTTGAGTACCAAACCAAT
>PFRF01000035.1 GCA_002788395.1 Candidatus Levybacteria bacterium CG_4_9_14_0_2_um_filter_35_21 | reverse complement strand
CCGGAGCCTAGTCAAAAGCCGCCTTCCCATTATGTTCTTTTGGAAAAAAACGACAAGATTACTTTTATTACAGCGCCACTCACAATGCCGTTAAACAACTATCTTAATTTAAGGGTGATCGCAACAGGGAAGTACGACGAGGAAAAATCCACTTTAATAATAGAAAACCCTCAGGATATAGAATTAGTTCAATAACTTTATTTATTAAGCTTATTACGCACACAAGGGGACGCCTTGTGTGCGTAAATGAGTTATAAGGAAAAATGATTGGATCGAAGACTTTAAGTTTTTATGTTGAGAAGTTCGATAACCGAATTTTATTAAATTTTCTTTTTTCTCTCTTTCTAGCATCAGATAATGTCTTATAAATTTCCTTGTGAACCAATTCAAAAGTTTTATTTCTTTTTGAGAACTCAGCTCCATTGCCAAATTTATGACGGTCAATTCTTCTTTCTAAGTTATTAGTTACGCCAACGTAAAGATGATTCTTAATTACTCTGAGAATATAAAGAGTAAACATTTTATGCCCTTCGGCAGGCTCAGGGCTTTTCTCCAATCTTAAAAGTCGGAGACGAGGGAATTGAACCCTCTACCTCTCGGTCCCGAACCGAGCGATCTACCGATGATCTAGTCTCCGTATAATTAAAAAACTTAAAACTTAAAACTTAGAGTCGCGTCGCTACCACTGCGCCAATCCCATTCGTTTTTTATTTTAGCTTCTTTTATGCTAAAATACAAACAGCTTGTCCCTATAGCTTAATTGGATAGAGCATCCCGGTCCTAACGGGAAGATTCCCAGTTCGAGTCTGGGTAGGGACGCTTTTTATGAGCAGGTCTGAAATTATTCGTTTTTTAATCCTTCGTTCAATCGGCAATTTTTTATTGTTGTTTGCGATTTTTGGTGTTTTTGCCACTTTTGGACCGGTTCTTTATTACGAAGCTCAGTATCAGGTAATGCAATATAGGGGAGTTAAATATAAAGTTGCTCTTGCCGAAAAACCCTCGGGGTTTGGAAAAATAACCAACTCCGGGATTTTCGATAAAAGATCCCAGGAAAATTTTGGATCCGTGCTAACCGGACCAAAAGAACAAATTCTGATACCTAAAGATACAGAGTTTAGTATTTTGATACCAAAAATTGGTGCAAATGCAAAAGTCTTTGCCAATATAGATTCCGCCGATCAAAATATCTTTTTACCGGTTTTACAGCAGGGAGTAGCTCATGCAAGGGGAACGGTTTTCCCGGGAATGAACGGTAATATTTATCTGTTTGCTCATTCAACGGATAACTTTTGGGATGTTGGGCGTTATAACGCCATATTCTATCTTTTAAAAAATTTGCAGAAAGGGGATGATGTAATAGTCTTTTTTCAGGGAGTTAGACACAATTATAAAGTTTCCGACTCAAAAATCGTTGGAGCAACGGACGTTTCCTATATCGTAAACAGCCAAAACCAAACCAGCGAAACTTTAATTCTTCAGACTTGCTGGCCGCCGGGAACAACTTGGCAGCGCCTTTTGGTCTTTGCAAAGAAGAGTTAGTTTTTAGCTTCAAATATTGTGCAGCCGGTTGCGGTTCCGCGGACAACATCAAGAACAATATCTCCTTTTGCTGCAGCGATAACCCCTTTAATTCCATTTTTTGCCAGTCTTTTTAAGACTTTAACTTTGGACTCCATTCCGCCTGTTCCGTCTTTTGATTTACTGTCAAAAATTACACGCCCGTCAATTAATAATCCATCTTGAATAATGCAGCCTTGTGTATTTTTTACGCCCTCGACATCGGTTAGAATTACAAGGGTATCTGCTCCAATTGCTCCAGCTACAAAACCGGCCAATTTATCATTATCGGCAGAAATCAAAAGCTGCTTCATTTCCCGGTCGCTTATGGCATCGTTAGCGTTAATTATCACAATCCCTTCTTCAAGCGCTTTCTTTAACGCTTCAGGTGGAGTCTTAAGGTCATTTTCGGTAAGAAGCATTTGCCCCGCAATAACTCCTTGGTAACGGAAAGCCTTAATCCAAGCATAAATAAGAGCCGGTTGACCAAAAACAGCTTCAACCTGTCGGTCTCGGATTGTATTTTCCGCAGTGCCTAATAAATTTTTTCCGGAAGCAACAGCTCCCGAAGAAACAATTGCAACTTGCACACCTCTTTTGAAAAGATCGCTGCATTGTTCGGCGATATTATTAATTAATGTTAGGTTCAACGGCTGTTCGGCAGTTCCGCCTTCCGTAATTGTGCTGCTGCCGATTTTTATAACTATTCTCGCTGTTTGAATTTTTTTTGTTTCTACTTTTGGCTCAAATACTATCATAACCGGGAATTATAGCTTCGATAAAGCTCGAAGTCAATTTAAAAATTTTCATCCCTCCCTGCAAACTTTATAAGACTATTGCTTAGGTCGCTGACAAAATTTTCTTGCCCACGGAGTTAAAATTAAAAAGGCGACGCCTTGCAGTAGCTTTGCAAGGTTGAGCTTTGCGAAGCTAATAAATTTTAAATCTCAAATCTATTTTAGGCCAATTGTGTAGAGGTTGGGGGCGATATTTAGGTTGCCCAGGTTTGTTAAAATCACGATCTTTGACCCGTCCGGCCAGGGAAATACGAAACTATCAACAAACGGACCCGCATAAACAGTTGTTTGGTTGGTTGCGTCATATTCCATAATGCTTACTTTCTGATCGTGAACATAAACCAAATGCTTTGAGTCAGGGAACCAGTTTAAAGCTTTACTGGAAGAAGAAAGTGAATCTAAAATTCTATAATTATGATCCTCTTTGGTGTCATAAACATAAATAGAATCTTTTTTAATGATTCTTTGCTCCGGAACCGTGTTTGCCCCGATTAGCCTTGGCTCAATTACAACCGGCAAGACATTATCTTGACTTGCCTTATAAAGAATTTTTGTTTCATCCAAAGACCAGGCAAGAATAGAGAAGTTTTCTACAACTACTTCTCTAAGTTTGGTTTTTAGAGTGTCCATTTGGGCTTTTCGTTTTTCTTCCTGCAATTTTTGCCAGTTAGAATTAACAGCAGACATTGTTTCGGTTACATCTTGAGGTGTTTGGTTAAAGTTTCTTGCATCAAGTAAAAAAGTTGATTGTCCCGAAAGAGTTGCCATTAGCTGCGCGCCATCGGGAGACCATGCTAGTTGAGCCTTGGAAAAAACATAAAGGGTATCATCTGCAATTTGATTTGAGGAACTCTGTAGAGTTAAAATCGGCCTTGAACTGATGTCTAAGACATAAATGCCTCTTTTCTTAACTGCCGATTGAGAGGCAACCGTAAAAGCAAGCTTAGTTCCGGTTGGATCAAGAATAGGATTTTCGATGCCGGTATTAGTAATGCTTTCCAGTTTTGGTGTGGTTGGGAAGAGAAGCGCCTCTGCTTTAGTAACGACTTCGTTCTTAACAATTAAGTTCTTCTCCCAAGGAAAATATCCTTCTTTAATAATTTTTACATCGTAGCTTTTAGGAGCGAGGTTAATGGTGTTGTCGGTTGCTGTTGTTAAATGCCCGTTTATAAAAACCTGTGCACCGTCAGGAAGACTGGTGGCTACCAAAAGTCCGGTACCATTAAAATCCGGTCGTCCTTTTTCAAAATTAAACCTGTAGCCCTTGCCATATAAAACGACTAAAGTGGTTCCAAGGAACAAAAATAGCAAAATAATAAGAGGGAAAAAGAGCTGCTTTTTCATTAATTTGAATTATACCCTTTAATAATAACACTTGCAAGATTTGTTAAGAAGAGGATATAATAAAATCAATTAAGCCTAAAGGATTTTTTGATATAATTAAATAATAGTTTGATATATTCTGGAAAAATTTCTAATTTCTAATTTCTAATTAAATTCAAATGTTCTAATTTTGAATTGAGGAATTAAAAATTGAATAAAAATTTAAAATTTAAAATTTAAAATTATTTTATGTTAAATAAGAGAATTGGTATTGACCTTGGCACCGCTAATACCGTTGTTTATGTTGCCGGCAAAGGAATCGTTTTAAACGAGCCGACTGTTGTTGCCGTTACCGCAGAAGAAAACAAAGTTGTTGCTGTTGGTAGAGAAGCAAAAGAGATGCTGGGGAGAACTCCGGGAAACATTGTAGCCCTCAGGCCTCTTCGTGACGGAGTGATTGCGGATTACACCATAACCGAAGCAATGCTTTCTTATTTTATCGATAAAGCGGCAGGACGCTCCCGCATATTTAAGCCTGAAGTTATGATCTGTATTCCCTCGGGCGTTACTCAGGTAGAAAGGCGTGCAGTTCTGGACGCAACTATGGCGGCGGGTGCAAAAGTAGCGTACTTAATAGAAGAACCTCTGGCTGCTGCAATCGGAGCCAGAGTCCCAATCGCCCAGGCCGCAGGACACATGGTTGTTGATATCGGTGGAGGATCAACGGAGTGCGCGGTAATTTCTTTGGGTGGAGTAGTCGTCCATAATTCTGTTAGAGTTGGGGGTAATAAAATAGACGAGGCAATTGCCAACCATACAAAAAAGAAATTTAATCTACTAATCGGGGAAAGGACTGCGGAGGAAATAAAAATAACAATAGGTAACGCACTACTGGATGAAAAGGCGAAAGGTGAAGAAAAGAAAATGGAAATAAGAGGAAGAGACAGCGTAACCGGTCTACCCAGAACAATTGAAATGACGGAGATAGCGGTTAACGAAGCGATAGCACCGGTTTTAAACGATATTATTGGTGGAGTTAAAGGGGTACTTGAACAAACCCCTCCGGAACTGGCAAGTGACATTATAGATAAAGGGATAGTAATGGCAGGAGGAACATCTCTTTTAAATAATTTTGATAAGCTTATGACTAAGGCAACAGGTGTTCCGTGCCACGTTGCAGAAGATTCGCTATTATGTGTTGTTAGGGGAACAGGGGTTGCTTTGGAAAATATAGAACTTTACAAAAGAAGCATAGCGAGAAAGTAGATATAAATTTTCAATTTTTAATTCTTAATTTTCCCGCCTGCAACTCTTTGCATAGCAATGCGGGCAGGCAATGAATTTTCAAAAACTTAATTCATTAAATTTTAAGACATTTAGGTTTGATTAAAAATTTTAAATTTTAAATTAGAAATTATTAAACTATCCTATATAATTTTTATCATGGATCAACTTTTTATAAAAACCCCGAATTTTAATATAAGTTTTCACAAAACGATAGAATTATAGTTTTTCATTACTATAACAAATAAAATAACTAATTCAATATGTTTACAGGCAAAGGGTATGGAGTAAGAAAACGATCACAAAAGTTGCTCAGAAATAGCAGAATTAAGGAAAATAAAATTAATGATTAAAACTTATAGTTAAAAAAATATGTTTGAGAAAAAAAAATTACTTGGAGTAGGTATAACAATAGCTACAAAAGAGGAAGTCCTAAAGTATATAACTACAGGTCTAGTAAAATCAACGAAAAAGTACTATGCAGTAACCCCTAATCCCGAGATCTTGGTAATGGCACATAACAGTTTAAGTTACAAGAATTGCCTAAATGGAGCAGAACTAGCTTTGCCGGACGGCATAGGGGTAGTGTTGGCAAGTAGGTTGTTAAGAATAGGGTTAAAGGGGAGGATAACGGGAGTAGATCTTGTAGAGAACCTCTGTAAGAGGGTGGCAGAAAAGCCTATAACGGTGGGATTTTTGGGTGCAGGACCTGGAGTAGCAGAGAAAACTGCGGAGTGCTTAATGGCAAAATATCCCGGATTAAAAGTTGAGTTTGTTGGGGAAGAATTGAAGCAAGGAGGGATTGCTGAGGTCGCGCGGGGTCCTGTCAAAAGCGTTTTTCCCGCCAGTGCTCATTCTAGTCTCTCAAGTTCGAACGAACTGCGCGCTGTCGGGAGCCCTTACGCTTCTGCCACCCCTAACAAGCAGTCAGTAGATATCTTATTTGTCGCGTTTGGGTCGCCAAAACAAGAACTTTGGATTGCCCAAAATCTGCAAAATCTTCCGGCAAAAGTTGTAATAGGCGTTGGCGGCGCATTTGACTTTATTAGCGGGAACGTCAAACGAGCTCCTCTCTGGATTCAAAAGCTAGGTTTGGAATGGCTATTCCGCCTACTAATCCAGCCCTGGAGAATAAAACGCCAGCTTTCTCTAATAAAATTCGTTTTCCTGGTTATAACTGAATTTTTTAGAATTTAGTTAAAACGCCACTGGACTTTATGCTGATTGTTAATCTACTATTAAACTAGGATGGATTTTGAATTTTTACAAAACCCGATTACCAAAAAATGGATGGTTTCTGCTCCAAGACGCGCAAAACGTCCGGATCAGGCAAGCGGAACCGTTCCTTTCTGTCCGTTTTGCGTAGAAAACGATAAAAAGGAGGAGTTATTTAGGGTAAAATCGGAAAGCCCTAAGCAAGCAAAAAGGGATTTTGGGGTTGAGGCTGACTGGAATCTAAGAATCCTTGAAAATAAATTTCCCTTTGCTCCTATTCATGAAGTAATTATCCATTCTCCTGATCACAATAACAATTTTGAACGTTTACCAATTAAACAAGCCGAGCTTATTTTAAAAACATACAAAGAGCGTTACAAACTTCATCAGGGCAAAGGACAGGTCTATATTTTCCATAACCGTGGTAAAAAAGCCGGAGAAAGTATTCCTCATCCTCATACGCAGTTGGTTGTAATTCCATATTCCGTTCATCTGGAAATCCCAAGGTTGGATCCCGAATCATACGTTGGAATAGCGCCTCATCCTTTAGAAATATCAAAGCTTTCTGATAAAACTAATTCTTTAAGCAGAAGACTAACGGAAAAAGAGGAAATGGTGGATAATGAATACTTTTATATTTTTTGCCCGCATACAAGTGAGTGGCCGGACGAAGTATGGGTTGCACCTAAAAGAAGAGGAAAGCTTTTTGGAGAAATTACAGATGTTGAAGTTCAAGACCTTGCACATGTGCTTATACGTTTGATACAGATTTTTACCTTACGACATGGTAATGAATTTTCTTTTAACTTCTATATCTATCCCGATTCGGATTGGTATTTGCGGCTTATTCCGAGGATAAAAACTTTGGGAGGGTTTGAGCTTGGCACAGACGTTTTTGTAAATACCCAAGACCCTAAAGAAACATTGGCATTTCTTAAAGAGCATTTTAACAATCCCGACGAAGAAAAGATCCTCAAAGAAAACCAGGCCACTTACAGAAGGGGAGTATAGCCGCATCGCGGAATTTCTAATATTTCTTTTCTTCTCTTGTATCGACAAGAAGAAGCAGAAACTCTCGCCAAGTCTTGCTTCATGCTTTCAAATTTAATCTCATTCAACGGGTAATTTCACCCCATCCTCAATCCCTTCGACTTCGCTTAGGGCTGAGGAATTCCCCTGTTTCACTCGATTAAATTTTCATGCATTCGACATTCGAATTGGCGAACGCCCGATTGGATGTTTTATTAATAGCTTTAACGATACTGGATCGGAAGATTCGTTAACGAGAGCATGACTTTATTATTTAGTGTCAATCTATTTTTATCAATCTACCTTAAACTTTCGTGTAGTAGACTGATCGTCCTTTTCCATGGGTAAATAAAAGTCCTAATGAGGCAAGTCTTACTAAATCTCGTGAAGCAGTAATTTGAGAGATCTTAAACATTTTTTGTATTTGACGGTTAGTAATAGTTGTGTCCGGGTTTTCCAAAATGGTCAATATCTCTTTTTGTCTCTCGTTTAGCCTAAACGTTGAGACAGGTATTTTTATTCTCGCTTTGCCTGTAGTAATGTCTTCCAAAGTTTTTTCAAGCTGTACCGCCACACCTTTGGCAAAATATTCGAGCCACAGAGTTTGACTGCCTGTTTGAATTGCCTGTTTAATTATCAATTGGTAATCGATAAAATTTCGTTTAAAATATTCGTCCAAAACCAAAAATCCCCGGCAATAAAAACCCTCTTTATAGAGGAATAGGTAGGAAAGTAAGCGCGACAGTCTTTCATTACCATCGGTAAAAGGGGAAAGAGTAAGGATTTGAAAATACACAAGACCTGCTTGAATAATTGGATGTTCGCTGCTGTTTTGAAAATACAAAAGATTAAGCTTTAAAGATTCTTGGCTGATATGCAGTCTTCCCGAACAGGCAATTTGATGAAGAAAAAGAACGTTCTTTGAAGTGACCGGCTCTTGTAAGCCAAGCCAGTTTTGAACAATGTAATCAAATCCTTTTTTGTATGCCAATACTTCCTGCTGTGGAGAGGTCAGGGGTTTCTTTAAATGTTGTTCTTTAAAAAGTTTTAATATTTCATTTTTACTAAGTGGTGTATCTGTGGAAAAAGCAAGTGACCAAAAGATTCTTTCTATAGTTGCTTGCCAGCGAAAACGTAATTCATGTTCCGGTGTTAGAACGGTTAACAGAATATTTCGGCGAAGCACATCTGTCTTTTGCAAAGATTCTTTTAAGTGAGACGATGCGGTATAGGAAATATTGTTCATAAAAAAATCTTATCATAATCGTATCATGTTGTCAAGAGGGTAATATTTGAAGTTAAAATAGTCAAATTCGATAAGATTAAGATAAGATTATCTATACCCATAATGCTACTTGACAACATACTATAATATATGATCTAATTAAGATTAGAGAGGGGGTGAGTCGTAATATGTTAAATGGCATTGGGACAACAGAAATTGTTGTCGTTGCTTTGGTGTTATTGTTGCTTTTTGGAGGTAAAAAACTTCCGGAGCTCGCAAGAGGGATGGGAGATTCTATAAAGGAATTCAGGAAAGCAGCCAGAAGCACTGACTAGTTCCTATGAAAAAAACTGCTCAGGTTATTAGGAATGTGTTACTAGTAGTAGTTTTTATTAACGTTGCAGCCCTTGCGTTTTCAAAAAACGCTTGGGCTGCTTCGGGAAATGTACAGGTTTGTCAGAAAAATAGCACCTGTGCTATTGGTGAATTTCTCTACGACGACTCTTATGTTCCTATTACTAATGCTTCCTGTTCTTTTTATAGTAGATATCCTAATGGTGACGTTTTTGTTAATTCTCAGCCAATGTCGTCTGCTTCTGCAAATGACGGCTGGTATTCGTACGACGTTGCTGCAACTGGTTCGGCCGGAATGTATAGGTCAACAATCTGTTGCACGTCCGGAACGGATTATCTTTGCCTGGATAAGAGTTTTGAAGTTGCTACGGCATCATCTACTCTTACCAAGTCCGATGTTTCCGATTCCGTATGGAATACTCCCCGCGCTTCATACACGGCAAGCGGCTCATTTGGTGAGGCTCTCCAAAATATTATTCCTTCTATAAACGATATTATTGTTGCTACCTGGGGATATTCAAACCGAAGTCTTTCCACTTTCGGTAGCTTAACATCTGATATTTGGAATAATGCCACAAGACTTTTAACGGGAGCAAATCTTAACAGCGGCTCACTTGCTACCAAAAGTGATGTTGACGATAAAGTCAATGCCAAAACTCAAGAGCTAAAAGATGAAATAAAAAAAACAGGCACCGGCTCTACCGACATTTCCGATCTTAAAAAAATTACCCAAAGAACAAATAATCTTTTGGAACAGTTGGTCAATAAACCGATAATTGAAACGACTGTCGAAGACGTTCCTGACTTGCAAGCAAAGCTAAAAGAAACCGAAGCGGTTGCTACGCAGCTATTTATTAATACCCAGTATTCCAATAGCAAGGCAGGTCTTATGAAGCTCAAGTGGAATGGTCTTGAAAATAGCGAAGTGCTAGATAACATACAAGAACTTACGCGCAAACTTGGAGGAGAAAACGATTCTTCTTCTTCCGGCTCGGTTTTTGGATACATAAGCTTCTTAAAAGAATCTTGGGATTGGATTCCTACGGAGACGATAAAAATTCAGGCAAGAGCAATTAGGGAAGTTTTAATTTCTATTCAAAGAGAGGTTGAATCTTCCGGTAAATCAAGAGCTACCTATTATAAGGCAACAACTTTAGTTAAGTTATTTGACCAACTGGATAATTCAATTGGGGATATTTCCAATAAGGTTAACCAAGAAACTTTGTTCGGTAAATTAAAAGAAACTAAACTTTTAGCAGGTTCCCTTGATGATCGTTCAAAAGACTTTGAAGCATTTTTAGGTAGTTGGGATTCGTATAAATTGCCCGAAAAACAAAGAAAATTAAGTGAGCTTTCCAAAAAAGTGGTTACTATTAATAGGATCCCCAGTATTAACAAATCGTTACTTTCTGCCAATTCATCTTTAGAAAAAGATCTCAAAAATAAAAGTTACTTTGTAATGGGCATAATTTCTGCCAACAAAAAATTACTGGCCAGAAAAACAGGCTTAACGCTTACAAGCACCTGGCTTGAGCTTGGCAGTATAGTTTTTAAGACGCTTGTTACTAATCCTTCAACCGTAATTAGTCAAAAAGCAAGCTTGAGGTACTATTTGCCTCCGGAAATAAAAAAAGAAGATATTATAGAAACAGATACGGGTTTAACTGTTAAATACGATACCGAAAAGAATCAATATTATGTTAGCGGAGAGTTTCTTCTTGCTCCTTCGGAAACAAAGACAATCTCTGTTAGGACTCAGGATATTTGGATAATTAGCAAAGAAGAAGTTGACAGCTTAAGAAAACAGGCGGAAGATTTATCCCGTCCTCTTGAAAAAACATCCTACTTTGCTCAAGGAGTGACTATTAAAAGCGATATTGATGTTTCCTTAGATAAAGTCTTAGATCTAATGAAATCAAATAGTACACCGGAAATAAAAATTAGAGCTTACCGTGAGGCACAGATAGAAATGAAAGCTGTTTTAGGGAAAATGGATAAACTAAAAGAGCTTGTTACTCAAGCAGGTTCAACCGGCACAATGTTTGGATTTGTAGGTGGAACGCAAACGTTGGCAGTTTGGGGCCTTATTATTATCTTAACCGTTGGTTTTGTTTTCCTGGCTTTATACATGAAAGTTTTAGTTAGGCAAGAAGAGAAGGGGATGGCTAAAAAATTATCTTCCCCAAAAAAGAAAAAACAAAAAATTAACGATCAAGAAAATGATAATTATAATAGACCAATATCAAGATATGGACATACCCTTAATACAATCCTTATAGTATTCGGTATAGGAGTCAGCTTGGCATCGGGAGTTATGTTAGATAGGGTCAGTTTGGCACCAAATTCTCAACCAAAGACAGTAGCAGGCAGGGCTGATAAATCTGCAGTTCTAAGCGCCAGTGCCTCTGCCGGTCAAGCAGATGTTAAATTAACGCTATGTGAAAATGCTAAAAAGAAAACGGTTCGGAAAGTAAAAGTAATTGTTCCCCTGGGATCTGTAGTAAATATCCGTAGCGGACCATCTATAAGCGCACCGGTTATAACCAAATTAAAAAAGACCTCCGAATTTACAGAGCTTTACAGAAAAGACGGGTGGGTTCAAATCGAAATGAGGGACGAAGTGGAAGGAGATTTAGGCAGCAAGGGTTGGGTAAGTGAGAAATTTATAGAAAAGCAAATCTTGGGAGAAGCAGATAAACTTAATACTAATTTGGTAATTCATGAAAATGTTATTATTAATGATACTCCCACAGGCTTCTTGCGGGTAAGACAGATTCCTTGGGGGCAGGAGATCTCCAAAGTTTATCCGGGTGATAAACTGTCTCTTATAGAAGAAAAGGAAGACTGGCTTAAGGTATCGCTTCAGAATGGCACTCTTGGTTGGATCTACAAAGAATACGTAACCAAAAGTAGCTCATAGATTCAATTTTACTCACTCTGCTCCTGAGTGTATCGAATGGGTCATAATGTTCCAACGAAAAGGTTAAAAAAGTAATGCAGAATCATTCCCGCAATTAGTCCCAGAGGAAGAAATTTTTGTTTCTTCATTCCTGAAAACAAAATAAGAAGCGTAGTCGTGACATGAAGGGGAATCGTAAGTAAAAGTCTCTCAATAGGTGTCCAAAGTGATCCTACGAGCAATATATTAAACATATATAATACACTTTCCGAAAATGCAAAAAATAGACCGACTAAAATAGCTAATCTTATTTTTGTTGTATCACTAGAGGACTTAAGAATAAATAATACCATCGAGCCTTTAACCAACTCCTCCACTATATAGGGATAAGGGAATATAAACTCAACTGGCCAAACCAAAAAAGGAGCGATTGATGCATACAAAGGAATTAACATTAGAATGATCTAACTTTTATCTTTAAAAGATTTTCTAAATTCCTTTATAGCTTCGCCAATTCCTTTTGCTAATTCCGGAAGTTTCCTGCCTCCAAATAAAAGCAACAAAATTACCGCGATTATAATGATCTCTGTAGTACCGATACCGTTAAACATGATAT
>PFRF01000006.1 GCA_002788395.1 Candidatus Levybacteria bacterium CG_4_9_14_0_2_um_filter_35_21 | reverse complement strand
TACAGCTTCAGTACCATATTTCGGTTAGGTACACGTTTTCTTTCAGTATCATTTTTGATTAGGCAAGACTTCCTGTTGATGGAAAAGTAACTTTCTGCGATAATGATAAAATCGTTCTTGAAACGGAGAAAGAATCAATTCCCGCAGATAAGATGTCGGGAAGCGGAATTAGAGGAGAATTGTTTTTTCTTCCAGGAGAAGAAATAAGACCGGAGGATATTTTTGGAGATTTGGCTAAAAAAATAATTTTAGGAAAATCTTTCGAAAAAGCCTCTCTTTCTAAAGCATTTGCAATTGGGGTGTTCGGGATAATAGGGGAACAGATAAAAAACGAAGATATAGACAGTTTTAAAGAAAAAGAAATTAAAAACCCGATTTTTAAAGTTAATTTGGAGAATTTTAAAAAACTTATTGTTAATAAAGGCAAACAAGTTTATTTAGATACGGATAACAAATTAATAATTATTTTATGAAGAATAGAGTTACGGCGATACAAATAATTTTACTAATTTTAATATCGTTTTTTGGTGGTTATTTTTTTGGCGTAAACAAAGTTCAACTAGATTGGAAAAATTACAAACCTCAAATATCGGTAACAGACAAAGAGCCTCCTGCAGGAGTTACCAACATTGATTTTTCGCCCTTTTGGATAGTTTGGCAAAAGGTAGAAGCGGGTTATTATGACAAGACTAAGCTTGATCCCCAAAAGATGTTAAACGGAGCAATAGCGGGAACGCTTCAAAGCTTAGGCGATCCGTTTACCGTATATCTTCCGCCGGTTCAAAATACAAACTTTAAACAAGGTCTGGCGGGTCAATTTTCCGGTATTGGAGCAGAACTTGGAGTTAAAGGAAGAGACGTTATTGTTATTGCTCCTTTGGAAGGTAGCCCTGCGGAAAAAGCAGGGGTAAAGGCAGGAGATGTAATTGTAAAAGTTGACGGAGTTTCTACCAATGGATGGAATATCTCTCAAGTTGTAGAAAAAATAAGAGGACCGAAGGGAGTTGAGGTAAAAGTTTCTGTTATTCATAAGGATTTATCAAAAACTGTGGATATAAAAATAATTAGGGATATAATTACGGTAAAAAGTGTAAACGGATGGGTTAAAAAAATTGGAGATATAGAAAATGTTAATTTGCCGAAGGATAAAAAAGATTTAAAAATAGCCTATATTAGGTTGTCTCAATTTGGAGATGGTACAAATAAAGATTGGACAATATTGATAAATAAACTAAGCGGACAAATTAAATCGGATAAAAATGTTAAAGGTATAGTTTTTGATTTAAGGAATAATCCCGGTGGATATTTAACAGATGCCGTATTTATTTCCTCAGAATTTCTAAGCCAAGGCACACCGGTTGTATCGGAGGAAAGTTCTATGGATAAAAAAACTCTTTATTCAGTAAGAACAGGAGAATTGATAGATATTCCTTTGCTAATTTTAATAAATAGAGGAAGTGCATCTGCAAGTGAAATAGTCTCAGGTGCGTTAAGAGATAATAAAAAGGTGCTTTTGATTGGTGAGACCTCCTTTGGTAAAGGTACTGTTCAGCAGGCAGAGGATCTGGGTGGTGGATCCGGTTTACACGTAACTGTTGCAAAATGGCTTACACCAAGCGGGGTTTGGATTAACGGAGTAGGTCTAAAGCCTGATATAGAAGTAAAGCTTGACGCAAAAACTCCAACTCACGATACTCAACTTGAAAAAGCTATTCAAGAGTTGGTAAAATAATTCAGCATTTGGCAACTAGTCTTCAACAACCAGTTTAAAAACTATTCTTTCCGTCAGAAGTTGAGTTTTTGAGCATCCTCAATTTTGTTGTATACTTACAGTTATGGTAATTCAGAAAAACGTTCTACTTAAAAATTATTCAAACTATAAAATCGGTGGGTTGGCAGCGTATTTTCTAGAAGTAGAATCAACAGAAGAATTGAAAGAAGGGCTTAAGAAATGGAATAATATAAATTCAGAATTTAAACAATTTTTTATTTTAGGTGGTGGGACAAATATTTTATTTGGAGATAATGGATATTCGGGTCTTGTTATTCGGTGTGAAATAAAAGGTATAAAGCTTAAAGAAGAAAGAATAAAAGTCGGAGCCGGTGTTTTAATGTCGAAATTATTGGATTTTTGTATAGAAAATTCACTTTCCGGTCTTGAGTGGGCGGGAGGTCTTCCCGGTACCGTGGGAGGCTCTGTAAGAGGCAATGCGGGCGCTTTTGGTGGTGAAACAAAAGATTGTATAGCAGAAGTAAAAAGTTTAAATATAGATAGTCTTGAGGAAATCACTAGAAATAATCAAGAATGCTGGTTTAGTTATAGAGACAGTTATTTTAAAACAGATAAGGGAAGTAGGGAAATAATTACCGAAGTTATGCTTACTTTAAAAAATAAAGACAAAGAAGAGATTAAAAAAATAATTGAAGAAAAAATTAATTTTCGTATAAAAAAACACCCCTTGGAATATCCGAATATAGGCAGCATTTTTAAGAACATTGAGATGACTAAAATTCCGGATTCTTTAAAAGAAGAATTCGGACAAAACGGTAAAACCGACCCTATTCCGGTAATTCCTTCGGCTAGAATTATTAATTTATGTGGTTTAAAGGGAAAGAGGGTGGGGGATGCTCAATTCTCCGAAAAACACCCGAATTTTATTGTTAATCTCGGTAATGCAAAAGCGGGCGATGTAAAAGCTCTAGTCGAAATGGCAAAAAAAGAAGTTTTTGAAAAATTTAAAATACAATTAGAAGAGGAAATAATGTATGTGGGTAATTTTTAATAATTAATTTTTTAAACATTATAAATTAGAAATTCGAGTGAGAATATCTAATATTGACCTAGTACACTTGGTAATTGTATAAATAAATAATGGGTAATATTTTCCTTGAGTTTACTATTATAATTTGTTTGGCTGCACTCGTTTCCCTTGTCTTTAGGTTTTTTAAGCAACCGGAAATTTTGGCTTATATTTTAACAGGGATTATTATTGGTCCTCTCGGTCTTTTCCATTTAACTAGTCTTGATTTTTTTGGTGCCCTAGCAGAAGTGGGAATAACTCTTCTTTTGTTTATGATCGGTCTTGAAATTAAGATTAAAGATCTTTCTTCGGTAGGTAAAATGACTTTGATTGTAGGTCCGGCGCAAGTAGTTTTTTCTTTTATTGTAGCATATATCGCTTCGCTTGCATTTGGTTTTCCACTTTTTAGTGCTCTTTATATGGCACTTGCATTAACATTTTCCAGTACAATTATTATCGTAAAAATTCTTTCCGATAAACGGGAACTGCATGCGTTATATGCAAAAATGTCTTTGGGAATTCTACTTATTCAGGATTTTTTAGCTATTTTATTTCTTATTTTTCTTTCAGGATTTAATATTAAAACCGGTGGATTTGGAACCTTAGGTCAGTTTGGAATAATTCTTCTTAAGGTAATTGCATTATTTGCGGTAATTATTTACCTAAGTCAAAAAGTCTTGCCAAAAGTTACTGAATTTTTAGCAAAATCACAGGAAACGTTGTTTTTGGTTAGCATTGCCTGGGTTTTCGGTTTGGCCGCTTTGGTAAGTTCTCCCTATATTGGATTTTCTATAGAAATTGGTGGTTTTTTAGCCGGTCTTGCTCTTGCTAACTCTATTGCTAACTATCAAATTATTGCCAGAGTAAAGATTTTAAGAGATTTTTTTATCGTAATCTTTTTTGTTCTTTTGGGGATGCAGATGAAATTTAATAATATCCAAGGGGTTTTAATGCCGGTAATTATTTTTTCTCTTTTTGTATTAATTATAAAACCGTTGATTGCGATGTTTGTAATGGGGGATTTGGGTTATAAAAAAAGAACGTCGTTTTTAACCGGCATGTCTCTTTCGCAGATCTCTGAATTCTCTTTAATAATGATGTTTTTGGGTAATCGTTTGGGACAGGTCACCTCAGACGCGGTAACGATAATAACATTCGTTGGGATAATTACCTTTACAACCTCTGCTTATGTAATTACTTTTAGTAAAAAGATTTACTCAAAAGTAGGTAAGTATTTAAGCTTTTTGGAAAATAAACATGATAAAAGAGTTGAGATTGTTTCCGAGACAGACAGTCTTGAACATTTAAAAAACCATGTTGTCTTAATAGGTGGAGATCAAATGGGGCAGAGCATTTTGGAGGTTTTAGAGGATATGGACATGGACTCCGTAGTTATAGATTTTGATCCAAGTATTGTTAAAAATCTTCAGGGAAAAAAAATTCATAGGCTTTTTGGGGATATTGCGGATTTGGATATTCAAGAACGGGCAAAACTTGATCGTGCAAAATTGGTTATTTCTACGATTCCGGATCTAGAAGACAACTTATTGCTTTTAAAAGAATTACAGCATGAAAATAGAAAAGCTAAGATTGTAGTAATGGCAATGGAAGCATATGAAGCAAGAGCACTGTATAGAGCAGGAGCGGATTATGTAGTGCTTCCTTACCTAGCAGGCGGTAGACAAATATCAAAGATCTTAGACGAAGATGATTTAAGTAAGATAGCTACTTTAAAAGAAGAAGACAAAGAATACCTCAAATAAATTTAACTTTCTATTAATTCTTCGGAGGATTCAAGTTTATTTTTGGTTTCGGTAACTATTTCATTGAAATTACCATCTAAAATAGAGGGTAAATTGTGCCATGAAAGATTAGCACGGTGATCGGTAAGGCGATCTTGGGGAAAATTGTATGTTCTGATCTTTTCTGCCCTCATTCCTCGACCAACTTGAGTAGACTTTAAAGATGAAATTTCTCCTTGTCTTTTTTCAACTTCTATTTCCCAAAGTTTTGCACGAAGTAATTTCTCGGCAATCTCCCGATTTTTAACCTGAAGTCTTTCTGTTTGACAGGTTACGGTAATACCCGTTGGTTTATGCTTCAATCTAACGGCTGTAGAAACCTTATTAACGTTTTGTCCTCCGTGTCCGCCCGATCTAAATGCTTCAAATTCTATATCTTCGGGGTTAATATGTAAATCTAAATCTTCAAGTTCCGGCAGAATGGAAACGGTTGCAGTAGATGTATGAATTCTGCCGCGTTTTTCAGTCTCAGGGGTTCTTTGTACGCGGTGAACGCCTGCTTCATATTTCAAAGCTCCAAAAACATTCTTACCGGTTACTTTTATAACATTATCGTCTACCGATTCTACTTTAAAACCTCGAAGCTGGGCAAACCGTATATACATCCTCAAAAGATCTTCTCCCCAAAGCTTTGCCTCATCTCCGCCGGTTGCTCCTTTTATTTCCAGAATTGCATTTCTGTTGTCTAAAGACTCTTCGTTTCCACCTGAATTTTTTCCGCTATTTAGTGAATCTTCCAATTCCTTTTTTTGTTCTTCAAGGGTTGTAATTTCTTGTTTCGCCAATTCAGTCATCTCGGAGTCTTCTAAAAGTAATTTCGTCTCTTCAATTTTTTGCTCCAATTCCCGGAGCTGAACCAATCTGTAGTCTTCCATGGGGTTATTTTATGTCGAGTAACATCTCGCGAAGCGTCTTTGGAGCATTATCTCTTGATTTCTGTTTTTCAATTTTTTCTACAACAGTTGCTTTATGAATTTCGGCAACTTTTTTTCTTTTTTCAAACTTTTCGATCCTACTTGCACTATCTATAAATCTTTGTTCACCCGTATAGAAAGGATGGCATTTATTGCAAAGCTCAACATGAATAACTTCTTTAGTTGATCCCACAGTAAAGCGGTTTCCGCAAACACAGATTACTTGTGTATCAAAATATTGTGGGTGAATTGCTTGTTTCATAACACTTGAATTATACAAGAAATTAGACATAATTACAAGGTTATAATGAATAGATTCTTTGATATAATCATTGCATGAAAAAAATTATTACAATTTGTGCAAGTGCGTCGCACTATAAAGATGTTTTAGTAATAGAAAAAGAGCTTAAGAAATTAGGATTTGCAACTAAAATTCCTCAAACTGCAAGAACAATGCAGAGGTCTAAGAATTTCAATGTTGACGATTATAAAACCTGGTATAAGGATAAAAAAGACTATGGTAAAAAGACAAAATTAATACTGGGACATTTTAAAAAGATACTCGATTCAGACGCTATCTTGGTGGTTAACATGAATAAAAATGGTGTGAAAGGGTATATTGGAGGAAATACCTTAATGGAAATGACAATAGCTTTTCATTATAAAAAACCAATTTATATCTATTGCGACATTTCGGAAGATTTGCAAATAAAAGAAGAAGTTTACGGATTAAAGTCAAAATTTATTAAAGGAGATTTAAGTAAAATTAAATTGGGCTAGCAATTTCCACAGGTACAAGCACTTAACTTTTTAATTATTTCTTCCAGAGATAATGTTTCCTGAGTTCTTTTTCCCATATCTTTAAGAATTAACCCTTTATCATTAGTAATTATTACGTAGGGGATTTGCTTTTTGTCGGCATATTTAAGTTGTTTTTCTAAATCCTTCTCGTCCAAATAAATCTCTGAGTTTATGTAATTCTGTCTTAACTCACTGGCGATTTCGATAGCCTTATCTGAATTTGTAATTAATATTTTAGACACAGCTAAATCATTGGGAAAAAGTTTTAGTTCTTCCATTGCTTCGATAAGCCGGTCAAATCCAAAAGCAATACCAACTGCAGGAATTTGCTTGCCGGAAAATATGCCAATTAAATTATCGTATCTTCCGCCGCCTGCCAGTGAGCCATAGGAATAATCGTTCGAAACTATTTCAACGATGGTAGATGTGTAATAATCTAATCCTCTGGCAAGACTCGGTTTGAAAACAAAATCCTTATTTTCCTTAAGACCAAACTTTTTTAATTTATCAATAAGCTCTTTATTTGCCCGGGTC
This sequence comes from Candidatus Levybacteria bacterium CG_4_9_14_0_2_um_filter_35_21, assembly GCA_002788395.1. Classification (GTDB taxonomy): domain Bacteria; phylum Patescibacteriota; class Microgenomatia; order Levybacterales; family UBA12049. Next base: position 1,404 of record PFRF01000006.1, on the reverse strand, counting down.
GGTTTTGCGGCGTTAAAAGAGCTAATTATTTGTTTTACTTGTTTCTTCTCCATTCCTTTTGCGATAAGTTCTTCAATTACAGCTTCTACTCCTATTTTCTCCAACTTATCTATTGTGGAAACATATTGTGGTTTTAAATCTTTAAAAACCGAACGATCGTTAATAACAGCATTAACATTTTTAAAACCTAAAACTTTACAACATTCAAGTACGCAGGCTATAATTTCCGCATCTGCTTTAAGAGAAGGGGAACCTACGGTGTCGATGTCGCACTGCAAAAACTCTCGGTATCTGCCTTTTTGAGTATTTTCCGCCCGCCAAACATTTTGAATCTGGTACCTTTTAAAGGGTAGGACTAATTCACTTTGGTATTGAGTAACAACTCTTGCCAGTGGGACAGTTTGGTCGTAACGCAATGCAACTTTTCTTTTACCGTTATCTTCGAACTTATACATTAGTTTTTCGCCTTCGTTTCCGTATTTTCCGGTTAAAACTTCTTCGTACTCAAGTGCGGGAGTCTCAAGCGGCTCAAAACCGTACAACTCAAACACCTCTTTTAAGATGTTTATTACAAATTGTCTCTTTTTAGTTTTTGTTGGAAGAAAATCCCTAAAACCTTTAAGTGTTTGTGCTTTTATCATAACAGCTTGCATTATATCATTATTCTTTTGGAGAAATGAAGTGATGTCCGAGATCTCTGATTACTAAAATAATAATGCTTATTACCGGGATTGCAAAAATTGCACCCATAACTCCTGCAATCTTAAATCCGACAATAAATGAGAGAAGTACGACAATAGGATGGATTTTAAAAGCTTTTCCGATGAATTTTGGTCCCCAAATATTAAAAATAATTTGTTGTGCTAAAAGTAAAATCACAAAAACAATAACCGCCTTAAATGGATCTTCGGTAAAACTAATAAAAACAGGAGGAACAATAGCAAAAATAGGTCCAACCATAGGAATAGTTGTTAAAATTCCGGAAATAACCGACGTAGAGGCAGCAAACCCTACATTAAATAATCTTAGTACAGCCCAGGTTAATAAACCGTTTATTATTGCAAAAACAAGTTGAACTCGAATAAAAGAAGCAAACGTATGGTTTACGATATTTTCAATCATTTTAAAACTTTTGTGTAATTTCTGTGGAATAAGATCGTACATTTCCCTTTCTATTTTATGTCTGTCAACAATAAGGTAAAAAGAAATAATTACCACAATTAAAAACAGAAATAAGAAGTTGGCAACGGAAGGGATTAGTGACGCTGCGTTATCTAGAGAAGAAATTAAATCTTTATTCCACTTCTGGACATATTTGGGAGCAGTTTCCAGGTAATCAGGTACAGTTTTTGATAATGTATCCAATTGGTAGGATACGGCAGGAATAAACATAAATACCAATAG
>PFRF01000025.1 GCA_002788395.1 Candidatus Levybacteria bacterium CG_4_9_14_0_2_um_filter_35_21 | reverse complement strand
GTCCTCGTATTCTACTAAAGATTGGATAAGCTTTTGCGTAGTGATCCATAGTTACGAAATGTCTAATATGTTTCGTAACTTATTCAATTTTTATTGACTTAATAAACCAAGTAGGCTACATTTAAAATATGACTGCCCAAAAAGAAACTGTAAAAACAAAGCATAGCGAGCACGAGGAAAAAGAGGTTAGAATTGCCAATAACGAAATTAAAACTCTTCTTTCTTGGAGAGCTCCGGGAAGGCCTTTTAGAAAGAGAAGTAAACAATACTACTTAAGCAGTCTCCTAATCGCGCTTCTAGTTGAAATCGTGCTTTTTTTGTTTTCTCAATATTTATTAATGTTGGTCGTTGCCTCACTTTTATTTATGGCCTTTGCTCTTGCTTCTGTCCCTCCTCGGAACTTTCATTACAGAATTAGCTCTGAGGGAATAATGATTGAAGATTATTTTTTTCTTTGGCAAGAGCTTTATGACTTTTATTTTAAAAAACACGACAGCGAAGACACTTTGCATGTTGGAACTCATGATTTTTTCCCCGGAGAAATTACTTTAACCCTTCGGGGAGTAGACCGGGAACACGTAAAATCGGTTATGTTACCTTTTTTACCTTTTAGGGAAGTTGTAAAACCAACTTTTATGGAAAAATCAGGAGACTGGCTTTCGCACAATTTTCCTCTGGAAAAAACCCCTTCTTCCTAAAATTATTGCCTCATTGTCATGCGCTTTCTTGCGTTGCGGAGGGAGGGAGATTCGAACTCCCGGTCATCTTACGACGACATACGCTTTCCAAGCGTACCGATTAAGCCACTCTCGCATCCCTCCATAAACCAGTAATTAGTTATTAGCAGCTAGCAACTAGTTCGGAATTATTATAGTGAATCTAATGGCTAATTGCTAGAAGCTAGAGGCAAATATTTTTTCGCTTCCTGCCAAACTTTTTTATCGGATTTATAGGTTAATTTTTCTTCAACCTTATCCACTGGCAACCATTCTACGTTTTCCATTTCCATATCTCTTTTGCTAAAATCCCCGGAAATAAATTCCATTACATAATAATAAACAGTTTTTCTGATTTTTATGCCGTCTAAAACATACCAATAAACAACCGGATCAAGCGGTTTGAGAATTTTTGCTTCAATTCCGGTTTCCTCTTTTACTTCTCTTACTGCCGTTTCTTCTTTCCCTTCTCCTTTGACATTGTCCCCAATCAGCCCTTTGGGGAAAACCCAGCCGTGATGCTGCGAATGTTGACAAACCAAAACTTCAATGCCACTTTTTACTTTTAACTTTTTACTTTTAACTTGTCTAATGACTACTCCGCCTGCTGAAAATTCAAATTTCATAATAAATTGCAAAACGTAATAATTGCTTTGCAATTAAACGTTCCCACAGCGTTTAAATTCTAAGAATTTATTACGCTGCGGAGGAGGTGGGATTCGAACCCACGGTAGCTTACGCTACAGCCGTTTTCGAGACGGCCCCGTTACGACCACTTCGGTACTCCTCCAAGGGCGAGACGTAATAAATTTGTTGTACAAATTTAAACGTCTCAGCAGCGTTTAAAATGCATCGCATTTTATTTCGCTGCGCTCTCGAAAGGATTTGAACCTTCGACCTCAACGTCCGCAACGTTGCGCTCTATCCAGCTGAGCTACGAGAGCATAGATACAAATCTTATGATTTAAGATTTTAGTTCTTAGCTTTTAGCTTCCTCTGTATTTTACTTTATCGGTTCTTTTGAAGCAACTAATTTTACTTGACAACCCAAATCAAATAATTCAAACTATATTTAATGAGAGCTGCTCGGATTGTTAGCTTATTCTTTTCTTTTTTTGTCTTCTTTTTTTTGATTTTTCCAAAAACATCTTTTGCCCAAAACTATTACCAACCTCAAACCGGAGGATATAATACCCCCAATACTAATCCCGATGTCCCGCGAAACCTGCACACTTATAGTCAAAGTGTTGTTATTGAGCTAATGTCTTCTTTGGCGTGTCTTGTCACAGGCATTGACCCTACTTCTGCTAACCAAAAATGTCTTGGAGTAGATGTAAACACGGGTAAAATTGGATATATGGAAAGGGGTGGAGGAGGATTAATTGGAATTTCCGGAAATCTTATTGCCATGACCTATAAACCTCCTATTCAAACAAACGATTATATAAATTATCTGGCCGGAAATTTTGGCGTCGCCAAAAAAACCTATGCGGCAAATCAAACTGCAAGTCAAGGAGTTGGATTTGAAGGAATAAAACCGCTTTTAAATATTTGGGTTATTTTTAGAAACATTGTTTATTTACTCTTTGTTCTGGTTTTTATAATCATCGGCGTTGCCATTATGTTTAGGGTAAAAATAGACCCGCGTACGGTTATGACTATCCAAAATCAAATTCCGCGGGTTATCGTAGCTTTGGTTTTAGTTACTCTTTCTTTTGCAATTGCAGGAATTTTAATTGACCTAATGTGGATTCTTTGTTTTTTAATCCTCAATCTTTTTTCCGATGCAAGCATCGATCCTAAACTCAAATTTGATGCGGGAAAAGCAGCCAGCAATATTATGGATAGCCCATTTGGTTTTTTAAACGGGCTTCTAGGCTGGCATGGATTTGGAATAGCAAAAATTCCGGTTTCTATCGGCGGATCTGTGTACGGAATGGTAGGGGACTTAGTTGGGGGAAATGATCGGCCATTGTGGCAAAATCTGCTAATTGGCCTTGTAAACCCTGTTCAAGCTTTTCAAAACGTCCTTATGAGCATTGGCGCACTTGCCGGTTTTCTTGTTGTGGCAATTGCCATCACAATTGCTCTCTTCCGGCTTTGGTTTACACTTATCCAAGCATATGTAATGATTATTTTGGATATTATAATCGGACCGTTTTGGATTATGTCTGGCGTAATCCCGGGTAGATCAGGTGGTTTTGGCAGCTGGTTTAAAGAAATCTTGGCTAATTTATCTGCTTTCCCGGCTGTTGTTTTTATGTTTGTTGTTGCCGAAAGAGTAATTAGCGCATACGACAACGCTACTGTTACTCATGCCTTTATTCCACCTTTAATTGGTATGGGATTAACTCAAGATGCTGTAAAAGGAATAATTGCTCTTGGCATGATTTTGGCAACTCCTAATATTGTTAACATGACCAAGGCTTTATTTAAAGCTCCAAAATTTGACACTTCTTCTATTATGCGCGGCGTCGGTGGAGCTGTAGGCGTTATTGGAGCTCCTACTAAAGCTATGGGGAGAAGACTAACACAAAGTGCGAATCCATGGACTGGGGCTCAAGAAGGACCGTTAAGACAGGTTTTGCTTGGAAGAATTAATAAGGTGACAGGTAAACCAGGCTGGAGAAGAAAGTGGTTTGGAACTACGGCAGAACAAAACTCTAAGCCCAAGTAAAATTAGTCTCTGTTTATCTTGTTACTTCTTTCCCAAGAGCCTTAATGGTCTGCCAAATGGCAGAAAGACTACCCGAAGCAACTCCAACCCTAAATTCTTCCCAAAATATTTTACTAAATTCTGCGTCTCCCATTTTAGCAATTTGATCCCATTCTCTTTTATTAAAAAAGTTGTTTTTTGCTTTAACAACATTATTATCTTTATTTTCTATAACCCCAAATGCCCTTTGCATAAAAAACCCTTGCAAAACCTCTATGTCCTGCAATGTATATCTTGTGAATCCACTTTCCCAATTCCTATGCATCCAAAGTTCTTTTGCGATTAGATAAGCAAAGACATTTCTGGCAATCTCTTTCCTGGCTGGAATGTAATATTCATCTCTTATATAATTGTCATCAATATCCTTTCTATAGCGCTTTCCTAGCAATTTCCTACTATCGTCTTCCATTAATTCCTCGTTATACATTTTTAAACCTAAAACCTCTCTATTAAACATTGCTTTATCTAAAGTAGTTGTTTTAAATCTTGCTACTCTTTCCCCTTTTATATCTTCTGTTTCCCACGTTCTAACTTTATGATGCCAGAGAAAATCTGGCAAGTCAAAAGAATAGCGCAGGTTCTTCCAGAGCCCACCAAAAACTTTATCCATTTCTTTTTTATCGAAAATGATTCTTCCAAATTGGTCTAAGGTGGTAAATTTGTCAAGGTTTATTCCATGGTCCCTCATTATAACGTTATAGAATTTAAATGCGTTTTGTACATGATTTACCATAAACTGCCTTTGTGCGTTTCCCTGAAACTCAAAATCAAGAGCCTTATCCAAATTTATTGTATCTCCTTCTCCTCCTTGAATTGCCTCGATTAAGGTTCTTTGTGAAAAATCTTTACTTCCTCCTACAGCCACCTTAAGCCCTTCAAAAAATGTCAAGCCTATCCTTCTAATACCAAATATCGTTTGAAGGTCTCCAAAAAGACTTTTCCCTTCTACTTGGCTTAATCTGTATGCATTTGTATTTATAACCTTAGACCAGGCATCAAAGCCAACTCCATTGATATCGTTTCTGGCAGAAATTCCGGTCCAATATATCATGGTTGATGCCCATTCTGCCGCATATTTTGCATCTTCTTTTTTAAGATCATCTCCGTTAATATCCTTTGTTTTTCTAATTGCAGCTGTTAAGGCATCTTTGGTTAATGCTTTTACAGATTCCGTTGTGTTAACATCACTAAAAAAATTTAAATCTCTTATTCCGTTTTTAAGGCCCCATTTTTTTCTTAAGGCAACATGCGCCCTTCTTGTAAGGATTTCCTTATCTCCTTCGCTTTCTATAATCCTCTCTTCTCCTGTTCCGCTTTTAACATCTTCCACTTTTTTAATTATGGCTCTGTAAAACTCGAGCACACCCTCGTTTCCAAGAGTTTGTTCAAACATATTTTTTTCACTGGGATCATCAAACTCTAAACTGTCATCTTTTATCGTGATCCCATTATTTATTTCTGCAAGGAAATAATATGAAAGAATCACTTTTCTGATTGCCTTACCTACTGCTCCTTGCATCTCATGATCTCCAAGATTTTCTTGTTTTAAAATTTCATCCAATTCTTCTTTGCTATTACCTGATAACTTCAAGACATTAAGAAGTCTCTTTTTATCTTTTGTAAAAACATTATTGTAATAAATTTCAAATAATGTTTTTGGCAATTCTTCTTCCGCTCCCATTGTCGCACGATATTTTGCATCATAATTGTGTGACATTTGAAAAAGCCAAACTTCGTAAAGTGCTTGGTTTTTTAATTTCTCCAGCTCTTCTCTTTTAACAACTTCTTGTACCAAACGTGTCTTGCCTGAAAGGCTTACATGGGATTGCTCTGTCATAAAATATTTTGGCGTAGAATACATTTCCATAAAAGATATGCCTCTGTAGGGAGTAAAAATCTGTATTTCGGAAAAAAGATTAATATCTCCATCCGGAGTTATATCGTGTTGATGTAAAATTCTATCTCTAATCCAGGCCATAAAATTCTCCCTTAAAAACTTTCCTTCTGAATTAATTAGTTCGTTTTTCCCACCCGTTCTCCATTCTTCGCCTGACGAATCCATAACTAATCTTGCAAGATCTTCAATGCTTTTTGGATAAAGAAGCTCGCCTTTTATTCCTTCATATTGATGAAGGAATGTCCCTATGTTTATTTCGGATCTTGCCCCATCTCCCTCTTTATCCGATAAGCCAGTTACATCTCTAACCATACCTAACATATCTGCAACTTCAATGTCTTTCAGTACGCCTGACTTTCTTAATTCCCCAATTTTAGCTTTAACATCTTCCAGCTTCTTAATAAACTCATGCTCAATATCCTTTCCTACCGTAAATTCCTTACTCCTCAATCTTCTAATAATAGTCTCTAGAGCACTAAACCAAACAATGTCGTCTCTCAAAAACCTTTCAAGCATCTTCCTTTTTTCTTCCGGATTTTCTTCCGAGCTTATCGATTCAATCCTTTCTTTGAATACTTCATATATCTTTGCCGTGCTAATATTCTCGTTTTGCACTTTCTGAGCGACTAATGCTTCTTCAAGTTTTCCTCTATACCCACTTTTATCTCCTTCCCATTGAGCTTTAGCTTGCCTTACTTGTTCCTCTGTCATATCCTGAGCAATTTCTAGCTTAAACTCTCCACTAAATCCCGCAAGATTCATTATTTCGTCCATTGTTATACTTTCTTCTCTTGTAAATTCTGGTCTACTTTTTTCCCCAAGCTTCGTTTCTTTTAGTCCTGCCAAATAATCTACGGTTTCTTGTGAAGTCGTTGGGGTTTTTTCTGGATTTCGCGTTAAATTTTCTTCGTTTCGCCCCGGGGAATCTTCTCGTTCTTCTGGCATAAAAATATCTCCTCTTTCTCCCATTCTAGGTGGATTAGGTTTGCCTGTCAACGCT
>PFRF01000046.1 GCA_002788395.1 Candidatus Levybacteria bacterium CG_4_9_14_0_2_um_filter_35_21 | reverse complement strand
CGTAAACATTTCATAGACTGCGCGGTTGTATAGCCAGCCAGTTTCATATTGGATTCTATTTTTTTGTTGTTGGGTGAAATCATCCTTTCCAAGGAGCAAATCAACTTTAGTTGGACGGTTAACCTGAGAAATATTTGGTACTACTGCTGATTTTGCTTTTTTTTCATCTAGAAGATCTTTTTCGGGATCTTCATCTTTACCACCTCCATCATCTTCTTTATCATCATGTTTATCTGTCTTTTTCTTTTTTTTAATTGGAGAATCATCATCATCGTGATTTTCATCAGTGTCTCCAAGAATTAACTCTGGATGTTCTTGAAAGGAACTCACAATTAAGTTTGATAAATTTTGAATTTCTTTTACATTTTCAAAAAATGCTATTTCATCAATAGTTTCATCGCCGTGATCAAAATTTCCCCATCTTTTTACTAGTTCAAGCCTTTCTTTTGCAAAAAGACTCAGTGTTTGGTCTTTCTCACTAAAAATCTTTGCAAAATCAGAAAGAGCTCTTACTAAGTCACTTGGAAATAAATATGTATAGTATCTATTGGACGAAATAACCAACTCTTGTTTCTCAATAGCCTTGATATTTGCTGAGGCAAGAGATTCTGTCTCGCTAACGTTAAATCTCTCAGTTTTTGAAAAAAGATTTGTTATAGATGGGGTTTTTTCTAGTGAAGCAAGGAAAAAAGCACGACCTTTGGAGTCGCTTCTACCGACAAGATCTTTTATATCGATTATTTTTCTTTTGAACAGGTATTTTGTTTTGATTTCAGCCACAAAATGATTATACCCTTTGATAAATATGGTTAGCTAGGTGAGAATTGATTATTAGCGGAGAAGTTTACTCTTTAGGTCTGATATTGAATTCTTTTTTCTGGTTTTCATCAAGTTGCTTTGTTACCATTTCAATTTGTTCCGGAGAAAGTTGATGCCTTCCAAGTAGACCTCCAAATCTTTGACCAGCTAATAGTTTATCTCTGTTATCTTTACTTAATCCGGCTAAAAATCTATACATCTCATTTCCTTTTCTTTCTTCTAAAAATGTAATTAATTTTCTGGGTTCAGCTGCTTCAACTAATTGATTGCTAAATTCTTCCCTCATGCCTCCATTTCTTCCAGAAACATCAACTCCAGAAAGTCTGGCAAGTCTAGTTCCTGTGTCTCCTAAACTGGTTATTGCATATGAGAGATTGCCGTCAAAAATCATCATATCTGCTGTTACAAACAATGCCAGTATAGCAAGCTGTTTAAATGATATTGTTTGTTGCTCATCGGCTTGAGTATCTTGGATGGTTATGTCTAGTTTATCCTCGCCGTCTTTAACAACGTCAACAATATTTTCAGGTTTGATATCTACAGCTTCGCCGGATTCTGGAGCAGCTATTCCCAGGAGTTCTGATGTCTTAATTACATTTTCTTTTTGACGTAGTTGGTCCTCTTCAATTTTAATTCTAAGGTTCTCAAGCGCTATGGAAAGTTCTGAATCATTTTCTTGTTGCAGAAATTCTTGATAATTTCTTCCAGCCATTAATTCAAGTAAATCAGATTGTAATTCTCCAAGTTGTTGGGACGTAAAATCTTCAGGATTTGCAAGAATAGCATTAATTCTAGCTGTAATTACTGCTTTTAATTCCCTTAATTCATCTTCTGTTTTTGTGTTTTGGTTTGCTAGGTTTTCAGTTGTTTGGTCAGAAGCTATTGGTTTTGAGTTTGTCTTGATTTCATTTTGTAAATCTGGAGCGGCCAAATCAACAGTTTGTACTTCATTCTGCATTTCTGGAGTAGCTAAACCGGTAGTTTGAGTTTGACTTTCTGAACCGGCTACTCTAATTCCTGGAACTCCGAATAATTCACTCAAGCTACTTGCCCCAGCGAGTCTATTAGATTCATCTACAAATGCTGTTTCAGGTGGTTGAATTACGCGATTTTCTTCATCTGTCGCAACAAAAGACATTTCTTTATCTACTTGCGTTTGTGATTTGGTTTCATGCATATCACCACTCTAACTTATTCTGGTGAAATATTCAACAAAGATTGCTATAATAAAAGAGATGATGATCATGAATGAAGCTGATAGTGGTGAAGCCGCCAGAAGAGAACAAGTTCTGAGCGAGTCAAAACAAAACCTAAGGAAAGCGCAAGCTAGCCTAGAGGTCTTGTTGGATTTCATTGGAGATAAATCTGCTAGCACTCTTGATAAAAAAGAAGCAGTAAGGCTTATTGTCGAAGTAAGAAGATCAATCCAGGGTGTCGATTATTGGACACAAGACTATGGATCAAGCACTTCAAAAGGGAAATTATCTGATCCAGATATTGAAGCCGTAGTAGATGAAAGAAATAATGTAGTAGATATTCTTGAACAAATTGAAACCACATTAAATTTTAACTTCAAAATTTTTGAAGGTGATGAGATAGCAACAAACGATCGAGCTGACAATAAATCTTTTTCTTTGCCTGACGAAAATAGTTTTTCAGGCGATTTTGATAATGACTCGCAAAAATTTGATTTTGAACGCGATTGGACAGAAATAATAGGTCGACTCACTATTGGTAGAAATGAGCTTTTGACCAGCGTCAATGAAATGATTGAAGAAGCTGCAACAGGAGTAATTAATGCCGATATGTTTAGTAGATTGAGGGACAGTAATGTCTTATTTAGAAGATATATAAGAGAAGTAAGAAGACAATTAAATCTTAATAGTATAAAAAATAAAAGGTTTATTGATGAGCTTGATGAATTTGTTAATAGTGAAAAAACTCAACAAATTAATGATTTGCTGGCTGAATTTTTTCAGCAACATATTAAGGATAAAAAAGGTGGCATTGACAAAGAGCAAGAAGTTGATGAGTGGCCACTTGAACAATCTAAAGAGTTGGCTAGATCAATTGTCGAAATCACTCAAGTATTAGACGAGATAGACAGTCGAATTATTAGAGATTTTGACTATGATGATCCAGCAGATGATCTTTTACTTAATCAAATTCAGGAAGATTTTAATGCTCAAGTAGTATTAATTAAAGGAATGTCAAAAAATTTGGATTTTATAAAGAAAGTTATTCCGTTATTAGTTCCAACAGTCAATTTAAAGATAACTAAGGTTGTTGAAAGACAAGAAGAGTTAGGTGATATTTTGAAATCTGCCGACCAATTAGAGGAACGTGCAAAAAAGGTAGAACACCAAGTTTGGATAAAATTAATATTTATTCTTCACCCAGAACTAAAAGCTATGGCTTCTGATTTGGAAGAGTCTAGTCCAAATCCAACTGGTGATGCTGAAGACGATTTCAATAATTTAATTGATTATGCAACAAGGCTGGAGGTTCACATACTTGCTGTTGGGCAGATTCAACAAGGATATGTGACTCAGCCCTTAAAAGATTTCGATTTTACTGGTGCTTTCTTACAATCAATCCAAGAAGAATACGATTTTAGAATGAACAATGCATTTACATTTTGGCAGAATAATTTAAATGGTTTATATTCAAATTTTGATAATACAAAAGATAAATTTCTGAAAAAATTGGTGGTATCTGAGGGAGTCAGTGATGCCGTTTTAGAAAAGACTGAAAATGACAAATTATCAGATGTTATCAAGAAGCTAAGTGAAGCAACTGAAGATGCAAAAAAACAGGTTACGACTTCAGTTAATGTTAAAATTCCTGGAGGCGATCGAAGTCAGCCCTATCTTCAGTTTCTAGAACCATTTTGGGATAGAGCTAAAATTCAAATAGATCGTAGGAAAAATATTTATGATCTAAATGAAGAGAAATTGCGTCCCGTATCTGCAGAAACGGCAATCGACTTTTTATCAGGTGGATATATTCCTGGAGCTCCAAAAGAGTGGAAAGAAAATAATGGATGGAGAAAGGAAACTCCAAGTAAACTAGCTTCAGGAATTTGGGCATACGTTGAAACAGTTCTTTTAGGTGATGCGGCTCGCGAAACAGAAGCTTTTATGAAAGTAGATCTGCTTAATACGGAAGTTGGTATGGGTCACCAACAGACTCTGCACTTGATGCTTAAATCTTTTATGGCTCTAAGTGAGACTTTTCCTTCACCAAAAAGAAAAGAAATATATTTATTGGGTGATAAATTAATTAAAGATGTAACTCAGGTACAACATACTCTTAATAGAGGACATGGTGTTAGTGAACTTGAGAAGAATCCTTCAGGATTAATAGATTTTTATAGTAATGTTGGTAATCAGATGACTAGAATTGATTTTGCTAGAACCGCTAGGTTGGGTGAAGAATATCAAAATAAAGAAGGATTAAGAACAGTTTCAGAAAGATTACTTTGGGCTCAGCAAGCAATGGCGGCGATGAATGAACCAACATTTAGAGGAACAGCTTGGTTGTCTACTTCAGAAAATGCTAAAAATGCGGAAATTGCACGAAATGTTAGAGAGCGAAATCCGCTGACAATATTTCCTCTAGCAACAGCCATAGCAGATGATTTTTTTGTAAAAAGAGATGTTGTGAGGTTAATTGCTGGATCTGATACACCCCCAAAATGGGTAACAGAGTCTTTAGACAGATATCCAGGAGAATCATTGAGCGAATTTGCCACGAGGAAAAGACTCTATATGAGTGAATGTCTTCAAGAAATGTTATATGGTAGAAACGCAGCTGGAAGATTACTTACTGCAAATAATGCTGCGCCCGATAGTTTGTGGGGCAAATATCAGGCCTCAGGTGGAAATCAGGTTGAAAAAAGGAACTATTTAGATGCTGTTCAAAAGAAGACAGTAGTAACTGGACATTTAGCTGAACAGCTAGCAATGAACTTGGCAGAATATTCTTTAGAGCCATGTAAAGCCGAAGGTCAAAGAATGATTCCAGGCACAAAAACAATTACAATTGATGGGCAAGAAATAACATTGCCAATATTAGATGCTCTTGCTGGACCAACTGCTATTTTTGTGATGAGTAGGTTCTTCTATAATCAGTCATATAGAAGAAAATTAACTAAAAAAGGTAGTGCAGAAGGATCTCCTGGACCTAGAGAAACGCTGGATAATTTTTATTCAGTTTCGGATACTCAAAATGATAGATATTGGTATATTCCAGATGGTGAAACAGAAGGAGTGACTCTTAAAGAAGCTATTATTTTAGCTGAAGACAGAGAAGCGTTTAGAGATATTCCATGGAGTACAGCGGTTACTGAGGCTGAAAGAAATAGCGCATGGGTAGAAGAGGTGAGACTTTCGTTAAACCACTGGGATAGAATGACTAGGCCTGATGGAATAGGTGTTGTTTGGCATAATATAGTTAAGGCAGAACCTGGATCGTCGGGATCATTATTGACATTCGATTCAAGCATTACCATATCAAAAATATTTCCGTTTGTCAGAGAAGTAACTTATATGATGCAAAGAGATAAGGGAGTGAAGCTTCATACATGGCCTAACGAAGAGGAATGGCAGGATTTTGTTACTGTTGAAGCACATTATTTAGCTGAAATAGATGATGGAAATGCTAATCCTGCACAACCTATTGAGGTCGAAGGAGTTAGAGTAACAGATAAATTGTGGAAACTTGTTATAGAGTTGAGCAGACATCCAACCTCACAACATATACTTTCAGATATATGGGAGCCTGAAGATGACACGAGAACTAAAGTAACAAGATATGCTTCTTTGATGGGTGAGGTTGTCAGAACTCCAAAACTTAAAGGCATGAGAAATAGTTTTGAGCAAGCGGTTATGAATAATGAGTCCAATAGCCAATGGGACGTTTGGAAAAAATTATTTATTGGAAATACAATTATTGGTAGTATTGCTTCAGGAGATCCATCGGCTATGGATTATAAAGACACAAGAGCAATTAAACAGCTTTTGAGTCGAGAGGTTTGGGAAAGAGAGAGTCAAAATGCTATAGCTAAATTTGCTAGAAAATGGTTTGCTGGCACTCAAAAAGAGTTAGTTTATCAAGGCATTGGTATTTTTAGTGCTAACGAGGTTACTAAATTGCTAGAACTAGCGGGTGCACCATCAGGATTAATAGCCGTTGCAAAATCCTCTATTGCAGATCTTCAAAAAACAAATTAGTTATTAATTTAAATGTTTATTCAGGCAACTTCATTTTTGTTACTGAAATATATAAATTAGTTTGAGTATTATTTAATTAAAAAGTTGGGACAAAAATCTTAAACTCTAGAATTAGTTGATGATCTAGAGCCAGCTCTAGTTCTAACTCTACTTGAAACTGGTCTTCTATTCGCACCTGCGCCAGTTCCTCCTCCGGCGGCAGGTGAATTATTTTGAATAGTTGGATCAAAATTTCTTGCACCTCTGCCAGCAAGTTTATCTGAAATCCATTGGGCTGGAGCCACGGTTCCAACACCTAAGTTAGCTAGTCCTTCTAGATTTCTTCCTAAACCACTGGCTTTTCTAGCAATTCCTGGTAAGTATTTGATGGCTGGAATTGCGGCAACACCACTTGCTCCACCAATCAATCCTCCAGCTAACGCACCTCTCAAACCTCTTCGACCGTTAACTCCTTTAGTAGCTCCAAAATATGCACCACCAGCTGTTCCAACTCCACCTAAGACTCCGGCAGCTCCAACACCGAGACCAATAGTAGCCAATCTCTTTGCTCCCCATCCTTTAGTTTGATCTCCACTCCAAGCACTCTTTGCCCTAGCACCAGCCGCATTGAATACCATCGTTCCAAATCCCTCAGTAGCACCCAGGTTTTTCTTTACA
>PFRF01000033.1 GCA_002788395.1 Candidatus Levybacteria bacterium CG_4_9_14_0_2_um_filter_35_21 | reverse complement strand
TTAGCGTCTTTGCTTTCTATTAATAACCCTAAATTAGAAGACAATAAAACCGGTTTTTCAAAGGATAGGGCAAGTGAAAATGGTCCCGATGAAGACATAAATCTTCGGTATGGCAGTATGGATAAATCTGCAGCTTTAAAATAATTGGCAATTTGATCTTCGGCAACAAAACCCGTAATTTGAATATGCGGATATCCTTTTGCCAAACCTTCAGTTTTTGCTAGAAATTTTTTATAGTGTTCTTTTTCTCCTTGGGTAAAACTTGGTCCTCCGGCAACAATTAGCTTTACCTGCTTTTCTTTTATCTGATTTAATTTTTGAAAAGATTTAATTAAAAAATCAACACCCTTATACCAAGTTAAATAACCAAAGTATAAGACTACAAAATCATTACTTTTTATTCCTAATTTTTTTCTTGCAGAAGCTTTTGTTAAAGTGTAATTAACTTGTCTGTCTACGCCGTGGGGGATTACGGTAATTTTATCTCCGCTAATAATATTTTGAAGCCTATTTTTAAGCTCATCTTCCAGAACAATAATGTTTTGAGCCGGAAAGCTAAGAAATTTATAAAATCTTTTTAATGCAAAATTGAATGCTTTAATTTTTAAGCTCCTTCGGGATAAGCCAATGTGACTGGAAATTTCCCTGAGGTCCAGCAAAACCTGGTGGATAATAATGTTAATTTTTTTGCCTAAGATAAATAGTGCCCAAACGACAAAAGAAAGAGAGCCAGTTGAGATAACATCTCCAAAAGACGAGAATTCAAATTCAAGCATTACGGTTTTTACGTTATTGAATTTGCGGGCAAAATTTAACAAATTTAAATAAGACAAGGGATTATTTCTTTTAAAACAGCGGACAATAAGCATTTCGTCTTCTTTATAGATTTCGGTTTTATTATTTAACTGCATGGTTAAAATAACGATTTTTTTATCGGGATTTTGTTTTTTTATGGCAAGAAGGGTGTTTTTCGTAAATGAGGCAACGGCACATACTCCCTTACTGTACCTCTCTTTTTTTCGAGGGTAACTAGAAATTACAAGTATTGAATTTTCCTGATTAAACTCTTTTAAAAATTTATTTTCCATAGTTTTTAGTAAATAGCACACACCCCCTAAATGGGGAAATGTGTGCTATTTAACATACTTAGATTAGTTTGATTGCGCTATTGTGCAATCAAAAGCCGGAAATACTGTTACGTCCGGTTGTTCAACTTTTTCTTTAGCCAATACTTGGCCTTCGAGTTGTTGAAATCCTCTATCAGGGTCAACAAACTTCCAAAAAGTTCCACCATCTACGCGCATTTCCACTACATTTGGATGAACAACATATGTAATAGCATCTCTGCCATTTACTCTGTTTGCTTTAATCCATCCTTCCAAAACAGATCCGCTTAGCCTTACAAGGCTAGCTTCTCCATTTGGATTGTCTTTAAGATGAGCCCCGCCCCATTCATTTATATCCCAGTTTGCGGGATTATTTGAATAAACGTCTGCTCCATAAAGACTTGCCGCTTCCTGTGCGGAATTTACCTTAATAACAGGTATATTGACCGTGTTAATAGGTGTAAGTTCTGCACATAATGGAACAACTAATACGTCCGGTTGTTCAACTTTTTCTTTTGTTCTTACTTGTTCCAAAACTTGTGCAAATCCTGCTTCTGCATTTTGTGGACCAAAATCCCAAAATGTTCCTCCGTTTAATTCAACAACAGGAATGTTAGAGTCTGAAACAAAAGTTAAAGCATCTCTTGCGTTAACCATTTTTGATTTGATCCAACCTTCTACGATAGCTCCATCGGTTTTTGCCATTACGGCTTTTTCCGTTTCTTTAAGATGAGCCCCGCCCCATTCGTTTATTTCCCAATTGCTTGGGTTTTTGGAATAAGCGTCTGCTCCAAATCTCTGAGCTGCTGTTTCGGAAGACTCGACGCGGATTGCCGCTAGAGTTTCCGTTTGCTTTGCTTCGGATGTAGAAGTGGTTGTCCCTTCAAAAACCGTTGTGGAAGTTGTTGATGTCGTAGTGACATCAGCTCCTTGCGGTTTTGGATCTGCCGAACCTGCTGCTTCGCCGGTTGTTGGCGTGGTAACAGCTGCTCCCGCAACTGCCGAACCTTCGATTTTTTTCGAAGAATCTGCATTTTGGCCTACTTCATATAATGCGTAGCCTCCAGTTGCTCCAACTCCAAGCATTACAGCTATTCCTGCTATTCCAAGAGCATTTCTTACAGATCTTGACATTCCTGACCTTCTGTCAACTGCAGCAGTTGTATCAACAACGACCGGGGTTGCATCTGCTCTTGCAAATCTTCCTGTGTTTTGATCTCTTTCTTGTCTTGCCATAATGTTTTCACCCCCTTTAAATTCCGGTTTATTTATTTATTTTTCTTCTTAAAATAAAACCAGCAATTCCTGTGGGGATAAGTCCAATTAGAGGAAGCATTTCCGGTCCTGTTGCAGGAGTGGCTATAATTTTGGGAGCCGGTGCAACAGGTAATCCGCCTTTAGTTGTTACAACGGGAGTTGGGGTAACTGTTATTTTTTGAATACAAAGCTGGGAATTATCCTGTGCGGTTTGTCCGCCGGAAGTTGTTCCAAAAGCTTGGTTAACAACACAAACTACGCCGTTATTAAAAGGAATATTTGCTCCGTCTACAACTTTTGCCTGAACATTAAATGTTTGGGTTTGTCCGCCGTTAAGATTACTTAGGCTAAAAGTTAAAGTATTTTTGTTTGAATCAAAAGAACCGTTTCCGGAAACAAAAGTTAAGTAACTCGGAAAGACATCTTTAACACTAACAGAAGGGATATTTGTGCCGGTTGTGTTAGTAATAACAATTTTAAAATTGACAATTTGACCGGCACTGTATTTTGATTTTGGATCGTTAGTTGTAAGATTGTCAACGAATATTCCGCTTTGTGGGTTTTGAACGGTTTTATCTATTGTAATGTTTCCGGGAGGCGGGCAAGTTTGTCCACCACCGTAAACGGGAGTGCAGCCATCGTCTGCGAAAGCTGATTTTGGAGCAATTAGTATTAAAGAAAAAATTGCACCTGTTAATATTAAGTTAAATACTTTTTTCATATTAGATTAAAAAGCTGTTAAAGGCTAAATAATTGAACAGTGCCGCATGATAGCACATTGCTATAGGTCTTGTCAAGTCTAATCCCTTCTCTTGTATCGACAAGAGAAGCAGAAGCTCCTTGCAAACAAAGTCGGTCTATTTTTACTCTTTCGTTCATCGGGTAATTTCACCCCATCCTCAATCCGCCAAGGCGTCTGAGGAATTCCCCTGATTCACTCAATCATAAAAATTTAACGACCTTTGTTCAATTGCAATTTACGTTATTAGCTATTTGAGGATTTGTTTAGAAATTAAGAATTAGAAATTAGAAATTTCTTTTGTCTCTTGACAAAAGATTGGGCATATGGTCTAATAAGGAAAGCTTTTATTCTGATTTATCGGAATTTCGCCGGAAGGTCTTCAAAAGCATTTCCAATCTTTCAAATGAAATCCAATCAGTAAAATCCTAAATTCGAATTTCTAAATTCTAAATAATATTAAATGTTCAAAATTTAAAATTTAAACCCTTTTTGAATTTACATTTTTGCTTAGAAATTATAAATTAAAAATTTCAAAGATATGGTATACAATAAAAAAACAGAAAATAAAGAAGAATCCTTGGTAAAAAAGGCAACGTCAATTGATGATATTGTCGGAGCTCCTACTACGGAAGAGGTGTCAAAAGAGACAAAAGAGACAGAAGAGACAAAAGAGACAAAAGAGACAAAAGAACCAGAGGCATCAAGTGCATCAGAAGGAGAGTCAGAAATCAGAAGTCAGAAGTCAGAAGTCGAGTCCGCGCCAGTGCCTGCGTTTCAACCTGAGGCAATTGTGATTAGACCAAGAGAAATGGGACATAATAGATATGAGCAACAAACCGGACCAACCCAGGAAGTTGCGGGAATTCTAGACATTCAACCCGAAGGACACGGTTTTTTAAGGCCAAAATTTATCCCTTCAAGCCGCGATATTTATATTTCCCAATCTCAAATTAGAAGATTTTTACTTCGTCCGGGGGATTTGATCGAGGGTGTAGGTCGTCCGCCAAAGGATACCGAGCGCTACTTTGGGCTTTTAAAAATAGAAAAAGTTAATGGAATGGGTGCGGACGAGTCTCTAAAAAGACCTTATTTTGATGATCTAACTCCAATTTACCCAAACAAACAGATTACTCTATCAACAGGAAAATTACCTCTCTCAACCAGGATAATGGATCTTATTGCTCCAATCGGTTTTGGTCAGAGAGGAATGATTGTTTCTCCTCCAAAAGCCGGAAAAACAACCATTATTAAGGAAGTTGCAGCCGGAATTTCCGCAAACTTCCCGGATGCTCATCTAATGGCGGCTTTAATCGGTGAAAGACCGGAAGAAGTGACGGATATTAGTATGTCTGTTAAAGGCGATGTTGTTGCATCTAACTTCGATGAAGCACCGGAATATCAAACCAGAGTTGCCGATATTACGCTTGAGAGAGCAAAAAGATTGGTAGAAATGGGTAAAGATGTAGTTATTCTTTTAGATTCAATTACGCGTTTGGCAAGAGCTTACAACCTTTCGGTTGCGCCTTCCGGTCGAACGCTTTCCGGAGGATTTGATCCTGCAGCTTTGTGGCCTGCAAAAAGATTTTTTGGAGCGGCCCGCAATTGTCAGGAAGGCGGTTCTTTAACAATTATCGGTACGGCTTTGGTAGAAACCGGTTCGAGAATGGACGATTTAATTTACGAAGAATTTAAAGGAACGGGTAATTTGGAACTTCATTTAGACAGAAGACTAGCGGATAAAAGGATTTTTCCGAGCATAAATATAGAAAAATCCGGTACAAGACAAGAGGAGTTGCTTATTTCCGGAGAGACTCTCAAAAAAGTTGTTACAATGAGAAGAATGCTTTATATGCTAAGCGATGAAGAGAGAACGCAGAAACTAATTGAACAGCTTGCTAAAACAGAAACAAACGGAGATTTTCTCGCAACTCTTACAAAAGGAGCATAATCCTGAGGCTAAAGTTTGACATCTAGCGGCTAATTTGTTAACCTATAATATCAATGATTAAGCGCCGTCTTCTTGTTTTTTTTGCATCTACCCGTAGTATTTTATTCGGAATTTTTGAGTTTTTCGGTTTTCTTGGGCTTTATCTGAAGAAAAAAATTATTTTTTCCTCCGAAAAATTTGAAAAGAATAAGAATTATTTTGTAAAGATATTTATAGTTAAAAGAGGACGGTATAACCGGCTTTTTTTGCATTTTGCCACAATCGGGGTATTGGGATTCGGAATTCTGATTGCTCCGTTTCTGGCAAGTACTTATCCTGTTTTTTCGGCAAATTCTTCTACGTCTGCCAAAATAACAGAGCCTAATACCCAACAATTAATTTCGGTTGACGCAAATGTTTTCCAAACCGATATTTCGCAAAAACCGAGAGATAAAGTTATTGAATATTCTGTCCAAAGGGGAGATACGATTTCGACAATTGCCAATAAATTTGGAATTTCCGAAGATACAATCCGTTGGGCAAATGGTCTTTCGGGAGACAGCATAACAGTTGGGGACACTTTAAAAATCTTGCCGGTTACAGGTATTGCTCATAAAGTTATCTCGGGAGAAACTGTTTATTCAATAGCTAAGTACTATGATTCCAATCCACAGCAGATAGTAGATTTTCCGTTTAATGAATTTGCTAACCCGGAGACGTTTTCGTTAGTTATTGGACAAATTTTAATTGTTCCGGATGGAGTAAAGCCGTCGGAAGTACCGGTTCAAAGGATAAGACAAAATATTAGTAGACAATATTATGCAGGACCAATTCCCGTATCCCCGGGAGGATTTTCCTGGCCGCTTAGTGGTGGGATTAGCCAATATGCGTCATGGTATCACATGGCAATAGATATAACCGCACCCGTTGGGACACCGGTTGTAGCTGCGGAAAACGGAAGCGTTACCAGTGTTTCTGTTGGAAGTTGGGACGGAGGATACGGAACAAACGTTTGGATTAACAATGGACAGGGAATTGCAACCCATTATAATCATATGAGCGGCGTAAATGTTTCTGTTGGGCAGCCGGTTACAGTTGGATCAACGGTTATTGGTTGGGTTGGAATGACAGGGAGAACAACCGGTCCGCATCTTCACTTTGAAGTTAGTAAAAACGGAGCACTAATTAACCCCATGGCAATACTGCAATAGTTTGCAGCTATTTAAAAATTAGAAATTTTAAATTAAAAATTAATATTATTTATGCTAGAATAGGGGAGACTAGCGGGCTTGTAGTTCACCTGGTAGACCTGCCCGCCGAACAAGGGCCATTAGTACAGTGGTAATATGCTGCATTCGCATTGCAGAGGCGGGAGTTCGATTCTCCCATGGTCCACAAGATTAGTTAAAAGTTAAAAGTGAAAAGTTCAAAGTTAATCTTGAATTTTTAATTTACTAGGGCCGGTGGCGCAATGGTAGCGTACCTCTTGCAGAAATCTAAATACGCTCTCCTTCCATATGTTGCACATTGTCATCCTCTGGGGGTACAATATTAAAATGTATCCACCATCTCTGATTCAAAAAGCTCGTTTTTTACGCTCCAAAGGTAAAACTTATAAAGAAATTAAACAAATGCTTAAATTAAAAGTTCCTAAAAGCACTCTTTCTTACTGGGTTAAAAACGTTTCATTGCCGGAAGATTATATTAAGAAAGTAGTTAAATTAAATAGAATAAATCTTAACAAAGCCAGATTGATTGCGTTAAAAGCAAATAAGATTAAAAGACAAATTTTTTTGTTTGAAATTAACAAAAGGAATACATTGATTGTTAATTCAATATTTAAATCGGAAACAGCTAAAATTGCCCTTGCAATGCTTTGTCTAGCAGAAGCGAAAAAATATACATCGAAAGGCTCTTCTTTTAATTTGGGAAATTCAGATCCCAGAATAATTGTTATTTTTCTTGCACTTTTAAAAAAGTGTTTTAATTTTAATCCAGAAAAAGTTCGATGCACAGTTCAGTGTCGAGCAGACCAAGATATAGAAGAATTGGAAAAGTTTTGGAGAAATGTGACAAAAGTGCCGGAGAAATTATTTTATAAAGCACAGATTGATCCAAGAACTATCGGAAAGCCAACCAAAAAGAAAGATTACA
This sequence comes from Candidatus Levybacteria bacterium CG_4_9_14_0_2_um_filter_35_21, assembly GCA_002788395.1. Lineage (GTDB taxonomy): Bacteria > Patescibacteriota > Microgenomatia > Levybacterales > UBA12049. The sequence goes on along the minus strand of PFRF01000033.1, from coordinate 5,824 downwards.
AAGGAGTTTTAAAAGTAGATTATCTTGATACTAAAGTACAGCTTGAGTTAGAATCGCTAGCAAACTTAGTATATAATCAATTGCAATCAAAAAATGGGCCCGAAGTTTAAACGGTTGAACGTTTGGCTGGCAGCCAGAAGGTAACGGGTTCGATTCCCGTCGGGTCCACACTTCAGCCGCCGAAAGGCGGCTTTCGCGTGGCGCAGCCACAAATGAAGTGTGTGCCGTGAAGTTTTATCGCACGTCGCAGAGCTCCGCGCGACGTGGCGACGAAGTGGTACAATTTTCTTGTGTACTACGTTTATATTCTAAAGCTAAAAGATAAAAGTTATTATCATGGATATTCATCTGACCTAAAACAACGATTTAAAGAGCATCAAGAGGGTCTGGTGGAATCGACAAAAAATTTAAGACCTGCGAAACTTATTTTTTATTCTGCTTTTTGTTCTAAGATTGAAGCATTAAAGTTTGAAAAATATTTAAAATCAAGTTCAGGTTTTGCCTTCCGCAATAAACATTTGGTTTGATCTTTTAACGTGGTCTGATAAGAGGATCAGCCTTCAGCGTCTAGCAACTAGCCATTAGCAACTAGCAACTAGTAATAAATTCTTAATTTACAATTTTTAATTTCTAATGAATTTAAAATATTTTAATTTTAAAACAATTTAGCAATTCAACAATATAGATCTCTTGTTTTTTTTCTTGACAGTTTTGTTTCTTCTGGCGCATACTTAAAACAAATGCAAAATCAAAAATCAAAAATCAAGCAAGCTGAATTATGAAGCAAGAATTATGTTCTATGTGTATTTACTCAGAAGTAAAATGAAGAATCAACTTTATATTGGTTCAACAAAGGATTTGAAAAGAAGAGTAGAGGAGCATAATGATGGAAAAGAGTTTTCAACGAAAAGATTTTTACCTTGGGAATTAATTTATTATGAAGCTTTTTTAGAGGAAAAAATGGCAAGAGATAGGGAAAAAAAACTTAAATATCACGGGAACGCAATAAGAGAATTGAAAAAAAGACTGGATTTATCCAGCACCATTCATCTTTCTAAATCAACTGTTTATAATAATAAAGGATATGGGATTAAAAAATAACTTTATTAATAAAATCAACAAGAATGGTGCTGGATTTACGCTTGTAGAAATGTTGGTTGCAATAGGAATTTTATTAGTTCTTCTTGCTCTTATGTTAACAATAATAGATCCACTTACTCAGCTTAGAAAAGCTCGTGACGCGCAAAGGAAGCACGATCTTGTCCAAATTAGGGATGCTTTGGATACTTATTATAACGACCATGCTTGTTATCCGGCTTCGGTTCCGTTTGGAGAAAAATGGTTAGATGGAAATGTTATTTTAATGCAGAAAGTGCCTCAGGAGCATACAGCGAGCTGTCTTGTGAGCGGATCGTGTTATTACTACTATTATCAAACAGATCCAAATGATTCTTGTCCGCAATGGGCTATTTTATATGCAAAATTAGAAATAACTCCGGTTGCCGCAGAGCATTGCGGAAGGAAAATAATCCGCACCATGTGCCCGGGTACTGCTTTTAACGGAAAATACAATTATTGTCTTTCTGCCGGGCAAATAAATTGCACCAGCTTAAGCCAGTCGGGGACTGCCGGTCCATATTTAATTGTTCCTTCTCCAACGCCTACTCCTGGTCCAACTTATCCTCCGGAAACGCCAACGCCGTCTCCAACTCCCGGTAATTATGCTTGTACCTGCGATCCAAACGAATATCCGGGCAAAAAACTTTACGACATGAGAGGTACCTGTAATTATGTAAACAATGCTCCATATAAATATTGCGATGGTGATTGTACTCAGCCGTGCAACCCGAATTATTGACAAAATTTATTTAATAATACTATTATTAATGTATAAGAAAAAATTAAAAACACAAAGAAAGAATAAAGCTCTGCCTATGGATAAATTAAAAACATGGTTTAATAATTTGCTTCAAAAGGTAAAAGGAGAAGATAATTATTTAACAACGGAAACTTTTACAGCAGGTGCTGCGGTTTTAATAGTAATTATTATAATTGTTACTTTGTTAATATCTCCGGCGTCTTTTAAAAAATCCGGTTCAAGAACTATTGTTCCAACCGTAATTCCCACACTAACCCCGACACCAACGCCTATACCACTTCCCAGAGGTCCAAGGGAGTTTGGAATATCAGGTGGAGTAAATCCTCAGTTTAGAGATTTAAAATTTAGTGAATATGATCCAACAATTGGACAAAGCCAAACAATAACGGCATCGGTTTTAGATGTACAGGGGAATGTGAAATCGGTTGAAATAAAACTAATAACAGATAGCAAAAGTAAAACATATCCGATGAAGCTTTCAGAGGGTACGGTAAAAAAAGGAGTTTGGAGTATAACTATTATTACCGAGGATAAACATGATTATATATATAGACTTATTATAAAAGCAAAAAATGATAAAGGACAAGAAAGTACGGTAAACCCGATATTTAAATAATGAAAATAAAATTAATACTACTTTTATCTTTAGTTTTTTTTGGACTGGTTTTTTTAGCAGATGAAGCGGATGCAGCCATTGTGGGAACCGGTTGGAACGATTGTACTGTTAATCCAAGTACAGTTGCTCATACTTGTGCGAATACAAATTATGCTTTTGGCTATACTTATAATGACGTCACGATGCCGGCGTCAATTTCTTCTGGGGATTTAATAATTGTCTTATTAGGCATAGAAAGTAATATTCAGTGGACTACTCCTGCCGGCTGGACGAAACTTTATGATGTAGGAAATGCCGGTCCTGGCTCTATAAATAAAAGGATGTCTGTCTACTACAAAATCGCAGATGGAACAGAAGATTCAACTCTTGTTAGATGGAACTGTGCGACAAGCTGCACAAATGTACCAAAAGCAGCTTTTGTTCAGGCATTTAGCGGTGTTGATACAAGTAATCCATTTAACGTTAACTATCAAGGTCAAAGCGGTGGGAACGGTGCCAGCCTTACATCTGTAACATTTCCTACACAAACAACAACGGTCGCTAACACTTTAGTTTTTGCGTTTACCTATTGGGGTGACGGTATGGGAAATTCTTTTACTCCATCAAGTCTGAACGGTTATACCGAAAAAATAGATTATCGTCATGGTGGGGTTAATGACGTATGGTGGATTTTACAAAAAAGTATGCCTACGGCAGGAGCAACCGGTGCGGCATGGGGATACTCTCATGATTCAGGTGGAACATATTGCTCTGATGGTGGCTGCTATGGAAATGGACCAATAGGAGTTATCGCATTAAATCCAGCGCCGACTACGTGTTCAAGTCCCTGTGGAACAATTGCCTCTGGGGCTACTTGTACTGCTTATCTTAGCGCTTCTCCTGCCTGCGGAAACGCCTGTGTTTCCGAAGTTAGAACTTGTACTAATGGCGTATTGAGCGGAAGTTATGCAAACGCTTCCTGTACAGCCAAGTGTTGTGCCAGCGGAGCATGTGTTCAGACTAATGCAGGAGGCACATGTAGCTCTACTAATGAGAACTCTCCTCCCTGTGGACAGGCTTGCACAGTAACCCCACTGAATACATGTCAATCTAATGGAACTTGGACTTATACTCCCGGACAATATGCATCTTGCAGTGCTTGTTGCAATAATCCATGGGGCACAGGAACAACAACTGGTGGAAGTAGCGCGACTGCATACAATGCAACTTCGGCAACGGATCCCGACACATGTGCTGCTCATAGTGAAACCAGGACTTGCAGTTTAAGCACGGGACTTTTCAGCCCGGTTTTTAGTGGCGGTTACACCAATCAAACCTGCACGAATATTGGCACATGCCCTTGGCCAGCTTCAGTTTCCACAGGAGGAGTTTTTACAATCGCTTCTTCTTGTAATTTTGGACAAGCAGCCAATTTAGTAGCCGGAGTGGAAGATAATAATTCGGCTGCAACGAATGCATCAAACAGCGGAGCGTTAGTAATTGGTTCCGGAGTTACTGTAACAATTGGATCAAATAACAACCAAACATTACTGTATGGAAAAATAGTTATTAACCCCGGGGGATCGATTGTGATAGCAAAGGGCGTGGGAGCTTCGATGGTGAAAGGAGCAAGATGGGTACAGGATACAGATGGAGATGGTTATCCTGATGCGGCTAATTCTACGGTTGCGGGAGGTGCTAGGCCAAATAACACATATGTAAGAAAAAATTTTGCTTTAGCTCATATCGCAGCTACCGACTGCGCCCCAACCAATCCCGGTCCATGTACTCCGGCAGGTCCGAGCGGAACGGCTGCTTCATCTACACAAATTAATTTAAGTTGGACAGCTTCAAATACAACAACGGGTCCGGCTGCTACAAGTTACGATATTTATTACTGCACGGGTAGTTCTTGTACACCAACATTAGGTCCTATTAATGTTGCTACCACATCATATTCGCACACTTCGCTTTCCGCAGTTACTGTATATGGGTATAAAATTATTGCCAAAAATGCTGCCGGAAGTGCTACCGCGACAAGCAATTTTTATGCTACAACACAAGCTGCTTGTACTAATGGCTATACAGATTACGATAAAGATGGTTATGGGACAGGATCTTATGGATGTTATGCCGCGTCCGGAAGCTATAACGTTGTTCAAAATAATACGGACTGCAATGATAGTGGAGCCGGTGCAGCCTATGTTTATATTAGTCTATCCACTACTTGGGACGCGGATCATGATGGACATGGGATGACAGGAGCATATAGCGCTAACTGCGTAGGTGCTAACTCTGGCGGATGGTTGAGGGATACTGGAGGGACTTATAATTGGTGTGGGTCTGGCACTTGCCCACAAGTGACTGACTGTAACGATGCAAGTAATTATGTTTACCAAAACGTGTCAGATTTAGTTCTTGATGCAAATCACGATGGGATTGCTGATTAGTGATATGTTAAAATAAAATATGAAGAAATTTATAAAAAATTTAATCTTGGGAGCTTTAATAGTAGCAGTATGTTTTTCTGTAAATATAGGAACAGTTATGGCAACAACTGCAGTATATAGCGGAACATATACTGCTCCTTATTGTTCCAGTAATGCTTCGCCTTGCGAAACAGGATCTACGGTTGCAAATAGCATTGTAAGAGGCAGGCTGACAATTGGTCCTGAACCAAATTATTCAAATACAGTTAACACTTGTAATGATGGTGGTACCGGGGTTTATCATTCAGATGAATCAATAGATATGTTAAAATTGGAAAAATCTGGCGGTGGTGCCTTTACTTCAGGAAGTAGTGTGCGAGTTGTTGCTACGGTTTGGTGTTTTGGAACGACTAATGATTATATTGAGATATATTATGGAGGAAATGTAAATTCTCCCTCTTTTGGTACTCCTATATATTCAACAACTTGCCCAGCAACTGGACAGCAAACTATAACATCCTCCTACTTTACTCTTACTAGTTCGGCAGTAAATCAAATAATTAGAGCTCAATTTAACTATAGTGCTGCAGGAGGATCAAATTCTTGTCTAACTGGTAATTATAACGATCGCGATGATTTAGTGTTTAAGGCTGTTAACGCGGCGCCTCAATGTGTTGGGCCAACGTCAATAATTAATGGAAGAACTTATTATAGAGATAGTAATGGTAATTATAACTATATTTTAGCTACTGATTTATTGTAATTTCCTCTTCTTGTGTTTTAACCTTAAATGCTATATACTCAAAACAGATGAAACTAGGGGACAAGACCTCGCTACCTGGAGGTTGAAATAGACTAGCTATCTGTTAACTTTTTCATGACCCATTGTAAGGAAAGGCCTTGTGAAAGTCTTGAGCTTTT
>PFRF01000057.1 GCA_002788395.1 Candidatus Levybacteria bacterium CG_4_9_14_0_2_um_filter_35_21 | reverse complement strand
AATTTAAAATTTTTAATTTTTATTGAATTTTAAATTCTTTAATGCTTAAAACATTAATAATTGATTTTAAATTAAGAATTAGAAATTAGAAATTTGACTAGCAACTAGTAACTAGGGGGGCTATTTTGTGAGGTTTTCGAGGTTATCGCCTGTTTTTTTACTACCAATAACAATAATATAAGTCCCGATTACAAAAAGCGTATCTTTAACTAAAAGGAGCATAGAGCTGATTTCATCCATGCCGGAAAGTCCCATAAAAGATTGGACGGAATCCAAAAGTATTCCTCCGGCAATAAATAAAACTCCAATAGAAATAGATTTAAATCCGACGGCTAAAATACCGGTGCCAAAGTGTTTTTTAACACGGTACATTATAATTCCTGCAACAATTGCCGCAAATGTAGAAATGAGAGCTCCTGCTTCTATGGCAATTGTTAATAATTTTGTTTCGTCCAGACTCATAAATTTTGCGCCACCGGCTGAACCGGTAGAGTTTGTGCTTGAGCTACTTGAATTACCGGGTTAACGGGAAGGGAAATACCGGAAGAGTGAATATTTAATAGAGGTTCCATGGTTTTTTTAACGATTAATCCCGAAAGCTGTACAAATTGGTCGATTAAGGCTTGAATTAATTCTTGAGGATTGCCGCTAATCTCCGAAACCGTCCCATCGTCAAGAATGGTTAGTCCTTTTACGTTTCTTGCTTTGGCAAGAGTAATAGCCGGACCCAAAAGAACAATTTGTTTTTTAATAACTTCCGTAAATAGTTTTTTATAGTCCTGATTTGACATTGAGTCCATTCTAATTACCCTCTCCTTCCTCTGCGAGCACCGCTTTTATTTTTTTGGCAACGTCGCTAATTTCAACCTGGTATTTAAAAATATATTCGGCTGCGCCAATATCGATGGCTTGTTTTACCAATTCTTTCTGACCAAAGTTGGAAAGTATAATTACCGGTATGTTTTTAGTTTCATCCGTACTCTTTATTTCTTTTAAGACTTCAAATCCCGAAGTGTCCGGTAAAACCTGGTCTAAAACAACCAGTTCGAATTTTTCAGCTTTAAGCTTATTTATTCCGTCCTGTCCGGTTGAGGCAACAGTTACCTCAATTCCTTCTTTAGCAAGACCGGTCACATAAACCGATGTAAGGGATTCGTCGTCGTCAATAAGAAGAATTTTCATCCCGTTTAGAAGCAGATCGCGATCTGCTTCTGTCTCCTTTCTTTTATAACTTCGTTTATTTTCATAGTTAGTGGCCACTCCCGTTAATTGTTATTTGCGATCGCGGCTTCTAACGGGATTCATCTCTACTTTTAAGCTAGCAGTTATTTTTACAAAATGCAAGTAGTTTAAAGACTAGCTTCGTTTTGGCTTTGGGGTTTTGAGCTTTTTATTAAACTCATTTAATCCTTCAGCGATCTGTTCGGTTAGTTGTTCCGTAAACTGTTCTAATTCCCTTGGATATCTAAATTTAAAACGATCGGAGTAGCGGAGTCCTTGAGCAATGCCTCCGAAAATAAATCCTTGCAAAATCATTGGATATTGAAATCTTTCTCTAATGATGACCGGTAAAGCAATAATGATGGCAAGCACAAACCAATGGTGAAAATGGTAAATTTTTTTGCCGAGATGAATTCTAAAATTAGGCAAAAAATCAACACGTCCTATGCTTATTTTGGGCACTTTATTCTTTTTTTTCTTAGGATGAGATAAATAAAGGAAAAAAAGGTAGCCGATTGGCACGGAAAAAAGCAAAGTTAGATATCCATTCATAACAAGAAATACTATATCATATTATAATGGCAGGTAGCTAATTTTCAATTTTCAATTCTTAATTCTTAATCAATTTTTAATTTATTAATGTTTAAAACATTTCAATAATTTGGATTTGATTATTCCGACGAATTTCATTAGTGCGGAATCCCGTATGGAAACTACCATCGGGAGAAATTTTAAATTAGAAATTAGAAATTCAATATCCGGTGGGGTGTGGTAGAATGAAAAAGTATGGATATAAAGGCACAAATAAAAGATAAATTAAGAAAAGCTCTGCTTGATTTGGGAATAGAGGGTTTGGAAATTGAGCTTGAACAGCCTAAACAACTTTCTTTTGGCGATTATACTACAAATGCCGCAATGAAAGCATTCGCAACTCCAAATCTTAAATCTAAAATCTTAAATCTAAAATCACCGAAAGAGCTGGCGAAAAGAATTGTCGAGATATTTAATTCAAAATTCGTAATTCATGATTCAATTGTCGGTAAGGTTGAGGCTGTGGGTGGCTTTATAAACTTCCATCTTTCCGCAAATTATCTTGGCACTTGGCTAGAAGAAGTGCTAAGAGATAATGAAAAGCTTGTCAATAAGCCAAAATCGTCAAGTAACAAAATTGTTGTAGAATATTCCTCTCCAAATATAGCCAAGCCTTTTACGATTGGACATTTGCGCTCAACCATAATAGGAGATGCTGTTGCAAACCTGCTTGAGGTAACGGGTAGAAAGGTTTACCGCGATAACCACATAGGAGATTGGGGAAGTCAGTTTGGTAAGCTAACTTACGCAATTAAAACCTGGGGCAACGAAGAAGAAATTGAAAAGGCAGAAAATCCGGTTAAAGAGTTGGTTAATTTATATATTAAATTTCACGAGGAAGCAGAAAAGAATCCAAAACTGGAAGATTACGGCAGGGAATGGTTTAAAAAATTAGAAGATGGGGATTTGGAAGCCCGAAGACTGTGGCAAAAATGCATCGATTGGTCTTGGATGGAGTTTAACAATCTCTACAGCGAGCTTAATGTTAAATTCACGGAAAATAACGGTCGGGGATATGGAGAGTCGTTCTTCGAAGATAAAATGAAGCAAGTTATAGAGGAGCTAAGGGAGAAAGATTTACTTAAAGAAGATCAAGAAGCGTTTTTAATCTATTTTAAAAACGATAAATTACCGCCTTTAATGATTCTAAAAACGGATGGGACAACTCTTTATGCAACCCGGGATTTGGCAACTGACAAGTTTAGGCTGGAAAAATATGGTAAAGACATAAAGATCATAAACGAGGTTGGAGCAGAACAATCCTTATATTTTCAGCAGTTATTCGAGCTTGAAAAAATGCTTGGTTGGTTTAACGCAGGGCAAAGGGTACATGTTAGACATGGATTATACAGGTTTAAGGATCAAAAAATGTCTACCAGAAAAGGAAATGTGATTTGGCTTGAGGATCTGCTCAACGAGGCGGAAAAGAGAGCATTGTCTCTTTCGAAACAAGATAGTATTTCAATCAGTCAAAATGCGAGGAGAATCGGTATTGGAGCTTTAAAATGGAATGATTTAAAACGTAATTCGATTCAGGACATTATTTTTGATTGGGAGGATATTCTAAATATGCAGGGAGATTCCGGACCATATATGCAATATACTTACGCAAGAACACATAGTGTTCTTGCTAAAGTTAAAAGTTCCTCCAACGCTAAAGCTACGGCGGACAAGGAAAAGTTAAAAGTGAAAAGTTCAATTCAAGATTTAAAATTTGACGAATTGGAGAAAGAGGAAATTCATTTACTTCGATATCTTTATAGATATTCTGATGTTGTTACTCAGGCTGCGGATAGCTTGAGCCCGAACATTATTTGTAATTACTTATTTAATCTTGCTCAGAGGTTCAACCTCTTTTACCAAAAGCATAAGGTAATCGGAAGCGACAATGAAGATCAAAGACTGGCATTGGTTAGTTTAACAGGCATAACTATAAAACATGGTTTAGGCATTTTAAATATAGAAGTACCGGAAAAAGTCTAGGAAACCGCAAAAATTGTAGCGCTTTTATGGATAGCCTGCTAATTATAAACCTATAGGTAAAAACTAAAAGTCTAATTTGGTAAAAAACCATTGGCAAAACCATTTCAGAGTGATACAATGTATACCTACATAAATCCCGTTAGAAGTCGCGATTATATGCGAAATATAATGGTAAGAATGAAGATGAAAATAAATAAAATTATAAATACAGGAGGATTTAAGTAGGTCACGATCTACTTCTAAACGGGATGAAATTTCAAAGAAAACTATTAGCGAACGGACTTAGGGTAATTGTGGTTCCTATGCCTGGGCTTGAGAGTGCTACGGCTTTAGTTATGGTTGGGGCGGGAAGCAGATACGAGAATAAGTCGAACAACGGAATTTCCCATTTTCTAGAGCACATGGCTTTTAAGGGCACGGAAAAGCGTTCAACAGCGCTGGATATAATGACTTTAATAGACGGAATAGGTGGAGAATTCAATGCTTTTACAGGCAAAGAAGTTACAGGATACTACATTAAATCCTCTAAAAACCACATCGAGATATGTCTGGATGTAATTTCCGACATTTTGCAAAATTCTAAATTCGACCAGGCAGAAATTGAAAAAGAAAGAGGAGTAATTCTGCAGGAAATAAGTATGTGTGAAGATACGCCAATGCGAAAGATCGGCGATGTTTATGAGCGGTTGGTTTTTGGAGATACTCCCTTGGGTTGGGACATTGCCGGAGAAAAGATAAACATCAAAAACATGCAAAGACAAGATTTTTTGGATTATATGGCGAAGCTTTATAGCGCAAACAATATGACTGTTATTGTTGCAGGAGGAGTGGACGCACAAGAATCTTTTGACTTGGTGGAGAGATATTTTGGTAAAATGAATACTTTCGATGCATTAAGATATAAAAAAGTAGAGTTAAAACAGGATAAAGCCCGGGCTTTTATAAAAGAGAAAAAAACAGAACAGGCACATATCGCTATTGGATTTAGAACTGTCGGGAGTTCAACACCCGAGAGGTATCCGTTAACTGTTCTCTCGGCAATTTTAGGTGGAGGAGCAAGCAGCAGGCTGTTTCACGAAGTTAGGGAGAAAAGAGGACTTGCTTATTTTGTAAGAACGCATTCGGAACATTATAAAGACATTGGAGTTTTGTCTACCTTTGCGGGACTTGATCCGCAAAAAATTGATGAGACAATTAAGGTAATAGTGGAGGAATACGCAAAAATATCAAATATCAAATATAAAATATCAGATAAAGAATTAAGTAAGTCAAAAGAGTTTTTGAAAGGGCACTTAGTGCTTGAGCTGGAAGATAGCCGGGCGGTGGCAGGGTTTTATGGTCAGCAGGAGCTATTGGAAGAAAAGATAGAAAATGTTGACGAGGTAATAAGTAAGATAGGGGCGGTTACCAAAGAACAGCTCAAGGCTGTTGCCAAGAAATATTTTACCCCGGATAGGTTAAATCTGGCAATAATTGGGGATTTTCCTAACGTTAGCAGGTTTGAAAGCCTTCTAAAATCTTAATTCCGCTCAGATTCATTTTTTCTCAAACCCACTCAATTTTTTGCAAACCAAATCAAACAAATTATTCTTTCTTCCGCAAAAAGAATCAAAAACTCTTGCCAGGTCTTGCCTCACCGCGTCAGACGCGGTTTCATGCTTTCAAGCTTTTGTTAGATCTCAACATTATGATACTTAGCTATTGCAAAAAGGAAAAACCTCAATTACAATTAGTTTAAATAACTAGTAACTGATAACTAATGTCTAGTAACTGGGCTTATGGAGAAATCAGCAATCATTGTAAAACCGGATGGAGTTCAAAGAGGCTTAATCGGCGAAATAATCCACAGATTTGAGCGAAAAGGTCTTAAACTGGTTGGTCTTAAGATGGTCGCTTTAGATGATGCACTTCTAAATGAGTGGTATGCACATCATAAAGACAAGCCGTTTTTCCCGGGTCTAAAAGCTTATATGCAGTCTTATCCTGTTGTTGCAATGTGTTGGGAAGGTAGTGACGTAGTTGCTACAATCCGTAAATTAGTTGGCATTACCAAGGCCCGCGAAGCAGATCCCGGTACTGTAAGAGGGGATTTTGCCATGAGCCAGCAATACAATTTAATTCATGCTTCGGAAAATGCCGAAATTGCCGCAAAAGAAGTTAAACTTTTATTCAACGACCACGAATTATTTGAATGGAAAAAAATGGATCTTGACTTCGTTTACCTCCCCGACGAGAAAAAGTAGTCTACTTGTAGTTATTTAGCTTCTGGAATAGGTTTTTTAAACGTTGCTTCAACAATCTGTCTTCTTCTGTCTGCTTCGGGTTTGCCATAAGCAGTTCTCCAGAATTTTGCCATGCCGGACAATATAGGATCTTCGGGAGTCCTTCCATATCGTTTATCCGGAGCATGGTTAATGTAACTAATTGAACCTTTGTCTTCAGGTGACATACAAGCGTCGAGGTTATCACACTATAAGATTTTTGTCAAACTCAGGCTATTTAGCCCTGCAAGGTCTCACCTTGCGAGGCTAAAGTTGTGTCAAGCCATTGCGGGTTTTGGAAAAAGTCGAGGAATGGGTTTTTCTCTGGCAACCGGTTTTTTTGGAATCAAATTTTCTGAAATTGGTTGTTCTTGAGCAGAGAATACAGTAATAGCTTCGGTCACGACGGTGGGAATAAATATTGGAACCTCGGAAACATCAATCGTATCAAAATCAGTCAGCTCTAACCGCGCCTTCGTTATTGCATCAGCCTCTGACAAAGGATAGTCTCCTTTTCTATATAAAGCGGCTAATCCAGTAATTTGTTTTTCCGTTATTTCTCGAAGTAAGATGCGCCTGGATGCTACCGGGATAGAAGTATCGTGGGGCGTAAAGGATTTTTCGGTTTTAACCAGAGTAATAATAGGTGTTTCCGGAGCTTGGATCAGTTCCCATTGAGAATTTCCTGGTTTTATGGTTTCTGCTAGGACTCCCATAAATTTATCTCTAATTGTAGTATAGCACTGGTTGTCAAGAAAGCTTTGCGGGACTAGAAATGACCGAGCTTTTCGCCTTTTCTAACATGACGGATCATTCGAACAGACAAAATATAAATTAAAAGAGAAATTGCTTCCGATCCTATGCAATACTGACAAATTGCTTTAAGAATTACAATTTGGAGTAAAAACAGGAACAACGAGACCAAAAATCCGGTAAAAGCAGTTGTTGCAAACCAACTGACCCATCTTTTATGAGGATGAGTGATAATTAGAATTGCAAAAAAACTTAGCGCTAAAAAAAATAGAGCGCCAAAAAGAGAAATTGGAATACCTCCCAGAGTAGAGAACTGGCTTGTGGTAACTATATCGCAACCCTTCACAATAGAACAATTTGGCAATAGATTACGGTAATGCACAATGGTTAGATAAGTAGCATCAATAAAACCCAAAAAGCTTAGGGTCAAAGCGGGGATTAAATGTTTATTTTTTACTAAGCGCATCTTCGATTACTTTCTTAAATACATTGAAATTTGGGGGAGTTTGGATTTGGTCTTTATTTACAAAGAATGTCGGAGTGGAGTTTATTCCTAGTGTTTGAGCCGCATTTAGCTGGTTGTCTATAAATTTTTTCGTTTCTTCTGAGGCTGTGTCTTTATTATATTTGGTTATATCAAGGTTGATTTGCTCCGCATACTGCCTAAAAATATCTTCCGAAGTGTTTGAAATAGACCAATCTTTTTGGTTCGTGTATAAAAGATCTTCCATCTCGGAGAATTTCCCTTGTTTATAAGCGGCGTAGGCGGCATAAGCCGCCGGTTTAGCATTTTGATGCTGAGCTAGTGGGTAGTTGCGATAAACATATTTAATCTTGTCTCCATAGCTTTGCAGAATCTGTTTTACGATTGGATAATAGGTGCCGCAAGCAGGGCATTGAAAATCCGCGTATTCTGTTAAAACTACTTTTGCGCTGCTTGTGCCAATTACGATATCTTTTGCGTCAGGTGCGGGGAGATTAGTTGTGGTTTGAGTTTGCGAAGCAGGGCTATTTGTGGCCGCAATTAATCCCCAAACCGCAAGACCGAAGATGGCGACTGCGGTTGTCCAAATGCCGATTTTTTTATAGAGTCGGTTTCTTTGCTCGTTTTTGAGCTTTTCTTCCCATTCCTGGTGTCTTAGCTCTTTTTTTTCTTTTTTAGTGAGCTTATCCATAAAAAGTATAATAACACATTTTAGTTAAAAAGTTTATAAAGTTCATAAAGTTTGTAAAGCTGGAAAAAACCTAAAACTTAAAACTAAAAGCTAAAAAACCATTAGCGATCAGCATCTAGCCACTAGCCATCAGTTCGAGGAAAATTTCTAATTTCTAATCCGCCTGCTGGCGGATAATTTCTAAATAAACTCAAATTACCAAAATTCAAAACATTTGGGGTTTAGGATTAAACCATAAATCTAGAATCGAAGAATGATGAATTTAGCCACACAAGGCGTCCCCTTGCGTGCGTAATTTAAATTATAATTACCTGTTGCCAATTGTTGAACATCGGATTTGTTTGGCTCAATGTGGAATTTTCTTATTATGCAGATGTTGCCATCGGGGATTCTTGAGTGGGGGTTTCAGTTGCTAGTGGCTCGATTGCTTGTCCTACATTGGTCGAGTTTGGATTATCAGTATCATTAATCTGCGACTCAATCTTTCGCATGTTTCTAAAATGCAGAACAGTATCTTGTCCCTGCCTTACTGCGGTAGCCAAACTGAACAGAGTGATGGCAGTTTCAGCGACAGCCTCCCTATAAGCTGAGCGACTTAAGCTTTCAGCAACGGCAACAAATGAACCTACAGCAGCCATGCTAAATAAAGATGTTTTTACTTCTTTGTATGTGTTCTTTTTTCTTTCTCCGATAAAAGCCTTAGAAAGAGTTTCGTAAGACGTGGTGGAATGTGTATTGTTGACGACTACCGTTCCGCCATCAGTTCTTTGCTCAATTTTAATCTGTCTTGTCTCAATGCTGCGTGTCATAGGAGGCGATTATATAGGCGACATAACTGTTTGTCAAGCGTTTTTCCTCTTTAATTTTTAGCCGCTTATGGTTATAATCATTTTCTATG
>PFRF01000056.1 GCA_002788395.1 Candidatus Levybacteria bacterium CG_4_9_14_0_2_um_filter_35_21 | reverse complement strand
TTTGCCCGAAAATAAGGACATATTAGTGCACTGAAATTATCGTATAGTAACTGAGACTCACGTGTCAAGTGTTAAAGGACTCAACTATAGGTTCTTGACACTTAAAGATTTTTGTTGTATAAACTTAGCACTCACTTCTTACAAGTGATATTTTTTGCCCAATTTATGAAAAATATAAAAATTCAACCACTTTTCGGAAATGTTTTAGTCAAACCGCTTGAAGCAGAAGCAAAAACTGTAAGTGGTATTATCCTTCCGGATACTGCTAAGAAAGAATCACAGGCGGGAGAAGTAATGGCAATTGGTCCCGGTGATGTTACCCCAAAAGGAGAAAAAATTCCAATGATTATAAAAGTAGGACAAAAAGTTATGTATAAAAAATGGGGTGGAAATGAAGTTAAAGTTGGTAACGAAGAATGGACAATAATAGAGCAAAAAGATATACTTGCGATTATTAATTAATAATCGGATTTTTAATTTTCAATTAAATTATGGCAAAACAAATAAAATACGGATCGGAAGCAAGACAAAAATTAATGGAGGGAATAAAGCAGCTCGCAGATGCGGTTGCAACTACTCTTGGTCCAAAGGGAAGAAATGTCGCTTTGGATAAAAAATGGGGCGCCCCAAATGTAATTCATGACGGAGTGTCTGTTGCTAAAGAAATCGATCTTAAAGATCCATTTCAAAATATGGGAGCACAGCTTGTTAAAGAAGCAGCAAGCAAAACTGCAGATGTTGCCGGAGACGGCACAACTACGTCGACTGTTTTAGCCCGCGCAATTGTAGAAGAAGGAATTAAAAATATTACAGCCGGGGCAAACCCAATGATAATGAGAAGAGGTCTTGAAAAGGCAAGCGCATTTGTGGTTGAAGAACTTAAGAAAATGAAAAAAGATCTTAAACAATCTGATTGGGCAAACGTTGCAAAAATATCGGCGGGAGATCAAGAACTTGGTGATCTAATTGCAGAGGCACTTAAAAAAGTTGGTAAAGATGGAATTATAACCGTCGAAGAAGGTAAGGGGCTTATTACGGAAATTGAATATAAAGAGGGAATGGAGTTTGACAAGGGTTATGCTTCTTCTTATTTTGTAACGAATCCGGATAAAATGGAAGCAGAAATAGAAGATCCATATATTCTTATAACAGATAAAAAAATCTCGGCGTTAAACGAACTTCTTCCTTTTCTTGAAAATTTGATTAAAGTTTCCAAAAACCTTGTTATTATCGCAGACGAGATAGACGGCGAAGCTTTGGCAACATTAGTTGTGAATAAATTAAGAGGAACTTTTAATGCAATTGCTATAAAGGCTCCGGGCTTTGGCGACAGAAGAAAAGAAATGTTGGAGGACATTGCAATTCTAACCGGTGGAACCGTAATATCCGAAGATACGGGAAGAAAATTTGAATCGGTTACTTTGGAAGACTGTGGGAGAACAGATAAAGTCTGGACAGACAAAGATAACACTAGAATTATTGGCGGAAAAGGAAATCCAAAACTTCTTACTGCAAGAATTAGCCAAATTAAGGCAGCAATCGGAAAAACAACTTCGGATTTTGATAAAGAAAAACTTCAGGAAAGACTTGCTAAGCTTGCAGGCGGAGTTGCGGTAATTAACGTTGGAGCTGCGACGGAAGTTGAACTTAAGGATAAAAAAGAAAGAGTAAATGATGCGGTTTCGGCAACAAAAGCCGCATTAGAAGAAGGAATTGTTCCGGGAGGAGCAGTCGCACTTCTAGACATTAGTTGGAGAATGAGCGTTAAAGATCTTGAAGTAGTAAAAGCAGCAAGAGATGAAATAATCGGTTTTGAAATTGTTAAGACAGCGTTGGAAGCTCCATTTACTCAGTTAATGAAAAATGCCGGATTAGATTCAGGTCAATTAATAGCTAAGGCAAGAGAGGTGAGTGCACACGGGCAGGGTTTTAATATTTTAAAAACAGATTCGATAGAAACAGCAGTTCCTGTAGATATGCTAAAAGAGGGAATAATTGATCCTGTGAAAGTAGTAAGAACTGCAGTTCAAAATGCAATTTCGGTTGCAACTATGATTTTAACGACGGAAGCTTTAGTTACCGACATTCCGGAAGAAAAGAATCCTTCAGCAGGATCAGGACAAATGCCGGGAGGTATGGGTGGAATGGAATATTAAGTTCAAAGTTGAAAGTTCAAAGTTGAAAGTTTACCGCGTAAGACGCGGTTTTTTATTGTCACAGAGTTTTTAGTGTAATATAATTACTAAACATGAAAAAAATTCTTTTTATTGTTGTTCCCCCTCTTATAGCGATATTAATTTTTATAACGGTTACAATTATTTTAAACAAAACTTCAAATAAAGGCGGTCTACAAGTTACCTCTGTGCCAAAAAGCAAAGTCTATCTGAATGGAAAATTAATTGGAGAAACGCCGCTTTGTAAGTGTGATCAAAATAACATGATTACAACCGGAGAATACACAATTAAGTTGGTTCCGTTTCAGGGAGATTTTTCTTATTTTGAAAGTAAGATTACTATTTCTTCCGGAACATTAACCGTTGTCGATAGATCTTTTGGACAAGGAGGTCTTTCGCATGGAAGTATAATTAATCTTATTCCGATTGACGATAAGAAAGATGCTCAAGTATTAATTGTTTCTTTTCCGGATAAAGCTAAAGTTTCCTTAGACAACAATCTTTCCGGAACAAGTCCACTTTTATTAAAAAATATTACGGAATCCGATCACGAAGTTAAGCTTTCTAAAGACGGATATAAAGAAAAAGCAATTAGAATTAGAACAATTGTTGGATACAAACTTGAAGGTATAATTTTTCTAAGCATAAATCAGGATGTTGGTGCCAGTGCTGCTGCTATACCAACTTCCCCAAGTATTACACTAACTCCAACACCATCTGTAAAAAAAATTACCATTTTGACTACTCCAACAGGATTTTTAAGAGTTAGAGAGAGCAATTCAATATCATCGGCTCAAGTAGCGCTCGTAAATCCTGGGGAAAGTTATGAACTTGTTTCGGAAGAAGAAAATTGGTTTCAGATTAAGCTGTTAGATGGCAAAATAGGTTGGATTAGTTCTCAATACGCAAAAAAAGAATAGTCCTCGGACAGACCCCTAAAAACTGGAGTTATAAACAATGCCTCAAAGGTTTTAGAAATCATAAATGCAAAATTAATTTATTTATCTTGACAACTCTAATGATACTTATCATCATAGTGATATGGCTCAAGTCTCTCGTTATCCGGTCCATAAAGATGTAGAAAAAAGAATATTTGAAGTGTTTAAAAATACTATTTCTGCTTTAAGAGATTCCGAGGATATTGAGAATTTTCTTGAAGAGTTTCTTTCTCCGGTAGAAAAAATAATGTTGGCAAAAAGAATTTCCATTGCTGTACTTTTAGCAAAGGGTTATTCATATCCATCAATAAGACAAATGCTCAGAGTTACCCCAAGTACAATTTCCAATGTTAGTTTAAATTTAAAATACTCGGACAAAGGCTACAGAAAAATCGTTGAAAAGATTCTGCGTGATGAAAAAATGAATGAATTCTGGCAAAAGATAGAAACGAAATTAACAGATGTTCCTCCTTTAAAAGGACACGATTGGTCGTATTGGCGGAAAGAGCACGAGTATAAAAAAAGAAAAAACAAAAAACCTTTCTAATTTTTAAGTTTGTTTATAGTTATTAGTTCAATTAAAAATTATTTTTAACACTCTAATGATACGTATCATTAGAGTGTTAGTGGTTAATGGATTACTGAATGTTGTTCTATCTAAATGTTTTTTCCGGAATATTTTTACCAGACGGTAAACTTAATAATCTGTAAAATAAAGTCGATTAGCGAGTAATTAGATCAGCTCCCAATACGTGAAAAAAGGATAGTCCTCGCGACCCATGAATAAGTCACGATACATTTCGGACGATTAAGGAAAAGAAATGTATGCCGAGTGATTTTAAGCGGGTAAGATACTTTCGACCGAAATACTCTAAAAAGGGTTATCATATCCTGATGAAAATGATGCAGGATGGATTAGCTCTAGAGATATCAGACGTAGCAGGATTTCGTATTCATGTAATCAACCACTACTACAAATATGGTTTGCGGGGAACTCTTGATGCATTCAAGGTAAAAAGAAGCACCTTCTATGATTGGAAGATCCTTTATGAGAGATCCGGGAGACGAATCATTAGTTTAGTACCTCACCAAACCAGACCTCTTCATGTAAGAAGGATGGAAACAGACTGGAGAATTATCGCCTTCATTAAGGAGATGAGAAAAGAGCATGGAAACATTGGTAAAAGCATGCTCAAACCATTCGTTGATGCATATGCAAAAGAACTTGATATTAAAACCCTTGCGACAAGTACGATCGGGAAGGTTATTAAGAGAAGACATCTGACATTTGAGAAGAAAGTATATGCAAAAAAACAGGCAAACAAGTTCAAAAAGCTAAGAACACGTAAATCACCAAGAGTAACAACTCCCGGGTTTATCCAAATGGATTCAATTGTCGTATATATTAATTACGAGAAGTATTTGTTTATGTACAAAACCTCTCATCAGCAACAGCAAGAGAAGTATTCAAGCAATTTCAGCAATTAACATCAACCTCCATTCATACAGTACAGACAGACAATGGGTCGGAGTTTCTCAAGTCATTCCACATGTATCTGGAAGAACAAGGAATTAAGCACCAATTTATCTATCCCAGAATGCCAAAGATCAATGCTTTCATAGAGAGATTTAATAGAACCATACAGGAAGAATTTATCTTAAGAAATGATGAAATTTACTATGATCACAAAGCATTTGCAAAAGAGCTTACAAAGTATCTATACTGGTACAACTACCAGAGGCCACATGCATCACTTAAATACATGTCGCCTATGAACTTTATACAATCCAAAAGTCCGAAAAGTGCGTGACGCATACAACCCAGTAGAGGATTCGGACCTCTTGATACAATATCTACATGCATTATCTATTACATCTTCCCGAGAGGTCGTGGAAGGCCATTAAAAATGGCAAGAAAAAAGTAGAAGGTCGGGTTTTTCGACATACTACTCTATATCACAAAATGAAAGCAGGAGATACTATTCATTTTGTAAATGAAGATACTGGAGAAAAAACAATCACAAATGTGCTCTATATTCATCACTATCCGGATGTTCTAACTATGTTAGAAACAGAAGGGGTTGAGAATGTGCGTTCAGGCGGAGAAACAATAGAGGATGGGATAAAAAGCTATCATTCATTTACTCATTATAAAGAAAATATTCCTAAATATGGTATCCAACGCTATTGGAGTAAAACCAACAATAGAGATATAAAATTAATAATTATTTTTCTCGAAGATTAGTTGATTAAGGACCGATAAAATAAATTATAAGAATAACCATTATTACCCATAAAACAACTGTTATAAGGAGTGGTCTATCAGATAGAAGTACTCTTTCAGGGCTTTCTCCTTCGTTTTTTTCATAAATGTCCTGAAGGTATCTCATAAGCCCGTAAACAACGGGTAATATAGTTATCATGAGCCATTTTCTTTGAAAAAAAGTTGGTAGAAATTCTGGCATCAAAACTCCAAGGCTAATCTTAATCCCTCTTGGGTTTTCCAAAAACGTAAAAAGAGAATAGGTAATAAAAGTTGAAGTTGCAAAGATTGATGCATAAACATCCAGTAATCGTTCGGAATAACGAGACAGTGACTCTCTGGTTTCTTGAATAAGGTTCTTTTTGTTTGCAGACAAAAGGGTAAGCTCCGAGCGCCTTTTTCCAATTGCAAGAAATAAAGAAATAGAGATTGTTGTTAATAAAAGCCAAACCGAGATATGAAATCCGCTGGCAAATTCTCCTGCGTATACTCTAAGTATATATCCTGTTGCAATTGCTAGAATATCAACAACAGCAAGTGACTTAAGGAAAAGCGAATAAAGAAATTGGATGGACAAATAGACCAGACAAATTATAAAAAATGCCGGAGTTATAGTTGTGCTGACAAAGAGTGAAATAAAAATTAAAATAGCAGCAGTTAGAATGGCAGCACTAACGGAAATTTTATTGCCCGCCAACGGTCTAAATCGTTTAAACGGATGCATCCTGTCTTTTTTAATATCAAATAGATCATTAACTATGTAGGTTGCCGAAGATAAGCCGCAAAAAACAAAAAATGCTACAAAAACTTTTTCAAAAATTAGCTGATCAAACAATTCTCCCGCAAAAAGAATTGCAGCAAAGAGTGCGAAATTCTTTATCCATTGCCTGGGACGAAGTAGTCTAAAGACCTCGAAAGCAAATCTAATCATCTGGATCCTCTATTGTTAATTGTAGGAACAATATTATTCCACTTACAACTATTGCAACCATAACAATAGCAAACAATTTGCCCTTACTAGATAGAACTAGGGCAAGCGACCCTAATATAGCAGAAATTAACCAATAAAACAATGCTATTTTTCTGTGTCCATAACCCCTTTTCAATAAGAGATGATGCAAGTGTTTTTTATCGTGCCAGAAGGGAGATTTTCCGGAAAGAACTCTTCTGGTTATGGTAAAAATTCCATCTACGATTGGAACACCCATTACCAAAATTGCCGTTGCAAGTTTTGTACTTGCTAAAATAGAAACAACGCTTAATAAAAGATATATAGAGGTTGCTCCATATCCGGGAAAAATCTTAGCGGGATAAAAATTAAAAAGTAAGAAACCAATTGCTGCACCTGCGATCATAAAAGACAGCTTTGCACTTATTAAGCTATAATGATCAATTACGGGGAAACGTAAACTTAAAATGCCGATTACAATGGCAGAAATTGCAATGATTCCGGGCATTTGTCCGTCTACGCCTTTGCTCCAATTTAGCATATTCATAATCCAGACGATCCAAAGTATGGCAATCGCATAAGAAAAGAAGAAAGGAACTCCGACCGGAAGAAAAGACAATTTTAATGCATTTAAATAAAGAATTCCTCCGAAAGGATTTGTAATAAAAGGAATATTTGCGCCGGCGTAAACAACAATAGAAGCAGAAATAATATTTATTAAAAATCTAAAGTACGGTGAAATATCATACTTATCATCTAAAACACCGATAGTTAGAGAAATAAGTCCGGCGATAAATAAAGCAACGGTTATTTTTTCTACAGGTAAAAAAATAATCCCCGTTATTGCAATACCTAGAAAAAAAGGAATTCCACCACTTCTTGGAATTGGTCTAGTATGAAGTGTAGCGGGATGATGACGTTTTTTTGGATCATCGATAAGACCTGCTTTTTTAATAAAAATTAAAGAAATTGGAGTAGCAATTACGGTCAATATAAAGGCAATAAAAAATGGCAAAATTATAGTTGTGGAGAAATTAAACATTTTATAAAACAGCCTGAACAGTTCTAATTACAAAAAGAAAAGTAAGCACGGATATTAAAAGACTTGTAACCGCCAGTATTCTGGAAAGCAAGGGGGCTTTTTTATAAACCAAAGAGGAAAAAATTAAATTTATTGTTAAAATTAAAAAAGCTATAATTGGAGGAATAAAAATTCCTGTTGTATTCACAAGTCTTTGCTCTCCCCAAGGCAGTTGATTAAAAAGGGGAAGAAGTGGTGGCAAGCTGTAAAAATAAAAAACAGCATATATAAACGATAATAAAATAATTATAAAGCAAGCAGAAAAACCCTTTTGTGTTATATTATCAGACACTATGTCTTTAAAAAATCTTTTCATAGATAGAGACGTCGTAAAGTATAATACTCTGCTTAAAGTCCGAAAGTAAAAAAGGATATGCTTTTACATTTGGCATTAAAATAATAAATTTAGGCTTATTTTTCGCAAGCCCTCCGGCTGTATCATCCATGCCATCTTTATAGTTAGAGATATGATATGCAGCAGCATATCTTCCGGGTGGTAATTTTTCTAATAATTTATAAACTTGAGCGTTATTACCCCAAATAAAAACATTGTCATTTTCTTTTAATCTTGGTCTAAGATAATCTGCAATCTGATAATCTATTGGGGTTCTTCTATCAAAGAATCCCTGATATGCGCTTAAGCTCTTTTTTCCATCAGCAAAATTTAGAAAGTTTTCATAGTAAGGTACGACTTTATTAAAAAGATAAAAATTATTAAATACAAGGTAGGCAATTAGCAAAAGAAGAACAGTAGAAGAATTCCGCCATTTTTTATTAGTAAAAATAAATCCGATCAAAAGAGAAAAACTTGGTAGTAAAACTAAAAGATAATGTGTATAAGGTCGTTGAGAGAAGAAAGCATTAAATAAAGAAAATCCAAGCCAAAGAAAAATAAATACCCCCTCCAGTTCTAAACTTTTTCTTTTTGCAAAAACAAAAAAAGAAAAAAAAGCGAGTATTAAAAGCTTTAGGATCAAAAGTCCCTGTGGAATTATAAAACGATTGCCATATCCAACATATCCAACATTAGAAAAAAGAGTTGCTTTTAAAAAGTAGGAAAATCCACCTGAAATATAAAAAAATAAAATAGTCAGAGAAATGGGAACTAAAAAGGCAAGAATAAAAAGGAAAGCTTTGTCTAAAAGACAAATAAGATATTTTTTGTTTATTAATTTGGAAAATCTAAAATTAATATCCGAAAAAAGTAAAAAAACAAAAAATGCTGCAAAATCAAAAATAGCAACGATTTTAAAAAGAAATGCAATTCCAACTAAAAGTCCTGAAACAAAAAAAACTTTATAATTTAATTTTTGACAGGCAGAAAAAATTAAATACCCGGCCAGAATTAAAGGGAAAAGCATAAAATTTTCGGCATTTGCGATATTCCCCTCAAGTAAAGGAATGGCAAGTAAAAAAGCAAAGAATCCGGTAGATGAATATACGGATAGTTTACTTTTAAAGAGTTTATTTACTAAAATAAAGAAAATAATTACCGCCAGAATTCCAAAAAAAAGGTTTGCCAATCTAACCATGAACTGATCGGAACTAAAAAAGCTGTAAAGAAGATAAAGAAGAGGAGGTTTATTGTCGAAAATATCTCTATATAAAAGTCTGCCGTGATTTATGCCAATGCCAAGTGTTTGATAAATGCCTTCGTCTCCATACCAATATGGTTCAAAAAGAGATGGGAGACGAAATACAAAAAAGATAAACGAAACAAAAATTAAAAACCATGTCCCAAATTTTTTTTCAAGTTTTTTTAATACTCTCATATTTTTTCTGTTACCTTATATTCTAACCTTTTTCCAAGCATAAGTTTAGTATGGGAAATTATTGCAGGTAGTGTGGAGAGAAAAAATCCGGCAATGGGTAAAAGCATAAATTCAAGCGGAAATAAAAATTGTCTTGTCATAGAAGCAGAATATTTTTTTGGTCTATTTTTAAAATCTATTACAATCATAGCAAGAAGAGCAAATAAACAGAAAGTTAGAATAAATCCGGCAAGTTTGGGAAGATTGTATCCAAGAGCAGTTCTGGAAAAAATAGGATTTATAAAGGGCATTACGTTTGCAGCAATAGTAATAATAAACCAGTTAACGGGCCAAAGTAAGTGATCCAGTAGGACATGGTAAAGCATCATTGTTTTTCTGACAAAAGGGACATCAGGTACGGTCAGCCACCATTTTATAAAAACGGGATTATCCGATACTCCCCAAGACCAGCGTTCTTCTTGTTCATATTTTGTCTTTAAAGTTTTCAGGTAAGTCGAGGCAAGCGGAGAATCCATAGAAGTCTTTAAAAAAATTGGCTCCACCCAAAGTTCCCCTTTACGCATATAAAATGCTTTATAGAATACTCTATAATCTTCAGGTATTACGTCCACGTCCCAATAGCCGATTTCATGAAGCATTCTAAAAGAGAGTGAATATGTGGAATGCGCAACTAAACGGTCCTTCTGAACCAAAACAGCTATTCTCCAAAGACTACCAAAAAAAGAAATTACTCTTACAGGAGCGGGAACTTTCCAAAAGTTATTATAAAAAACTCCGGCAGATTGCCAAAATTTATTGTAAGGTTTGTCGTCTTTTAAGAATAAATAAGCTAAGTAGGCAAAATATTGTTTATCAAAAATTGAATCTGCATCAACGGAAGAAATCGTTGCATAATCAATTTCTATAACCTTTTCCTCAACTAATTTTTTGTAAGCGTATTTTCCCGCGTATGCCTCATTGGAAGATTTGCCTTTAACTTCGCCCTCGATATCCGGATGATAAGTTGCGATAACATCGCCGAATTTATCTTTAAACTCATTTATTAAAATATTTGCTTTTTCCTTAATATTTTTCTCTCGTTCTTCCATTCCCAATACTATAAAAATTTTTTCTGTTGGGAAAGTCTGCTCGGAAATTGCAGCTAGAGTTTCTCTAAGTTTATTTAAGGTTTCTCTATAATTCGGAATTACAACTACGTGTGAAATTTTATTAAAGTTTTCAAATTCAACTGCTTTTTTAAGCCAATTTATTTGTTCTGCCTCTTTTATTTTATTAGTAGCAATATAAGAGTTAATTACTAGGGAAAAGGACTTGTAAAACCAATAAACGTCATAAAAAAGAATAAAATAGGCAACAGTGTAGGGAATAAGAAGTGATCCCCAGACAGGGAAAAGGATAAGTGTCCACGACAAAAATCCCGGAATTATTTCTAAAACTCTGGTTGTTTTTACGGGATAACGAGAAAAAATTTTTTGAAAAAAACTGGTCATTGTATAAAATAAAGTATGAGCGTTTTCTGATGATTTTTCAATAAGCTTATGTCTAAAAGACTACCTTTATAGCTTGATTTATTGACATAAAGATCTTAGACTATACCAATCTTAAAATCAATATTTAGTAAGGGGCTATGAATAAAGGAAAATCAGGCAAAAAATACTCGTTACGGGATCTGCAGGCTTTATAGGCGGATATGTTGTAGAAGAATTACTTAAGAGGGGAAATACGGTTATTGGTATAGATAATTTTTCCAAATATGGGTTAATCGAAAAGAGCTATGATAAAAATCCTCGTTATTCCCTTGTAAAGGGAGACATAAAAAATACAAAATTATTAAAAGAGCTCTTAAAAGATTGCGATCATCTAATTGCGGGTGCGGCAAAAATCGGTGGAATTAGTTATTTTCATGAATTTGCTTATGATCTTATTGCAGAAAACGAGCGTATTATTGCTTCTACTTTTGACGTCGCAATTGATGCATTTTTAAATAAAAAATTGAAAAAAATAACCGTAATTTCTTCGAGTATGGTTTATGAATTGACGGATAAATTCCCGACAAAAGAAGATGAGGTCTCCAAAATACCTCCACCCTTGTCGACATATGGATTCCAAAAATTTGCCTGTGAATATTTTGCTAAGGGTGCTTGGGAACAATATAAGTTACCCTATACGATTGTTCGTCAATTCAATTGTGTTGGAATAGGAGAAGAGCGCGCAAAGGTTGGGAAGGAAGTAAAAACGTCTTGCGAAATCCTCATAATATACGATTTAGATAATGATCCAACCGTAATAATTGCTACAAATTACATTAAAAACAATAAATTAAAAAACATTTTCCTAATTAAAAATAATTCAAGAAATGGTAGAGGAGTAATGAATGCCATTAGAACAGGTTTTAAAAAATCAAAAGGAGAAGTAATTGTGGTTTTAATGGCAGACTTATCGGATGATATTACGCAAATTGACCAAATGTATAAATTATCACAAGAAGGATTTGATGTAATATGTGCTTCTCGTTACATGCCAAAGGGAAGAAAAATTGGAGGACCTCGTTTAAAAACTTTTTTGTCAAAAACGGCAGGATTTACACTTCATTATATATTTAAAATTTCTACTCTTGATCCAACGAACGCTTATAAGATGTATAAAAAAGAAATTTTTAAAAATATAAAAATTGAAAGTACCAGCGGTTTTGAGTATTCACTCGAGATATTGTTGAAGGCACATAAATTAGGATATAAAATTACTGAAATTCCAACAGTCTGGAGAGATCGTGAAGAGGGTAAGTCAAATTTTAAATTACTTAAATGGCTTCCTAATTATATTAAATGGTATCTTAGTGTTTTTAAGAAAGCCTAAACAGATTTGTAGCATTTTTGCTTGTTTTTTCTGCTACTTCTTTTTTCGTAAGATTTTTAACTTCGGCAATAAATTCCACAACAAACTTTACAAAAGAAGGCTCGTTTCTTTCTCCACGGTGGGGAATTGGAGTTAGATATGGCGAATCTGTTTCGGAAATTATTTTATCTATCGGAGCATATTTTATTAGATCAAAAAGAGCAGTTGTTTCTCCTTTGGCAATTCCGGGATAGGTTATATTTCCATCAAAACCAACATAAAAACCAAGGTTTAAGACTTTTTTTAAAAACTCAACGTCTCCGGAAAAACAGTGAAAAAGTCCGGGAAGATTTTTTAAGAGAGGTTTATTTTCATTTAAAACTTTCAAAATATCTTCTCCAGCCTGACGGTTATGAATCATTAAAGGAAGATCTAATCTATGTGCAATTTTTATTTGTTTTGCAAAAAGTTTTCTTTGTAAATTTTTGTTGGTAATGCCATTTGACTCGTAACGGAAATAGTCAATTCCTGTTTCTCCGATTGCAACAACTTTTGGATGTTTTGCCAATTTTTCAAATTCAACTTCCCAGTTGAGTTCTAATTTATCTGCATGATGAGGATGAATTCCGACTGTTGCATAAAGCCCAGGATATTTTTCGGCAAGCTCAATTGCGGTTTTACTAGAGTCGAGAGCGGTACCAACATTAATAATATTTATATCTTTATCTTTTGCTCTTCCTATAACTTCCTCAACATCACTTACAAAGGTCTGAAAATTTAAATGACAATGTGCATCTATCATAAACTTATTTAATTCTTGGAAATAAAGGAGGTTGGGAAGTAATTTTTCCATCATATTGATTTAGTATTTTTTTAGCAGTTTCAGGGAGAAATGGTTTTAGATTAACAACTGCTTCTACAATTCCCTTTGAGTAGTTAATTAATTTTTCTTTAAGTATTTTTTCGTCTAAAATTTTCCAAGGTTCTTCCTGATTTAATTTTTTATCTATTTCACTTATTTTTCTCCAAATGATTTTTAAAGCTTCATGAAGTTGAAAATCTTCGATTGCTTTTTCTACTTTAGGATCTAATTTTTTCTCCCCATTTTCCATCTCCAATCCTACTTTTTCCGCAAGCTTTGCAACTCTTGAGCATAAATTTCCCAAGCCATTTGCCAAGTCGGAGTTGTAAGCTTGGATTAATTTTTTTTCGGAAATATCACCATCTTCGGTTAAAACAGTGTATCTTAAAAGATAATAACGGACTGCATCGGCGCCGTATTTTTCTATCCAATCGGTTGGTTTAATAACATTACCTAAAGATTTGCTAATTTTTTGCCCGTTAATATTTAAAAATCCGTTAATAATAATTGTTTTTGGAAGATCAATTCCGGAGGATTTTAACATTGCTGTCCATAAAAGAGAGTGCCAACGCAAGTTATCCTTGCCTAAAATGTGGATATCTGCCGGCCAGAATTTTTCAAATAATTTTTTATTTTCCAAGTATCCAATACCCGAAATATAGTTTATTAAAGCGTCAAACCAAACATAAATAACTTGCTCAGGGTGCTCCGGAACAGGAATACCCCATTTAAAATGCTTGCGGGAGATTGGAATGTCTTTAATGTTTTTGGCAAACTCCAGCATTTCGTTGGCACGGTGTTTGGGAAAAATAAAATTAGGATTATCTTTAATATAGTTAATTAAAAAATCTTTATATTTACTCCAGCGGAAAAAGTAATTTTCTTCGGTAACTTTTTGTATTTTTAGATTCGGATGAAATGGGCACTGACCGTTTATTAAATCATCTTCGGTATAATATGCTTCGCACCCCCCGCAATAAAGCCCGCTATATTCTCCCAGATAAATATCCCCTGACGTATCTACTTTTTTCCAAATTTTTTGGGCAACTTTCATATGATCAGGATCGGTTGTTCTAATAAAACGGTTGTAAGAAATATTTAAACTATCTTGTTGCCTCTGATCTGAATCCGAAATCTTTTTTACCAATTCAGTTGGAGTAATGCCTGCGCTTTTGGCTGCCTTTTCGGTTTTTTGCCCATATTCATCGGTTCCGGTTAGAAAAAAAACGTTTTCATCTCCAATTTTTAACCGATAATAACGAGCTAAGCTGTCAGCTGCAATTTTTTGGAAAGCATGCCCTATGTGAATAGTGTCGTTAACGTAATCAATAGCAGTTGTTATATAAAATTTTTTCATAGCCTAATTTTAACAGAAAGGGAGGGATGAAACAACGAAGCCGGATATCTTAACAACAACTTTTTTCTACTATTATTTATAATAACTTCACTATTAGTTCAATGATTCAAATCATTGAACTAAAGAGAATTCTTTTTAAATTTTTTTTTAAAAAGTTCTTTCCCTTGTTTTTGTTTCTTTTTAAACGCAATGCTGTCGTGTATTTTTGGCGGAGTTATCTGTAATACAATTTCCTCAATGTCGTCAATTAATGTCTGCTTTTTCTGGTTATTTAAAATTTTTTCTACAGCTTTTCTATAACCACTTCTTCCATTTTTGAGCCAGTAAGAAACAGTCATAATTGTGGGACGAGAAACTTTTAGGGAGCTATCAATTTGGCTATAAGTATAGCCCTTTGATAATAGAACCGCGATTGCAAGTCTTTTAACAAGCATCACTTTTTCAGTAGGAGAAAGAAGATCCTCTATAAGATTTTTTACCTCGTCAGGGTTACTGGTTTGTGCCAGTGTTTTTATAAAAACTTCAAAGATGTGACCCTCTAAGTGTTTGTTGATAATCCGCTTTGAAATTTTTGCCATTATAGTTTAATAGTTTGAATCATTGAATCGATATTTGTCAATAATTTATTTTTATTAATTAATTATTTACTTTTGGTAAAGAGAAGCTCTAAAACTACGAAGATTGTGATAAGAAGAATTATGAAAATCGGTTGTCCAAGTTTGTAAAAATTCAATAATAAAAATCCAGCCACGAAAAGAGCTGTAAAAAAACCCCGCCTTAAATTTTTAAGAAAATAGGCAACAAAACAAGTTACAAATAAAAAAAGAGAAACAAAAAGAATGTAAAAAATTGAAAATTTGTAATTTAAAATGGAAAATGATAACGTAGGAGGGTAATTAACAATAATATAAGTAGTTATCCCCAAAAAGATAAGACTAATTAGAAAAGGTATAATTTTTCTTTTTTTCCGCATAAAATTAGTCTAACATGATTATTGAAAGTTTACTTCCTGATAATTATTTTTATTGAATTCTCTTTCGCCAGAGGCGTGTATGTAAAATTCTCATCGTAGATCAAAATTTACTTCTTGACAAGAATTGGCAGTCGTGTTATTATACTGCTAATGACGCACCGCGGGGTGTATTATTCATCTTTACAAGAATATGCACGATTTAACACAAAGACAAGTAGAAATTTTAAGAAATCTTATTGAGGAATACATTAATACTGCGGAAGCTGTTGGCTCGGAAACCTTGGAAAAAAAGCACAATCTTTCCGCATCTCCTGCAACAATCCGAAACGAGATGGTTAAGCTAGCAGAACTTGGTTATCTTAAACAACAGCATACTTCTGCAGGACGGGTTCCAACTTCACAGGCAATGAAATTTTATGTAAAACAGCTTATGAAAGAAAAAGAATTGTCCGTAGCAGAAGAAGTTGGGCTGAAGGAGAATGTTTGGGACGTAAGAGATAAGGAACAGATATTTTTGAAGCAGCTTACAAAAAATTTGGCTGATAAAACAAAATCTTTAGCAATTACCACAACAGATGACGGTAATGTTTTTTGTGCAGGATATGCTAATATATTTGATGTTCCGGAATTTTTTGATATAGATGTTACTAAAAGTCTTTTTTCCGTAATCGATGAGTTTGAATATATAAAAGATATTTTTTCTCACGTTTTAGACGATGAAGAAATTCATGTCTTGATCGGTGAAGAATTGGGTCCGAGACTTCAAGGTCCATATGGATTTGTCTTTACAAGATATCAGACCCCAATGAGACTCTCGGGAGAAATCGGAGTTGTTGGTCCAACCAGGCTTGATTATACGAATGTAGTACCTACCGTTAGATATTTTGGAGGTTTAATAGAGGAAATAGCAAAAGGGTGGTAACAAGAAATAAAAATTTAAAGTTAAAAGTTTAAAATGAAAAAAAAGAATGAAGAAAAAAAGGAGAATAAAGACCAGGGGCTAATTAAAAAAAACGAAGAGCTTGAACACCAGGTTAAACGCACATTGGCAGATTATCAAAATTTAGAAAAAAGAGTTGCGGAAGATAAAATAGAGTGGGTAAAATTAGCAAATAGGCAATTACTCTTACGCATTCTTCCGGCTCTTGATTCTCTAATTTTGGCAGAGAAGCACACTAAAGACGAAGGGGTAATACTAAGCATAAAAACATTTTTAGACGCATTTGGGCAGGAAGGAATTAAAAAAATAGAAACTGTGGGAAAAGATTTTGATCCGAATACAATGGAATGTGTGCATGTGGCAGAGGTAGATCCTTCGGCAGGTTCAGGACAAGGACAAGGAGAAGGAAAAGTGGTAGAAGAGATAAAAGCAGGATACACTTTATATGATAGAATATTAAGACCGGCACAAGTTATTGTTGGAAAGCAACAATAACAATTTAAAATTCAGAATTTAAAATTCAAAATTACAAAAAAGGATATTGAAAATTAATTAAAAAAATATTAAAATTTTAGGAGAAATATGGGAAAAATAATTGGAATAGATTTAGGAACAACAAATTCCTGTGTAGCAGTGATGGAAGGCGGAAGTCCAAAAGTAATCCATTCGGCGGAAGGCAGAAATACAATCCCTTCGGTTGTGGATCCGATTTCGCACGTCGTGGGTGACGTGGCAAAAAGACAAATGGTCTTAAAACCAAAAACCACAATTTTCTCAATAAAGAGATTGATGGGCAAAAAGTTTAAAGATGAATCTGTTCAATTCGATGCAAAATGGCTTCCCTACACAATTAAATCAGGACGGGACGGGATGGCCGATGTCGAAGTAGAAGGAAGAATGTTTACTCCTCAAGAAGTATCGGCAATAATTTTGCAAAAAATTAAAGCAGATACAGAGGCTTATTTGGGGGGAAAAGTAACCCAGGCTGTAATTACGGTTCCTGCATATTTTGACGATTCTCAGCGTCAGGCAACAAAACAGGCTGGGGAGATTGCAGGACTTGAGGTTCTTCGTATAATTAACGAACCAACAGCAGCGGCTTTGGCCTATGGATTAGACAAAAAAAATGCCCACACGATTGCGGTTTATGATCTTGGTGGTGGAACGTTTGATATCTCCATACTTGAGTTAGGAGACGGAGTTTACGAGGTAAAATCAACAAACGGAGATACTCATTTGGGAGGAGATGATTTTGACAAGGTAATTATTGATTACATCGCGGATCAATTCCAAAAAGAAAATGGTGTAGATTTAAGAAAAGATTCGCAGGCTTTACAAAGATTAAGAGAATCTGCGGAGAAGGCAAAAATCGAACTTTCAAGTTCGCAGGAAGCGCAAATTAACCAACCATTTATAACTCAAGGTAAAGATGGTCCTCTCCATTTAACAATGAGCTTAAGCAGAGCCAAGTTAGAGCAAATAGTGGAGCCTTTAGTAGAAAAAACCTTAAAGCCGGTAGAGGTTGCTTTAAAAGATGCAAAGGTTAGTAAATCCAATATAGATGAAGTTATCTTGGTTGGTGGAATGACCAGGATGCCAAAGGTAATTGGATCAGTTACAAAATTCTTTGGCAAAGAGCCTAATAAATCGGTTAATCCGGACGAAGTAGTTGCAGTGGGAGCAGCAATTCAAGGCGGCGTTTTAGGGGGAGAAGTTAAAGATGTTTTATTATTAGATGTAACTCCACTTACTTTAGGAATAGAAACACTCGGAAGCGTTTCGACCCCGCTTATTACCAAAAATACGACGATTCCAACTTCTAAGTCTCAAGTTTTTTCAACAGCGGCAGATAATCAAACCCAGGTAGAAATTAATGTCTTGCAAGGAGAAAGACCAATGGCTGCAGACAATAAATCACTCGGAAGATTTATCTTAGACGGAATTCCTTCGGCTCCAAGAGGAGTACCACAGGTAGAAGTTTCATTTGATATAGATGCAAGCGGAATATTAAATGTTAAGGCAGCAGACAAAGCGACCGGAAAAGAACAAAGTATCAAAATTACCGGATCAACAGGGCTAACTAAAGAAGAGGTCGAAAAAATGACCAAAGAAGCCGAAATGCATGCTTCCGAGGATGCCAAAAAAAAGGAAAAAGTTGAATCAAAAAATGCAGCAGATTCATTAATTTTTACCGCAGAAAAAACACTTAAAGATGCAGGAGATAAGGTTAATGATAATGTAAAAAAGGAAATCGAAGAAAAAATAACTGCCCTTAAGGGAGTTTTAGACTCAGGTTCGAAGGAAGATTTAGAGACGAAAACTAAAGAGCTTTCCGAATCATTGCAAAAAGTTGGACAAGCAATGTATGCTTCGAAAGATTCAGCACAAGGTAAGCAGCCTGGAGCAACACAGGATCAGGAATCAACAACAAATGGTCAAAAAGAAGAAAAAATAGAAGAAAAAGAAGAAGATGGCAAAACTTCTGCCGACGAACCTGTAGAAGGAGAAGTAGTAAACTAAAATCAAAGATCATCCGTTCGGCAAGCTCAAGATAAAGATCAAAAATCAAGCGCGGTAAACGCGCTTTTATAATATAATAAGCAGATTATGGATAAGGATTACTATAAAATTTTAGGTGTTGGAAAAACAGCTACTCAAGATGAAATAAAACGGGCTTATCGAAAGCTTGCTGTGCAATTCCATCCGGATAAAAATAAAACCAAAGATGGTGAGCAAAGGTTCAAAGAAGTAAGTAAAGCCTACGAAGCGTTATCAGATCCGCAGAAAAGGCAGGCTTACGATCAGTTTGGTGCTGCAGCTTTTGAACAAGGTGCCGGAGGTGGTCAGGGACCTTTTGGTGGAGGTAATCCTTTTGGTGGGGCACAGGGTGGTCAATATGGACCATTTACCTACACTTATACATCGGGAGGCGGAAATGGTGAAGGAGCGGATTTTGGAGGATTTTCCGACCCGTTTGAAATATTTGCTCAATTTTTCGGCGGAGGCTCTCCTTTTGGTGCACAAAGACAGAAAAGACCAACTTATTCCATAACGATAGATTTTATAGAGGCAGTTAAGGGAGTAGAAAAACAGGTTAGAATTGAAGGGAAAACTCAAAAAATAAAAATTCCTGCCGGAGTTGATGATGGATCCAGAATTAGATTTGGGAATTATGATGTTGTTGTTGACGTAAGACCGAGTGCTAAATTCCAAAGGCAGGGACAAGATATTGTTTCGGAAAAAGAAATTTCTTTTTCCCAAGCAGTCCTAGGTGACGTTATAGAAGTAGAAACAATAGACGGTTTGGTAAAGTTAAGGATTCCTACAGGAACTCAGCCTGAAACAGTTTTTAGATTGGCGCAAAAGGGTGTGCCTAATCCAAGAGGATCAGGAAAAGGAAGTCATTACGTGCGAATCAAGATTAGCATTCCTAAAAACCTTACTCATCAACAAAAAGAACTTCTTAAAGAATTCGATAAAGAAGGCAGCTCCAAAAAAAGCTGGTTTTAACACCCCTATTTTCCGAAGTCCGATTTTTGCCTCAATTTGAAAACCGTTGTTATAGTTTGATATAATCCACAAATTATGCCAGAAACTGAGAGATCTATTTTAATTCCCAAAGGAGAAATTAAGGAAGTTCCTAATGCCTTTGGTTACCCAATAGAAGTTTGGAACTGCACAATTGAGAAGAAACGCGGTGAATCTAAAGATTGTGACGGTGTATTTTTAGCAGCCGAATTAATGCTTGGTCAAGCGGCTGTAGTTGTTGAATTTGTAAATAAAGACGATCCAGGTGAACCTATTCGAGAGGGTGAGAAAACATTTTACAAACGACCCAGCTTATTACTTGGTTTTAATGATCGCGGGGGAGGTTCAGAAAGCGATTACAAAATTTTATTGAATTGCTTTGACGAAGAAAACCCAGGGACTTATGTTTTATTTTCCCCACCAAATGAGGAAGGTCTTCCTTCAAATCTTACTTTTCATCTGGCCGACTTTACTTTCCTTACTTTTGAATCTTCGAACACAAGGGATGATATTCCAAATTCATTAAAAACTTATGAGGTAGCAACACAAATGGATCGAAGTTTTTTCGAATACTACCTCGTAGGTAATGAGGACACACCCCATCGTTTTCTAGAGGTTTTTAAAACGGCTGGTTTTAATTTTGTCCCAGAACCATTTGGCGACGACGAACTAGGACCCCTTTACCGCCATGAATTTTTGGCAAACCAAACAAAAATCTACCCCGGAGTGCAAAGGTGACCCGAGAGACAATTTATTAGACAGGTTGATAAATTAAGAGCGTTTGAAAAACAACCTTAGAAGGTAATCTGCTTAAAGAGCTCGAAGGAAAGAAAGTAAAACATGGTTGGTTCTAAAATCCCAATTCTCTAACCAAATTATCTACTTTTTCCTTTATTTCCTCAAAAGTTTTTTCGCTTAATTTAATTCTTTCAATGTCATCTTCTAAAGAAACATATTCGTCACCAAAACCATAATCTCCGAAATCCTTTACGTTAAATATCTTAAAATTTTTCTTTCTGAACCCGAGTTTTTCCTTGCAATATTTATGGTGCATTTGTTGCATAAAAACAACTAGATCAGCTTTGTCTAATAATTCTTTAGTTGTTTCATGCCAAACATGGCTTTCAAAGTCAGTCAATTTGTTGTTTTGGATAATTCTTTGCGCTTCCCAGGTTATTATGCCGCTTATGTTTTGTTTGGCTTCAATTCCGGAAGAAGTTGCTTTAAGGTTTGGGATTTGTCTCAAGTTTAAGTATGTTCCGGCAAGTCTGCTTCTATAAGTATTTCCTTTGCAAACAAAATGAATAAGCATGAATAAATTATATCAGTTCTGAGAATGATACAAAAAAGCTGGTTTTAAAATCTCCGATATGCTACGATCAATTTATGGCATTAACATGTTTACCTTCGGAAACTTCTACAGATCTGGGATGTATCCCTAATGATCCTGTTGGTTTTGTAGCAAAATTTTATGCTATTGGTTTAGGATTAATTGGAGGAGTATCTCTTCTCTATATTATTTATGGGGGATATCTTATACTTGTTTCTCAAGGTAATCCGCAAAAAATTAACGATGGCAAGAGTTATATTTTATACGCTATAATAGGATTGTTACTAGCGATTTTTGGCTATGTTTTTATACAAGTAATTGCTATTGACATATTACATATTCCCGGGTTTAAATAAGTAGAGAAAGTTATGAAGAAAATTCTGCTCGTTTTGCTTCTTTTTTTAACAGCTCTTAAGCTATTTTTTGTTTCTCCTGTTTTTGCTGCAACTACTACGACTTTACCTCCTGCGGAAGACACCTGGGTAAGTGATTCCGATGTTACTTTTGTGGGAAAAGTAGGAGCCAGATCCGGTCAATTTTTAGACTGGACAATTAGTAACTATAGTTGGTCTTATGTATCCCCCGGTGCTCAAAATCCGTTGGCTGATTTCTGGTCACAAATTAGGAATATAGTTTATGCTTTTTTTGCCATATTTATCCTTATAACAGCCTTTATTATGATCATATCCCGGGGTAGAAACATTACCGTAATGCGTTTTGTTCCCAGATTTGTTTTAATAATTCTTTTGGTTACATTTTCTTTTGCACTTATTCAATTCATCTACCAAATAATAGACGTAATTCAAGGATTTTTCTTAAAAAATCCCGATGGAGCCGGATTTATCTCCCAAAAAAACCTTTTAAGTATTAGTTTTAAATATCAAGATTTTTTGGGTTACCGCAAATATGGTGTTGCTTTTGACGAATCGGCTTTTATTTCTATTCTTTTGGTTAAGCTTACTGCAGCAACCTATTATGTAATGTCGGGCGTTCTTTTAATTAGGAAAATAATTTTGTGGTTTTTTATAATTATTTCTCCAATCTTTCCATTGCTTCTTTTATATGCACCTATTAGAAATACCGGTAAGATTTGGGTTGGAGAATTTTTCCGTTGGCTCTTATATGGTCCGCTTTTTGCAATATTTTTAGCAGGATTGGTAGGAATTTGGAGATCCAGCGCAAACATACCGCTTAATTTTGCAAAAAACAGTGATGTTATTTATCCAACTGCAATTAATATTTTATTAGGGGGTCCGCAACAGACTTTATCTTTAACAAACAGTGTAAATAATAAAGATACTTTTGCGCTTTACATAGTAGCGCTTTTAATGCTTTGGGTTGTAATAATTTTGCCGTTTTTACTGCTTCAGATTTTTCTTGATTACTTAAAAACATTTTCTCTTAATGAAAATTCCACAGTTAGACAACTTTTGGAAAGAGGATCATCATTTATCTCTAAGCCTCCGCCGTCTTCTCCTCCGGGAACACCTCCTTCGTCACATCAGCCTTCGGGCATGGCAAGAGCAATTCCGTTTAGTTCTAAAATATCTATCCCCGAAATTAAAACACAAAGTATTAATGCCAATGTGGCAAATTTAAGGTCAATGCAATCGGATGTTATGAGACTTACCAATATTAGTCTACCAACAATGAGAGATATTGCTAAGTTTGAAACAGCCTCAATAAGCACAAACATGGATAAAAGGGCAGAGCTTGCAAAATACCATGAAACACTGGAAAGAATTGCGGATCCAAAGAAAATTAGTTCATCTATAGAAAGACAAAAGTTTACTTCCATAAAAGATAAGTTAGTTCAAGAGGGTCAAAAAGGCAATAATTTTGCCAACTCGGTGCTTACGGCTGCAAATGCGATAAATAAACCGGAGGAGGTTGTTCAAGCCCAGAAAGAGACCTTTAGGCTCAATACTGCCTTACAAAAATTGGCAAATCCAAACAGCGCAAATATTCAGGAAAGACAAAAACTGCTTACGGTAAAAGACCAACTGAAAAAGGCTCAGGAGGCAGGAGATCCTTTAGCGATATCGGTGCTTAACGCAATGCAAAGGGAAAATGTAGATGAGTCACTTAAGGAAAAATTAAAAGAGGCAAAAGATAAAGGTAATTCTGTTGCATCGATGGTTCTTGAAGAGGCAGGGCTAACAGACATTTCCAATCTTTCCGCCGGACCATTCCCTGTTGTAAACAGAGTTCAGCAGGTTAGCCTTGATGATTACGAATCTGTTAGAAAAATGTGGGAGGAAAATTATCAACATCTTGAACCTCCGAAACAACAAGATAGAAATGAATGGATTAATAATGATGTTAATAAAATTACAGAAGCTATTAATTTGCTCGTTTCTACCGATCCTCAAAATGTTAAGAAGGGTATGGAATCAGTTGGAAATATTTTGCCCTTCCTCTTAATTGGCGGTTTTTCTCAAACCGAAGTTATTGCTTATCTTAAAGCAAAACTTGAAGCGGCAAAATCAATTGTCGGGAAACTAAAGCAAAATCAGGAAGAAGAAGACACAATGCTTGGTGTACGAGAAAAAGAAGAAAAAGCAAAAGAAATGACGGAAAAGGCAGAGATTTCCGAAGGACCGGAAAAGGATCTTTCGTAGATTAAATAATAGTGTTACAATAAATTTATGAACAAATTTATAGTTCTTGTCTTGGGTTTTGTAATAATTGCGGGAATTGGACTGGCAGGTTTATTTTCGCTTAGTCCAAATAAGAATCAAGATTTTGTTCCTATTTCTGCTAGCGCTTCTTGTGTTGATTTTGATCCTCCGGATACTACAATTACAGTTTCTTATGGAGGATTTACCTACGGTTTAATTAAAAAACAGATTTCAATTTCCAAATCTAAAATAAATGAAATGAAACAGGTTGATACTGCTCAAAACCTCTGGATTATGACTTCGGGAAACTGGTACGGCCAGCAAATTACAGATGTTGTTTATAAGGCAATTATAACACCGGATTCTGCTCCGGCCGGTAACACAGATAGCTGGTTTGATGTATATTTTAAGAGCGGAACAGCACTTCCTGATTATATTAAAAACTGCAAAGCTTCCGGAGGAACAGTAACTGTAATTCAGGACACAGCTACATTTCCACCGTACGGTTTTAATAAAACAGAAATATCCGGAGTCGGAGCAAATGATCCGTCGGTAGGAATTGCATATATTCATGACGGAAATAATCCTCCGGCAAGTTCCATTCAGTCACTGGAAGTTTCCCAGATAGGAACCTTATTTGTTAAATCAAGAAATAGATCATATCAATTATTACTGCATCTTGGCACGATCTATTTAATAGATGGACAAGATGCTTATGAATATATGGCTACAAATGTACCGATTCCTCCTATTCCGGTCGGTGATAAATCATTGCAGCTTAAAAAAGTACAGTTTGTTACGACAAGTAATGTCTCATGGTGGACTCCTTCTTGTAAACCTGCGATTTATTTATATCCGGAAGAAACTCAACCGGTTAACGTAAAAGTAAATACAGTGGGAAGATTAACTTTAACAATTCCGGATTATCCGCAAGACGGATGGACGGTAATCGCAAATAAAGGCGGTTTAATTAATTCAAACAATAATTTTTATCCATACCTGTATTATGAGTCTGAAATTCCGGATCAATTAGTAAAAAAGCCGGAAAAAGGATTTGTTGTTAAACAATCAGAACTCTCTTTATTATTCGATGATTTGCTTCCAAGGTTAGGATTAAACCAAAAGGAAAGTGTGGAATTTAAAGATTATTGGGAAAAGGTTTTACCATCTTCTCCGTACTATTTTGTAGGAGTTATGGATAAAGAAAGTATCGATTCTATAGAACCGGTTTTATTTAATCCTGTTCCGGATACCTTCATTAGAGTTAGAATTTATTTTGAAGCTTTAAATAAAAAAATATCAATATCGAATCCTCTAATCGTTACTCCGAAGAGAGTAGGCTTTACGGCTGTGGAATGGGGAGGAATGGTAAAAATGGACCTGCGACATCCGTTTACGTGCTCACAATAATAATATGTTGGGAAATTTATTTAATTTAAAACATTTAACCACAGACAGTGATGATGAACATAAAGATGTTCAGCAGGCAAATCCTGCCCAGCCTGCTCAAGAACCGCCGCCGCCATTTCCGCCGCCACAGGTAGCAGCGTCAGATAATTTAGTTGGTTCTTCTATGCAGCCAAACCAAAGACAGGATTTGTCGGTTATGTCACATCTTGACAGTAGGACTTCACAAGCACTAAATCAGGCTCAGCAAGAGGCAAAAAAAATAAAGCAGGCGCTAATAGAGCCGGAACAACTCTTAATAGGTCTTGCATTTGATTCGGACATCTTTCAGCTTTTAGCAAAATTTTCAGTTGATGTCGCAAAATTATCCCAAGAACTTCAAAGCAAAGAACAAACAGGAACTTTTGAGGGGCAACCAACGCTTTCGGAGAATTCAAAACGTCTTTTCGAAGAAGCCTACTCCACAGTTAAATCAAGAGGAGTTGAGTTTATTTCCCCCGAAGATTTATTAGTTACAATTTTTTCCCAAAATATCGCTGCTTCGGACTTTTTAAAAGCTAAGGGACTAGATAAGGAAAAGGTAGAAAAACAATTATCTAAATCCTCAACTTTTGTTTACGGAAAAAAATCAACCCTTGAACAATTTGGCATTGACCTTACGGAGCAGGCAAAAAATGGTGAATTAGATCCCATAACGGGAAGAGACCGGGAGGTTGAGCGGCTTACCCATATTCTTTTAAGAAGAACTAAAAATAACCCAATTATTATCGGCGAAGCAGGTGTTGGTAAAACGGCAATTGTCGAGGGACTTGCTCAAAATATTATTACCGGAAAAGCTCCAAAGGATTTAGCGGATAAAAAAATAATCCAACTTGATCTTTCGTCGTTAATTGCAGGGGCTTCTCATAGAGGGGAATTCGAAGAAAGATTAAGATCTGTTATAAAAGAAACCCAAGCAGCCGGAAATATAATTTTATTTATTGATGAAATACATTCAATAATCGGTGCCGGAGACACCGAGGGGGCACTTGATGCCTCAAATATTATAAAACCCTTCTTGGCGCGTGGGCAGTTACAAATTATTGGCACAACTACAACAGCTGAATTCCGTAAATATTTTGAAAAAGACAAAGCATTTGAGAGAAGATTTCAGCCCGTTATCGCAGATGAGCCAAGCGAAGAAGCAGCGATAGAAATGCTAAAAGTTTTAGCGCCAAAATACGAAAGTTTCCATAAAGTTGTTGTAACACCTGAGGCAATTGAAGCATCAGTT
Source organism: Candidatus Levybacteria bacterium CG_4_9_14_0_2_um_filter_35_21 (assembly GCA_002788395.1). GTDB lineage: Bacteria > Patescibacteriota > Microgenomatia > Levybacterales > UBA12049. Next base: position 19,622 of record PFRF01000056.1, on the reverse strand, counting down.
AAGCTCTCTAAGAGATACATCGGGGAACGTTACCTTCCGGACAAGGCAGTAGATCTTCTAGATGAAGCTTCGGCACAAGTTAGATTAGAGTTAAATGAAGGTAAAAAAGAAAGTAACCAAATAAAAGAGGAAGATATAGAAAAAATTGTCAGTAGTTGGACAGGAATTCCGATTACGAAATTAACCGAAAACGAGAGCGAAAAATTACTTCATTTGGAAGACACAATTCATAAGAGATTAATAAATCAGGAAAATGCCGTAACCTTAGTCGCAGAAGCTGTAAGAAGAGGAAGAATTGGACTTTCAAGTGTAAACCGGCCAATTTCCTCGTTTATTTTTCTCGGTCCTACAGGAGTTGGTAAAACGGAGTTGGCTAAAACTTTAGCAGAGGTTCTTTTTGGCAAAGAAGACGCCATGATCAGGCTTGATATGAGTGAATATATGGAAAAACATGAGGTAGCAAAGTTAATAGGGGCACCTCCGGGATATGTGGGGTATGAAGAAGGAGGACAATTAACAGAAGCAGTTAGAGCAAAGCCATATTCAATAGTTCTTTTGGATGAAGTAGAAAAAGCTCATCCGGATGTGTTTAACATTCTTCTTCAACTTTTGGAAGACGGAAGATTAACGGACAATAAAGGTAATACAATCTCTTTTAAAAACACGATTATTATCGCAACATCTAATATTGGAAGCGCATTAATTCAACAGCAATTACAAGATAATGTTGATGCTGCAAAGAAAGCAGAAATAAAAATTAAGGGACAAGCCAATGGGCAGCAGGGTCAGCAAAAAGAACCGGATAATACAAAGGAGAAATTTGAAGAATTAACAAAGATTTTAATGGGAGAACTTAGAAAATTCTTTAGACCGGAACTTCTTAACAGGTTTGATGGACTTGTGGTTTTTGAGCCATTAAGTGAGAAAAATATGATGGAAGTTGCAAGACTTGGAATAAATTCCACCAAAAAATTATTACTCTTGCAGGGAATTGATTTAGAAGCAAGCGAAGCAGCTTTAGCAAGACTTGCAAAAGAAGGGTATGATCCAATCTATGGAGCAAGACCTTTAAGAAGGCTTGTTCAGACTGCAATCGAGAATCCAATTGCGCTTTTAATGATTAAAAAAACCTTTATTCAAGGGGATAAAATTTTAATCGATTACGACGGACAAACGGAAGAGTTTAAATTTACCAAAGCCGTTGTCGCTCCGGCTTCTCAGGCTCAATCACAAAAAACTTCGGATCAGAGCCCATTGCCAACAAGTGGACAAGCTAGTCAGGTAGAACCTCCCGTAAATCCGGTTATTCAAGAGCAACTTCCTCCGGTTCCGCCTGTTCCTTCTGTTAATACTCCCGAGCAGGATTTAATTGCTCAGGCAAATAATCAGACACAAACAGTTAAATTTGATTCTTCTCTTCCGCCTGCCGGATTTGGACAAGCGCAAGCTACTACAGACAGTAGCCCGACTGCAAATGGCACTCTGAATGGAGCTGTTGGTTAACGTATGGATCCAGAAATACCAGTGCAAGAAGAAAAACCGCAAGGATTTATAAGTAAATTAGAAAATTACTTTAATGCTTTGTCTCAAATCAACAAAACCGGAATAATAATTATATTTATTATAATTGGAGCTTTAATGCTTTGGTTTTCTATTTCGTCGATAATTAACGGAAAACTCAGCCAATCCAGTCCAATAATAACTCCGACACCAACCGCTTCAAGATTAGTAACTCCAACCGATATGCCAATACCGACTCCTGAATTTGTCCAGAATGAGTTGATAGTTAAATACAAAATGGGAATGGGGCCGGATGAAATATCTAAGGAAAGAAAAACGGAAATAGGAAAAGTATATAAAGAGTTAGGAGTAATTTCGGAAAAAAGGGCTTTTGAAGCATCGAATTCGGCGTTTAAAAATTATTACTTGCTTAATTTAAAGACAAAATTAAAACTAGAAGAAGTAATGTTAGAGTTAAAAGCATTGCCGGAGATAGAAAATGTTGAAAAAAATTACATCAATAGAGCTAATTAATAAATTCAAAAATTTATATAAAAAGAAAAAAACATTGTCAATAATTGGCATAACTAGCTTGCTTTTCTTAATTACGTTAGGAATCTTTGCTTCTTTTTCTAAAGATACAAAAACAAAAGAAATTTCAGGGCCGTTTGTTAAAGATCAGGTGATTATTAAATATAAAGTTGATTTAAGTCAAAGTGTTGAATTTAAGCAAAAATTGACAAGTCTTGGAGTAATTTCTCAGGAAAAAGTGTATAAAACATCAACCAATCCAAGCTTATCAAAATATTACATTTTAAAATTAAAACAGGGGATAGATGTTAAAAGTGTAGTTAAGGAATTATCGAAATTTAATGAGCTTGAAAAAGCAGAGCCAAATTATATTTTTTCTGCACAAGCAGAGCCAAATGATCCAAGCTATCCCAAGGAATGGGCGCTTCAAAAAATTGACATGCCAAACGCATGGATTATCGGAACAGGAACGTCGGAAACTAAAGTTGCAGTAGTAGATACGGGGGTTGACGGAAGTCATCCGGAATTTAATGGCAGAATTTCTTTGGCGGCAGATTGTGCTTCCGGAACCTGTGTAGATTCGACGGCAACGGATAATTCGTATCACGGCACTCATGTTGCCGGCACGATTGGTGCCGCTACTAATAATGGAGTTGGAGTAGCCGGTATTAATTGGAATATTAATTTTATTGTAGCCAAGATGCTAAATTCTCAAGGAACGGGAAGTGGAACGGCATTAGTTTCGGGAATAATTTTTGCTTCCGAAAATGGAGCAAGGGTAATTAATCTAAGTTTGGGAGGAGCTCATGCATGTTCATCTATGGAGCAGGATGCAATAAATTTTGCAATAAATAATGGAACAACGGTTATTGTTGCAGCAGGAAATAGTAATATGAATGCATCAAACTTCAGTCCGGCATCATGTCAAGGGGTTTTGGTAGTTGGCGCAACCGGTCCAAATGATGAAAGGGCAGTTTACTCAAATTTTGGATCGATAGTTGATATTGCTGCTCCCGGAGGTAATAGTAATGGCGCAGCAAAAACCGCCGCTAATACAATTTTATCGACCGCTCCCGGGGGCTCTTATCAAGTACTACAGGGAACAAGCATGGCCACTCCTCATGTCGTGGGAGTTGCGGCCTTACTTTTGTCGGTTAATCCCGGCCTTTCTCCGAGTCAAGTAAAAAGTTGTCTAGTAGACAATGCAGATCCGATTTCTACCGATAAACCGATTGGCCCAAGACTAAATGCTTTTAAAACTTTAAACGCATGTTCCGGTCTTCCTCCAATTACCACTACAACTACTATTCCCAGAGAAACGACATCAACTACGATAGTGAGTGGCGGAGGAAATTCTCAAACGCCATTACTGCAAGGCACAGTCTATACGGATTTAAATACAAACAATACTCCTGACCCCGGAGAGGGGTATCAAGGAGCATCAGTTGCTATAGCAGGACCTTTTAATGGGAGTATCGCAACGGATAGTTTGGGTAAATTCTTTTTTCCGAATCTTCCGGTTGGAGATTACACAATATCTGCTGTGGCAGGATCTGTTAATTTTAATCCAAGTTCCTTGTTTTCTATGGCAACAAACATGATTAGAACAGCTGATTTTAAAATAATATCTGGTTCCGGTGGAGACTCAACTACAACTACAACTACAACTACAACTATTCCGCCGGATCCGGATGAAGAAGATACTACTACAACAACAATACCGATCTTTTATAATTGCGTTTTTGATCCAAGCTGTGCATTAAATCAAGGTCAAATTCAGTTTTGCCCGCTTAAATGCACTAAAAAATAAAATTGCCGGATTTGCAATTAAATATAAAACTTCCTAAACTTAAATTATGCTATTTTACGTAGAACTGCTGTTTATTTTTCTACGCTTCTGGTTTTTAGAAGTGCCCACTTCGGTTTTTAAGTTTTTTATCTTTTTAAATAAATCTTTTATTCAACTCGTATCATTACCTCTTTTAATAAAAACTTTTTTTAGACCTTGGAAAAACGAATACAGAGAAGGTTTGGTGGGGTTTTCGATTGTCATGGGAATTTTTATTAAACTATTTGTAATATTAACAGATATTTTTATGTTATTAGTTTTACTTTCTCTGGAAATAATCACAACGATTTTGTTTTTCTGTTTTCCGTTTGCAGTAATTTTACTGCTTTTTATTAAATGATAAATTACGCCAAAATTTTTTATTATTATAATTTGGGCTTTGCAAAATTAGTTCGCTTTTTAATATTTATTTTGCTTTTTTCAGGAACCGTAAATCAATTTTTAATTGTTCCGCAAAAATTAACAAATTTAAAATACCCATTATTTTTTCTTTGTATTTTTATAATGATAGAATTTTTCTTTAAGAAAAAAGTGCAAAATAAATTTCCAAAAATTAAGACATTAGAGAATAAAGAAAATTTATTGGAGTCTTTTACAATGGAAGCATTAACTTTATATATAAGTCCTAAAGTTAATTTTTTGGCTAAGCTTAAAAAGCATAACTCCGGCAGATTTCTCTTAAAAAAAATTGATGCGGAAGAAAAAGAAATTAGCAACCTCGATTTTGATAAAGATCAACTTAAAGATCTTGCTTTTGATTTAGCAAAAAAACTGGGGAGTAATTTTGTTACCGAAGCTGATCTTTTTGCAGCCTACTTTTTAGTTACAGAAGATAAAACAAAACTCCTTTTTAAAAAACAATTAAAAAATGAAGACTTGTTAAGTATCTTAGCTTGGACAAAGATTAGTTTTCCCAACCTTGAAAAACCTAAGCAAACGGAAATAGTTTTTTGGGGACAGGGAATGGCCGAAAACTGGGTTAACGGGTGGACGATCGAAACCGAAAAATACATGGTCGATTTAACTTCGGAGATTACAAAAAGAAATCCTTCGGTGGTTGCCAGAAACGATGAGTACAAAATGCTTATAGAATCTTTAGTAGTAAATAAAAGCACACTTATTATTGGAGATCCCGGTTCGGGCAGAGAATCCTTAATGCAGGCATTTGCTTTAGATAGTTTTTCCGGAAAACTAAAAGGAAATCTTTATCACCAAAGATTTTTTCAGCTTATGGTTGACGCATTTTTGGCAGGTGCAGAAAATCAAGGACAGCTTGAGACAAGACTTGACGGAATAATTGCAGAAGTTGCTCATGCAGGAGACGTAATAATTTTTATTAAAAATTTTGAAAATATTTTGGGAAGTTCGGCTTTCCACTTGGATATTTCCGGAGCACTTGTTCCGTATATAGAAAAAGGAATAGTTAGGATAGTTGCAACTATTACTCCGGGGGCTTTTAAACAATACGTAGAGCCGATGCACGAATTATTGTCGTCTTTGCAAACGATTAAATTAGAAGAACCGGACGAAGACAAAACAAAATTAATGCTTTTTAACAATGCTTGGCATATTGAAAAGATCAAAAATATTTTTATTAGCTACAGGGCGCTTCTTAAGGCGATAAAATTTGCAGATAAATACAATAAAGATTTGGTTTTACCGGGATCTGCGATAAGATTATTGGACGATGCCTCGACCGCAATATCTATTTCCGGAAAAAAAGAATTGGAAGAAGAGGATATTATTGCCCAAGTAGAAAGAAAAATGAGCGTTTCCGTTGGTGTGCCAAAAGAAAAAGAAAAAGAATTATTACTGCATATGGAAGAACAAATGCATAAAAGAGTTATTGGTCAGGATGAAGCTGTTTTAGCAGTTTCGGAAGCAATGAGAAGGTTAAGGTCGGGTCTTTCCGATCAGAAAAAACCGATATCATTTCTATTCTTAGGACCAACAGGAGTTGGAAAAACGGAAACGGCAAAGGCTCTGGCCGAAATTTATTACGGATCGGAAGAAACAATGATAAGGCTTGATATGAGCGAATATTCTTCGGAAGATGGGGTAAAAAGATTGCTTGGCGCAATGCCGGGCGAGGGTTCGGAAAAAGGGGAATTAACAGACAAGGTTTATGACAATCCATATTGCTTAATTCTTTTGGATGAATTCGAAAAAGCTAATTATAAAATTCACGATTTATTTTTACAGGTTTTTGACGACGGAAGATTAACGGATAATAAGGGAAAGACAGTTTCTTTTGCAAACGCAATTATTATTGCAACATCAAATGCTGCTTCGGAAATGATCCGGGAGGAGGTAAAAAAATCTCCTAATTTGGATAAAAGCTTTAAAGAGAAATTATTTGATTTTCTGCAAACAAAAGGAATTTTTAAACCTGAACTTATTAATAGGTTTGACGATACAATTGTTTTTAAGCCGTTAACTCCAGAAGAAGTAACACAGGTTACAAAGCTTTTGTTAGAAAGTTTTTCCAAAATGATGAAGGAAAAAGATATTACAATAACCTTTGATGAAAAAATAGTTTTAAAAATTGCAAGCGAAGGATTCGACCAGCAATTTGGTGCCCGTCCGCTAAAACATTATATACAAGATAATGTAGAAAACCTAATTGCAAAAAAAATTCTTTCGGGAGAAATTAAAAGAGGAGATAAAGTTGCCTTAACTGTAGACGAAGATAGTCAGCTTCTCATAAAAATTAACTAACTTGACAGTATCCTCTATAATAGTGTGACCTTTATGAAGACCTTTAAAATTCTTTTGATTTTAGTTTTAATATTTTTAATTTTTTCCAGAAATTCTATTACAAAACAACTTATCAAGAAAACGTCGCAGGGTAAGCCTACTATAATAAAGGTAGAAACAAAAACTCCAACCCCGATCTTGACAGTTACTGGAATTCAAAATAATACTACTCCAACAGAAGAAGTTAAACAAACTCAACCGACAACAGATAATGCTTGGGTGTATCCTAATTCAAAGCAAATAGGAAGTTTAGACAACACCCTTTTATTAGAGAGTAACGACGACCCTGGAAAAATAACCGATTGGTATAAACAAAAAATAGAAAGTATGGGAATGAGTGCAAAGTCGTTTGTACAAACCAAAACTAACGATAACGTTTTAAATAAATTAGTTGCAGCAAACGGGAAAGAAAAAATAGATATTGAGATTAATAAAAAAGCAGGAGAACAAGTAGTTAGGATTAAGGTTTTAGTTGTTAATCTCAATTAATCACTATTGACAAGTCAAAAAGTTGGTGCTAATATCTGCTCTCTAGCTTAAATATTGAAAAACCTGCCCCATATTGGGGCAATTTTTATGGAAGAACTGAATTTATCTACGCCTATATTAAGTAATCCGGATAACGAATCTTCAGCCGCGGAGCAAAAAGAAGAGAAAAATAACTTTGGAGAAAAACAAAAAAAAGCTTTTTGGAATTTTTTCCACAAAACAAAAAGACAAATAAAAAGCGCCGAGTTTAAACAACGGGTTGCCAGCTCAACAAATAAATTTAGAAATGGTAACTTTAGAAAATACAAAAAATATTTTTATCCTGCTTTAGGAATTGTCATCGTCATCATAACTACTTTTTATATTGGTAAATCTTTTGGTCAAGGGCAAGTCAATAATAGTAATAATAGCGCTGAGAATAGTAGGCCTCTTCCTGCAACAACACTGGCCAAACAGGAACTAAATAAAAAATTTAATTTTCCTCTAAAAAATGAAAAAGGAAAAAAGGTCGGAGAGCTAACCTATAAAATTGAAACCGCAGAGCTTCAGGATTCAATAATAGTTAAGGGACAAAGGGCAAGGGCTGTAAAGGGAAGAATATTTCTTATTCTAAATATTAAAATAATAAACGATAACTCTCAGGGGGTGCAAATAAATAGCAAAGATTACGTAAGACTTTCCGTAAATAATCAAAATGAGTGGATTGCAGCAGATATTCATAATGACCCGGTAGAAGTCCAGGCAATTTCTACTAAGTTAACAAGGTTGGGTTTTCCAATAAATGAAATAAGTAGTAGTTTGAGGTTGCAAATCGGAGAAATTGACGGCAAAAAAGAAATCATTGAATTAAAACTTAAATAATATGGTTTATTCGCAAAAGGATAAAGTTAGTTTATTAGGAGAAATAGAAAGAGCCTTGTCAGATATAGTCTTCGGCAGTGTGGAGCTTTATGTAAGCGACCGTAAAGTAACTCAAATAACAGTCAGAAATATTAGAAAAACTAGCATGGAAGTTGGTCAAGCGGAGAAAAAGCGGGTGCAAAATATTCAAAACATTACAATTAGCAGCAATAGCAGAATAGAAGCTCTAAAAAGTACGAAAAATGTCATAAGCCCTGAGTAAATTGGATATTGACAAAAAGGTAGTTTCGAGTTATAAATAACGAAATAGGTCGACCGCAAACGGAGACTTTTTTACACAAATTAAGGTTGTGTGAAGAAGTTTCCGTTTTTTGTTTTTCGGGCTTAGGCACGAAAAAAAAGATACGGAGAAAGAAGTGTAATCTTTCGAAAGATCGAAGGAAATATATAAAAGAGGGGAGGTGAATATAAATGAATTTAAAAAGAAGAATAGTTACAGGAATTGCTACATCAGCAATTTTACTTAATGTTTTAACCCCAATAGTGTTCGCAGAAACAAACGTGGTTATTTCCGGAAACGGAGCAGGTTCTGATAACTGGGCAAATGTTACTCAAAGTAACACAACAACAGTTACGCAAAACAATACTGCAAACGTTACCAACAATGTTGATGCAGACGCAAAAACAGGTGACAATGACGCAAACTTCAATACCGGAGGAACTGTAGTTGTTGACACGGGGAAAGCAACAGTTAAAGCGGACATTGTAAATACGCTTAACAGCAACGCAGCACAAGTAGATTGTTGCGCAGCAGGTTCAACCGATGTCAAAATCTCCGGAAACGGAGCATATTCCGACAACGGAGTAAAACTTGATCAAACAACAACTACGGCTGTTAGACAAAACAATGTAGCAAACGTTACCAACAATGTTGATGCAGACGCAGAAACAGGTGAAAACGATGCAAATATGAACACCGGAGGCGATGTAATGATCGTAACCGGAGACGCTAAGGTAGATACTAACATTTCAACTACTGCAAATGTTAATTCTACTAAAGTAGGATCCGCTCTTGGAGCATCGAACCCATCTGCTTCATTTGTAATAACTGGAAACGGCGCGGGAAGCGGTAATTATATTACCGCAGCTCTTGCTAAAGTTACCAGCGTTTCGCAAAACAATGTAGCAAACGTTACCAACAATGTTGATGCAGACGCAGAAACAGGTGAAAATGACGCAAACTTTAATACAGGAGGCGATGTAATCATTGGCACCGGAAATGCAACAGTCGAAGCCGATATTGATAATGCGGTTAACTTCAACTACGCAGATGTTGATTGCGGATGCACATGGGATGTTCTGGCAAAAATTGCCGGAAACGGAGCAGAGCCCGATTTCGACAGGGCAGACAATATTATTACCTTGACTCTTAATAGCTTACAAGCTGTTGGTCAGGGAAATTTGTCTAACCTTAGAAACGATCTTAAAGATCTAGATGCTAAGACCGGTAAAAATGACGTTGAGTCAAACACCGGTAGTGTCGAAGGAGGAGATCCAGCAATCGTTACCGGAGACGCGCTTGTTGATACAGGTGTAAATAATTCCGGAAACGTAAACGTAGTAGGTGACCTAATGGGTATTGATTGGCCAGAGATGCCAAATGTTGAATTTTCATTCAATTTTGCAGCTCTTTGGGCATTCTTGCACATGGGTTAATCTTTTAGGGTTACAGAGTGCTTTTTGTTAAAACACTTCGACAGAAGCACTCTGTACCCTGAGACAAGTTAAAAATTAAAAGTTCAAAGTTAAAAATTTAAAATGAAAATTATAAATATTAAAAAATATATAACTATACTATTAATAACAGCAATGCTGTTTACACGCATTGTGCCGGTTTATGCGGAAGATATCCCGACGCCGCCTACGGCTCCAACAGCGCCTACGGCTCCGGAGGCTCCGACTGCACCCGAAGCTCCGACAGCTCCAAGCGTTCCAACGGCTCCATCGGTTCCAACTGCACCAACAGCACCGGAAGCTCCAACAGCACCCGAAGCTCCGACTGCTCCAACAGCGACGATTAATAGTACAAATCCAGAGCAGGAAACGTCTATCAGTGGGGGTACGGGAGATCCAGCAATCGTTACCGGAGATGCAACCAATGATACTTCATTATTAACAACCGGTAATTCAAACCTCGCGGCAGCAGGTAATGGAGATGGTGAAAGTGTTTCGGTTTCAAATACCGGAAACGGAGCAGATTCTTCCAATAACGCTTCTGCATCAGTTATTGATAACAACAATATAACTCAGGGAAACAGCGCAACTGTTAATAATAATTTAAATCAGGCGACTGTTACCGGACAAAATAATACTTCTTTTAATGTCGGGGATTCATCTATTAAAACAGGCGATGCTAATACCTCCGGAACAGTTATTACAGCAGTTAATACTAATGTAGACGGCGTAGCGGTAGCGGAGTTTAACATTGCAGATGATCACGTTGGAGATATAGTTTTAGATTTTGGCGCAAACTGTGTAAACGGATGCGGTTCAGGTTCAACGACTGCCTCAAACACAGGAAACGGAGCAGGCTCCACTAATCAATCAGATAGCAATAGCACCACGAATAATAACACCACTCAAACAAATAATGCAGGTGTATCCAGCAATCTCACTCTTAGCGCAGATTCAGGTAATAATGATGCAAGCTTTAACACCGGAGGCGACTCAGATATTGTTACAGGCGATGCTAATGTTTCTGCTAATGCTTTAACATTTGTTAACAATAATATTGCAGGAAACATCATCTATGGAGTTGTTAATATTTTCGGGGATTTAATTGGAAATATTATACTCACAGAAGATGCAATAAATAAAATTTGCGGGGGAAGCTGTGGCGGTTCGGCAGTAGCCGTAAATACAGATAATGGCGCAGGTTCTAATAACACTGCAGGCGCAACGAGCATAACCAATGACAACACTTTTCAATCAAACGACGCATCCATTAATAATGCGCTTGTGCTAGATGCTCAAACAGGAAATAACGATACAAACTTTAACACGGATAGCAATTCAACTATTAAAACAGGCAATGCGGAGGTAGACGCAAACGTCTTGAATATTGCAAATTCCAATATTGACGGCGGTAATTGGTGGTTGGTAATAGTTAATAGAGCAGGGCAATGGTTTGGTCAAATCATTGGCTCTCCGGACGGATCCACTTTTGCCGGATCTGCGGGAACAGAATTTGCAGTAGATCCTGTTACAGGGGAAGTTACAGCAATAAATAATGCAAATGGCGCAAATTCATCCAATTCAAGTAACGCAAATCAAACAACGAATAATACCGTTGTTCAAAGCAATACTGCAAATGTAAATAACGCCCTTAATTTATCTGCGAATACGGGTAATAATACATCAAACTTTAATACCGGTGGGAATTCAGGTATTGTTACTGGTGATGCAAAAATAATTGCAAATATTGTTAATTTTGTTAACAACAATATAGCCAGCAATGGGAAGTTAGTTGTAACGGTTATTAATGTTTTTGGCAGCTGGCTTGGAGATTTTATAGCTCCCGGCCAAACAAAACAGCAAAAAACAGAAAACAATAATCAGCAAACACAGACTGCAGCTGTTCAGAATCAAGACAATAATTTAAACAATGGAAATTCCGGCGGATCAAATAATAACTCAAATAGCGACAACGGGCAAAGCGGAGCTGTTGCTGCTTCGGTTACTTCGAACGCTTTAGTAAACAACGGTGGTTCTTTTACCAGCGTATTGGTAGCCGGAGTTTCTGATCAGGCAAAAAATATTCTTGCCAAAAATGTGCTTGGTAAAACCGATACAAAAGCAATTAAGATCAACGCAGCGTGGTTAATTGTTCTGATCCCGGGAATTGTCCTGCTCCTTGTCCTGGGTAAGAAAATAAAAAATCTGCCCCGATTTTTAAAATAAATAAATTTTAAAAGTCTTCTAATATGAAAAAGATAAGTATTTTATTTCTGTCATTAGTATTATTTATTGTTTCGCCAAAAGTTGCGGGAGCAGAAACCGTGCTTTCTATAGAAGGTAATGGAGATTCCTCGCAGAATGCGGTTAATGTTTCGGTACAAAATGCTACAACTGTAAATCAATCCAATAATGCGGATATTAATAATCAGGTAAATTCAGATGCTAATACCGGAGATAACACTGCAAACTCAAACTCTGGAGATACCAATATTTCAACAGGAAATATTACAACTACGACAGATATTCAAAACCAAAATATCAACACTAATAATTTTAGCAATAAAGATTGCGGCGGATGCGAATGTTCAGGTCCTTGCGAGAGTGGAGAGGTAATAATAACCGGTAATGGCTCCGATTCAAACAACAACATTGACATTGGTAATAGAACATCTGTAAACATTTCCCAATCCAATAATGTTAATATCGTTAATAATGTTGAGGTTCATGCTAATACTGGAAATAATACAGCCGATAACAATAACGGAGACGTAACAATCATAACGGGGAATATTACGGACAAGATAAACATTAATAATAAAAACATTAACCAAAACAGTGATCCGCAGGGAACAAATAACGGTTTGTTTTTATATAAAATTTCCGGAAACGGGGAAGGGTCATTTAATAATATTTTTGCATCTTGTACAAACGAATTAGATTACTCCGTTATAAATATTGCCAACATTTTAAACAATGTAGTTGATGATACAAATACAGGTAACAATTCTGCCGATAACAATAACGGCAGTGTACTAATTACAACAGGAAACATAGATAGCACAATTAATATTAGTAACGAAGATATTAACAATTCTGACTTTTCCTGCTTTTCCTGTAAGAAGCCGGTTAATCCTCCACCACCACCTGTAACCTCTCCTCCACCTCCACCACCACCGGGTGGCGGCGGGAATGGTGGCGGCGGCGGCGACGGACGAAGTGATGGTAGAAGCGATGGCGGAAGCAGTGGAAGCAATATTGCTCAAGCAGTGCTTGGCGCAATGCTTCCGGCAACAGGTGGAGGTTATTGGTTATTCCTAATGATTCTTGGAGCACTAATAATGTTTTTTACTGGATTATTTCTGCGACTACACTCGGGGAATTCTCCAGGAGTGACTGTAGCTTAATACTTCTTGACTCCTCAAAGTTCCTCGTTATAATAAGACCCAATGAAACAAAAGAAACCTAAAAAACCATTCGCTTTTTATATCGGAAATTTATTAATGCTTTTTTCCGCACTTCTCCTTTTGTATATTTATTATCCATATATAATGCTTTTTGTTTTTACTCCTAAAGTCGATAACAATATTATTAAAAACGGTACCTATATTCAAATTCCTAAAATTAATGCTCAAGCACCTATTTTTAAAGATATTAATCCCTGGAAAGAAGCGGATTACAGACCGGTTTTGGAAAAAGGAGTCGCACAGGCAAAGGGAACAGCATTTCCGCCTCAAAACGGAACAATCTACATATTTGCACATTCATCGGATTTACCATGGCGTATAGCTCGATATAACACCATCTTTTTGCGTTTGGGGGAATTAACAAAAGGAGATATTGTTAAAATTTTTGATAAAGGAAAACAGTATAACTATAAAGTTATGGATAAAAAAACCGTTTGGCCAAACGAAATTAAATATTTGGAAAAAAATCAGGAAAATAAGCTAATCTTACAAACTTGTACTCCTATCGGGACTTCTTTAATGCGGCTTCTGGTTTTTGCCGTCCCGATAAAATAGTAAAAATAGAGACAGAGCCTCAAAATAGGATTAGTTTGTCTTTTTTACAGCCTTTGAAAATAGACACTTAATAGTTCAATGATTTGAATCATTGAACTATATAATCAAAGAGCAGAAATGACTTAAATAAAAATTCTTTAAAAAGTAAAAGAAAAACCTTTCCCGTCTGGGAAAGGTTTTTCTTTTGTTAAACGGATCGGTTAAACTTACTCAATCCCAATTATGGATTAAGTGTGTTTGAACTTCCTCCTACTGTAGTATATACAGTAGAACTTGCGTTACCTGTTGTTCCAACAGTTACGCTTCCTGGACCTGTATTTCCATTGGCAGTATTGCCTCCGGTTCTTGCTCTTGATCTTACAGCTGTGACTGCAAAAGTTCTATTTTTCTGTCTAGTTTTAGACAGATTTATATTTGCCGCTCCTGCTATATTTGTTGAGTCTGCGCCGTTACCTTTTACCTTAATATCGGTTGTTCCCTCGGAACAGCCGCAAGGAATAGCAGCGTAGTTTGTCGAGCCTCTAACAGTGGTATTTACTGTTGAAGTTGCATTGCCGGCATCTACGGAAACATTTCCTCCTGTGTTTCCATTGGCAGTATTTCCACCGGTGTTTGCTTTCGAACTTACCAAAGTTATCGCAACGGTTTCATTGGTTTGCGAAACAGAAGTTGCGTTAATATTTAAAATTCCCGCAACATTAGTCGATTCTGCTCCATTTCCTTGAATTGTAACGCTGTCTGCAAATGCAGCTGCAGGCAGAACAGTTGCTGCGAGCAGAGCGCCGGTTACTAAAGCTGTTGTTATTTTTGTTTTCATTATTTTTCACCCCCCTTCTTGTCCGCAATGCCCCGCAGACTCGGCTTGTGTGATAGGCAGGTCTTCACACAAAAAAAGCCCATATATTTCTATATCAGGCTTATATTTTTCCTAAAATTAATTTGAGCAGCTATCATATTTCTCCGTTTACGGTCGAAATAATAATCAGAGGACAGATTGGCACTATTTGATATTTATCCTGCCTTTGATTAGTAAAAATCATAGTTCACTTAATATATTTCTGTCAATATATACAAAATATATCCTAAATATACAAAGCCTATAAAAAAATTGACAACAGCCTATTTTATTTTGTATATTTAAATAAATGCAACGATTTGGCAAGGGCGTTTATTTTTTTATCGTTGCGCTTTCGGTCATCTATTCTGCCTCATGGATGCTTTCCGTATATAAGTCAGAAGCGCAGATTTCTAAAAAAACCTCAAAGGGCGTCCTTGGGGCAAACATTGAGGAATATAAAATTCCATCTCCCGCGTCCGCGTCAAACGCGGCTGAAGCAAACGCAGCTGAAGCATCTCCGATTCCAACTCTAGTTCCAACATCAACTTCAACACCGTTGCTTGCATTAACACCAACTCCTGTTTCTATTTCTGTTCCAACTCCAACACAATTAACAAAACAAGAAAATATACCACAACTTACCCAAGTTCAAAATTCAGTAGTGGAAAAAGTTACTAGTAATAATTCAGCAGGGGATAGCAATAGTTTTATTTTAGATAAAATTAATGCTTACAGAGCTTCTAAAGGTCTTTTCGCTGTCTCTTCTAATTCGGAAACCTGTTCTTTTGCAAAAACAAGAGCAGAAGAAATAGCTTCTAATTTTAATCACGATGGATTTACGCAAAGAATCAATTCAAAATCCCTTCCGTACTCAAGCTATAGTCATGTAACGGAAAATATTGCCATGAACTCTAACTATATGGATGTTGTAGATATATGGATTAATTCTGGTCCTCATGCCGAAAACATGCGGGCAGATACCCCTTTTATTTGTGTTATGCAAAACGGAAATTACTTTGCCTACGAAGGTTGGAAACCCTAACCTCTAAAGGGATTAGATTTTATCTACATGTTTTTCTAGAAAAAGAAGCTAGAAACAAGAGATGTCTTGGTTCTTCGGCAGGATCCTTTCGGAAAATTCCCTTCAGTAAAATTCAGGGTAAATAAGGCAAGCTCAGGATAAAACATTCCCGCAGTTTTAAGACAGAAGAATTAAGTGTTTATAATTCATTTTTTATCTCCGGAATAAAACCCTCGTCTTTAGTTTTAATAGTTAAAATTATCAAAATTATTTCAGTTCAATGGTTCAAATCATTGAACTATTTACATAGACAATTGTTATTAAGTTTACTTTAATATTCAAAAGCATTGAGGTATAATTTACAAGCATTTGTTAGTTTATTGATAATTTTGAATCTGCAATCTTAAGATAGAAAAATTAAGTTTTCATTTGAAATTTGGTTAAAAAATAACTGCCAACAGAACTGCCCCTTAGTGTCTAGGACCCGATACATAAAGAACGGTTGATAAGTTTTGAAAGGATCATATAATGGCTCGTACATGCAAGCATTCAAAATATTACCGGTTCCTGTTATTTAAGCAGCATCTTTATCAAAAGATGCATTAAGAAGATTAACCTGGATTGATTGGTATTCCTCTAATGGGAAAAATGCTGAGTTAACCTGCAGACATTTTGGGATATCAAAAAGCGTATTCTATAGGTGGTTTAATAGGTTCGACAGGAGAAATCTTAAGAGCTTAGAGTTTGATGCTAAAACCAAAAGACCCCATAATGTTCGTGAGATGACAACTCCTTTATGGATTCTTCAGAAAATCTACTACTTCCGCCTTCTTGATCCTGAAAAAAAGCAAATACGAGATTCATGAAGAATTAAAAAGAGAAGGAGTTTTAGTTGCCCATAACGTAATTCAAAAGACAATTAACAAACATCCCTGAGCTTTTAAATACCCAACACAAAAAGAATGTCGGAAAAAACAGAAATCGCTCGATTACCAGAGTTAAAGCTGCAATTGAGCTCAGAGAGAAGGATTTGGGTTCACTGGTTCAGGTTGATACTAAATATTTCTATGTTTTAAAAGGGAAATTCTATATATTTTCAGCCATTGATTGCAAATCAAGATATGGGTTTATTTACTGCTACAAAACAATTTCCTCTGCATCAGGTAAAGACTTTATCAAAAGAGTCAGGGAATATTTCCCTTTTTCAATTTCCGCTATTAATACCGACAATGGTTCTGAATATCTCTTTGAGTTTCACAAAGAGATAATCTCCTGGGGTATTCCTCATTTTTTTACTGACCCACATTGCCCCAAGCAGAACGGCAGAGTGGAAAGATTCCACCAAACAGCTGAATATGAATATTTTAATTACCAAGATGATCTTCTGGACGATTTGGAAATGATTAATCAAAGATGTATGGAATTTAATACGAAATACAACACTAAGAGATTCCATAAAAGCCTTGGCTACAAAACACCATGGGAATATGTTAGTAATGCTATTACAAAAGAGAGGAGAACGAACCGTTCTCTATGTATAGGTCCCGCACACTTGGTTGACTGAAAGGCTTAAATCTGCTAAAATGAATTCAATTAAGAGGTATTTGAGATGGTGGGAAGTTAAGCCCACCATTTTTAAAATTAATATATGCCGGCAATACAAAGAAGTGAATTCGCATTAGCACTAAATCAAGTCGCCACCGAAAGGGGGATAGATCCCGAATTGGTTTTAGATACCGTCAAAAATGCTATTTTAGCGGCTTACAGAAAAGACCATCCTGGAGCAGAAATTACAGAATTTACAGCTACTTTAGATAATAACACAGGAGAAGCTAAAGTCTTCCACAACAAAAAAGACGTAACACCGCCGGGCTTTGGAAGAATTGCCGCACAAACCGCCAAACAAGTAATTTTACAAAAAATCCGTGAAAAAGAAAAAGAAGCAATAATGACCGAATATAAGCTTAAAACTGGAACAATTATAAACGGAATGATATTAAGGTTTGCGGGCTCAAATATAATTATTGACGTTGGTAAAACAGAAGCGATTATGCCTTCCCAAGAACAAATTCAAAACGAAAAATATCATTTAAACCAAAGACTATCTGTTTATTTGTTGGAAATTAAAGAAGGACTAAGGGGAGACGAAATAATTGTTTCCAGATCTGCTCCCGGGCTTTTGGAAGGATTATTCAAAAGAGAAGTGCCGGAAATTGCACAAGGATCGGTAGAAATAAAAGAAGTTGCCAGAGAAGCGGGTGTAAGAAGCAAAATTGCAGTTTTTTCAAACCAATCGGGAATTGATCCTGTTGGAAGCTGTGTTGGTCAAAAAGGAGTAAGAGTGCAGGCAGTTTTGCAGGAATTTAATGGAATTGAAAAAATAGACATAATTCAATGGCAAGAAAACCCAAAAAATTACATTGCACAAGCATTATCTCCTGCAAAAGACGTTAAAGTAGAAATTAATGAAAAAGAAAAAATAGCTCATGTTACAGTTAATTCGGAAGAATTATCTTTGGCAATCGGAAAAGAAGGACAAAACGTGAGACTTGCTTCCAGATTAACAGGATATAGAATCGAAATAGAAGGAAACGAAGTTCTAGCTGCCGAAGTGTCTAAAGATAAGCCACAAGAAACATCCCCCAAGGGGACTAGCTTCCCCGAAGCGGCGGAATTTGCAGTAGAGGCTAAAAAAGTTTTAAAGGACAAGCCAGAAAAGCAAACAAAAAAAACTAAAAAAACTGCAAAAGTTAAAACCAAAACTAAAGCTAAGTCTAAAGCCAAAGTAAAAGAAGCCTGAATATGGGATTTTTAACTTTAAATTTTGAGTTTGAGCTTAATTTAGAAAAACGATTATGGACAGTAAGAGCAAGAAAAAGAGCAGTTTATCAGAATATCCCCCGGTAGTTGCCGTATTAGGGCATGTTGATCACGGTAAAACTTCACTTCTAGATACAATCAGGAAAACAAATATTGCGTTAAGAGAGCAGGGTGGAATTACCCAAAAAATTGGAGCTTCGGAAATAGAAATCGCTCATGAAGGTAAAAAAAGAAAAATAACCTTTATAGATACTCCCGGACATGAGGCTTTTGCAAACATGCGCGGCAGAGGGGTAATGGCAGCAGACATTGCTCTTTTAATTATTTCTTCAACAGACGGAGTAATGCCGCAAACAAAAGAAAGTATTGGTCTTTTAAAAGCCTCGAAAATTCCTTTCATTGTTGTTTTAACAAAATCCGATTTAGCGGATGGAAATGCAGAAAAAGTAAAACAACAGCTTCTAAAAGAAGAAATTACTCTGGAAGCCTACGGCGGAGATGTGCCAGTTATTGAGGTTTCTGCAAAAGTAAATCACAACATTAAAGAGCTTTTGGATTTAATTCTTTTGGTTTATGACATAAATTACGATAAATTCCCTTTTTCTGCAAAAAATCCGCTTGAAGCAATGGTAATAGAATCCAGATTAGATCAAAAATCAGGTCCAAAAGCCACAGTCATAATTAAAAACGGCGTATTAAGAGTGCGTGAGGAAATATTTGCGGATAATATTAAGGCAAAGATTAAAAGTTTAATCAATGACAAAGGACAACAGCTAAAAGAAGCAACCGTTGGTCAGGCCGTAGAGGTTTTAGGCTTTGAAAACGTACCAAAAGTTGGCGGAGTAGTTAAGTCTAAAGCAGATGAAGTACAAAAAGAGCAAGTTCAGATTCAACCGGAGACAGAGGAGACAAAAGAAACAGAGGAGACAGAGGTGCCAATTGGTCCTAATCAGGAAGAAGAAAGTCAGGAGGGTATGCCCATTTTTATTATTAGAACTGATACTTATGGATCGCTTGAGGCAATTTTGGAAGCATTGCCAAAAGAGCTTAGAGTTGCTTCGTCAAAACCGGGAGACATTGAATCTTCGGACGTATTGTTTGCAAAATCTGTTGGAGCGGTAGTGTTAGGTTTTAATATAAAAATAAAACCGGAAGTTTTAAAATTAGCTGCAACGGAAAAGATATTGCTTAGAAATTATA
>PFRF01000010.1 GCA_002788395.1 Candidatus Levybacteria bacterium CG_4_9_14_0_2_um_filter_35_21 | reverse complement strand
TCACCAGGGAACGATGAATTAAAAGCTATATTAAAACAAATTGCACAAAAAATTTGTAAAGAATGATTTTTACGGGAGGGGAAATTTTAGACAGAAGAATTTAATTTCTTTAGCAATTTCTAAAAGTTTTTTGTTCTTAACATAGTTTTTATCTATATCTTCTTACATTTTCTTTAATTAGCAAATTAACGTTTTTACGCTATAATACTGACATGTTTAAAAATTCTAATCTAAAAGTAAATGTCTCTATTTCTGATTTTCCCATTCTTTCTAGCATGAGTAAAACCTTTAAGCAACTAAAAGATATCGGAGCAGACGGGGTAGAAATTGTTTCGGGTCTTAAAACTCATTGGCCTTTTGAATCTATTAAAACTATCTCTAATAAATATCACCTTCCTGTAAAATCTATTCACCAATCGATCCCAAGCGGCTTAAATATTTATTTTGACAAAAATTTTTTAAAACTTTCAAGAGATCTAAATTGCAATAATTTTGTTGTTCACCCATTGCCAAACATATCACTTAAAGACAAACGTTCGGAAATATATTTTAAGAAACTGGCAAAGATTAAAAGAAATCTTGGAATTCAAATTCTTTTGGAGAATCTACCGAAAAAATATAGCGTAAAAATGGTGGACAAACTTTTTTCTCCAAACATCGAAGCTTGCGACCCTATCTCAATTGCAAAGGCTGCAAAAAAATTCGGGTTTAAAACTACTTTTGATACTTCCCACTTTCATCACCCTGAACCTCACAAGTTAAAATGGTTTAAAGATATTTTTCCTCAAATTAGCAACATTCATTTAAGCAGCTTTGATGATAAAAGGTCACATCTTCCTCTTTATATGGGAGATTTTAGAACAAAGGCTTTTATGTCTTTTTTAAGAAAAGAACATTACAAAGGAATTATCACTTTAGAAATTTATTACCCCAAGTTTATATCACTTACGAGTCTTGATTTTTCTGTAATTGAAAAATCTATAAAATTAATAAAATATTAAGTTTTCTTTATTGCAGCCATGTGCGTAAATTCATCAGAATGATAAAGCAATGGTTTATTTTCAACACAAAACGTTGTTAGTAAAAGATCTAATCCAAATCGACTAAAAAGTTCATTCCAGGTTTCTTTTGGAAAAAAATGTTTTTTTCCAAAACGATCAATTAATACTGATTGGAAGTTTCTTCTTCTGTTTTCTTCTGTAAAAACTGTCATGGAAATAATTCCATCCGGTTTAAGAAGCCTTGCCATTTCTTTTACGATTTCCGTGCCGGTTTCCAAAGAACCCATATTCAACAAAAAATCTGTTGTTATCACGTCAAAATACTTATCCGGAAAGCAAGTATCTGCAACATTACATTTTTGAGTTACAATCCCATTATCTTTTTTATGAAGTTTTTGAAGAGGCCTGTTTATAATATCTAAAACTATAATCTTAGGATCATAGCCAGCTTCTATTAATGCTTTTTTTGTATCAATTGGGTTTTTTGCAGTTGCAGTTCCAGCATACAAAACATTTATCTCTCTTCCGATCGGAAAGATCTCGGAGATTGCACCTATGTGCTGATCTTTGCTTAAATTCCATCCTCCAAGAATCCCGAGAGGCTGCATTAATTCATACGCACGATGATAAAAATTATTACCTTTTTCCATAATTTGTAACCCAAACAGATTTATCCTTACTATATGCTCCAAGTAAATGAATTAAACGTTTCCCGCTGCCTACTCTATCTTTTATCATTCCAGTTATTACTTTAAGAGGGAGCTCTCTTATTTCGATTTCAAAAAATCCTAATCTTTGAAAAATTAATTCTGACATAGGACCTCTTGCCACACCAATTAAATATTGCCGGCTTGCTTTCTTCATTGCTTCTTTTACAAGAGACGCTCCAAAACCTCTTGCTCTATAATCATTATCAACAAAAACGGAGCCTATTTCTTCCTATTCGTCTGCAATCTTATTTATTCTCGCAAAACCTACAATTGTTTCTCCATCTTTCTTGATAATATATCTATTATCAAGAAGATCTTTAATTATTTCCCTTCTTGTTCTTGGTGCTAAATGTTTTTCTTCTTGAAGTTTTATTTTTATTTTTTCAGCATCTGACATCAAAATTCCGTTATTAAAAATAGGATAATCACGTCTTTCTTTATTCATCCGGTTAGTATAACAAAATTAATCAGTTACGGGAGGGGAAATTTTAGACAGAAGGACTTTATTTCTTTGGCAATTACCAAAAGCTTTTTGTTCTTGGCAAAATCTTTTTTAAATTCATTCCAAAAAATAGCTCTTCCTTCTTTGGTTTTTGGCAAATTAACTTTTGGGCATTCCTCGACAACCCGATTTATCCAAGAAGCGATTTTTTCCATTTCTTTTTCTTTCATACGTTAGCTGTACTATTATTGATTGGATTATTGACGAATATAGCACTCAGTGATATATTTTGGAACTGTGAATGAAAAAATATTAGCAAACGGAAGATTTATAAGAAATGGCTTTCTTCCGACTCGTCGCAGAACACCTCTGGAGAGCCTAGAGCTTGTGTCCGAACATGAAAGAGGTGTTGAGTTAGTCGCCCGAGATACAGCCTATCCAAACGGACATATTTACGATGAAGTTATTTTTGATTCAAACAAAGGGGCACAACATATCAGATTGGTTCGAACAACTAAGCCTTATAACCCTGACTTTATGATCTCGGCCCACATGCTTTCTTTTTTTCTACCTGATATTGACTACTCAAAGAGAATTGTCACTCCAATAGATGGAGACAGTGATTCTTGGCAAAGATTCATGGAGATAAATAGAATATGCGGAGAAGTAATTACGAGCTATTATAAAGTACGGGGATTGAAAGACTTTAGTATTCTAGTAGGAGGAAGTTTTAACCCTTACACGGATACAGACATTCTAAGAACTCAGAGCGTTAAAGCAGCTCATGTTCATACGCTACTCATAACAGATGCTTATCTTGAGGAAACGGTGCCGTTTTATTCTAAAAAAGATTTCGTAGAGTTTCTTTCTATGGGAGCAAGATCACCTAGTGAGTTAAAAATGGATCAGAGGCGTTTTTTCTCAACTTCCATATCTAATTATTTTGATTTATTAGTATCAAGAACGCTGAAAAAAAGAATTAAAGGAATTGACTATTCAAGCTTTATTGGCCCTATTCCTAAAGAAACATCTTCCAAATTCCCTATTAACGGAATCAAGTTTGCCGCAGAGGGATTAGACTTTCTTTCATCTCCTGACTTCATTAATGTACTTAGAACTGTATCTGATGAGATAGACGGCGCTTATAGGCATGACCTTATGCCACTTTTTGTACAAAATTATGAGGAAGCAACAACTGCCTCAAATCCGGAGTCTGTTCGATTAGAATATAATAACGTTAATCTAGCATCGCAGCGATTTGATGAAAGAGTAAAAAAACTTGAAAGCTTAGGTTTTACTTTAGAAGAGATAAGTAAGGCAAGAAAGATAATAGTAAAGTTAGCATCAAGGCTGTCTAACGTAAGCTCTCCCAAGTTCAATTTAGGCCCGGCATATGCGTTTTCGGTTTTATATGATACTGAAACGAATAAATCGAAAATATTTATCACATATTCTCCTTTTGGCGGTGGCACTTTTGATGCAATCGGCCTAGATAAGGTTTGGTTTCCGGGTAAACAAAGCGATTACATAGAGCAAAGATTCAATAATTCCGAAAGCTTAGCAATAGAAAAAGATTTGTTCAGGCAGATACAGAACGCCCTACCTCAAGGCACTTAACCTATTTACTAATAATGGAATCATCATCTCCTCTTCAGTAAAACCTCCATGTGCTCCTTTATGGACAAAGTGTTTATCTGGAGTATATTTATACCATACTAATTTATTAGCTTTAGGCAAGACTAATAAGTTTCCTAGTCTGTCAAAAAACGATGGATGCGTTTTGCCATTGCCAAAAAACTTATTTATAATTTTATCATCTAATATGAGAATATCAGCTTTGTTTTTTAAAAATTTTACAATCTCATAATTCGCTCGTGATAACGACTTATCTTTAACGTGCAAAAAAACATCTCTGACATTTCCGCTTGGAAGAATAGGCTTGCCCAAAGAAGTTTTTTCAAAATGCTTATTTATATTTTTGATCTGATTAAGATAAATCGTTTCTTCGGGATCACATTCGACTTGCCCATGATCGGACGTTAGAATAAAGCCAGTATTTTTAGCAGATTTACCGTTAATATCTTTTATTAATACCTCTTGAATCAGATCGTTTAACATTTTTAAATGTACGTCTGTTTGACGCGTAAACGGACTATAATGATGTTCTATAGTATCCAAAAATGGCCAATAAATAAAAAAATATGCTTTTCCCTTACATGACTCCAGTCTCTCTTTTAGCTCTAGCAATAAATCTGACAAAGATATGTACCATATTGGCTCCGCCCCTTTAAATGCTTCATTATTATAAACTCCATTTGCGAGTTGTTTTGGATATAGAATATATGATTTGACGCTTTTTTTTAAAAGCTTTTCATATATCGTGGGTACGTTAATTAATATTCCTGAGTCATTATTAATGGTTGGAAGCATTTGCGAATCATATATTGGAGATACAGTCCTGTAAGGCAACGGGTTAATAACGGCATTAAGCTCTTTGAAATACATGTTCCACTCAAATATTCCATGCTCTCTTGGAGCTACGCCGGTATGCATTGTGGTCAGGGCAGCGCTCGTAGTTGAGGGAAAGACTGACGTAATAGAATTCTCATGCATATTTTTCTGAAGAATTTTAAAAAGAGAATATTTTATCGCATACTCGTTCCATATATTAAGACCCAGACTGTCAATGCAGAAAAAAACTAATTTTTCACAACCATCTATATTCTTAAAGAAGCGTCTATCCAATGAGGGATAAGAATACCTAGCGCCGTAATGGGATAGAATCGAAGACATTAAGTTTACCAATGAATTTTTAGTAATATCTGGGTAAACAGATTTGTAAAATGACATTTTAGTAATTTAAAAAAATATATCTGTGAGAAAAAGCTAGATTACTACCCAAATATAGGAATTCCTACCCATAAAGTCAACAAACAGTTTAAAATCCGTACACATGAATAAGCTTATCGATCTGCGTATTAAGGTTAAACTCAAACCTAACTTTATTAAATGCATTCTCTATTAACATATCTCTAAGTTTGTGATCGAAAGTCAACCGTAGGACTGCATTGGCCAGTTCTTGAATATTATTCGCTGGAATTAATAATCCATCTTCATCGTTTTTGATAGATTCATTTAAACCGACAACGTTTGTTCCTATTACAGGTTTTTTCATTGCCATAGCCTCAAGCACCGCGAAACCTAGTCCCTCATAGTAAGACGGCATTATCACAATGTCGCTAGCTTGATAAACATATGGCATTTCAAAAGCGGTATATTGCTTATCTGCAAGAATTACACGCTCTTGCAGTTTGAGTGCAATTATAAGAATCTTTATTTCTTTAAAATAATCCACATCTTTTGGCTCAAAAGAAGCTGGTAAAAATAACTTGTAATTTTTTGGGAGATGCGATAAGGATACTACTGCTTCTTTGATTCCCTTGCGTACAACGATTCTTGAAGGGCACAAAATAAGCACGTCATTTTTTAAAAGTTTAAATTTCTTTCTAAGCGGAGACTTTAAATCTGCATCAAAAAGCTTAAAATCTACTCCGTAAGGAATAATCTCAATGTTTTGTGAAATTGCTGCGATCTTTTCAATGGAGTTTTTATAATATTCACTTGCTACGACAATGCACTTCTGACTCCCAATATTAATAGCATTTCTTGCGGCAGCGAACTCTGCTTCAAAGTTTTTAAATGTACCAAAGACTCTTTTGGGAAATAGAGGAGTATTATGAATTGTTAAAAAAACTTTTTTGTCTTTGAAGGAATTGGCAAATAGGTTAAAAATTAAGTACGGTTCATAATTATGTATATGGATTATCTGGGGATCAATGTCGATTAATGCTTGATATAGTTGGGGCGCTGAAATATTAAGATTTATTTTCTCATCATTAAATCCTTTAATTCGCTTAATATCAAAGGGTAAGTCTTTAGGGAAAGCTTTGCTGCTTTCATTTGTAACTACAGTAACCTTAAAGTCTCTTTCGCTGAGTCCTTTTGCGACTTGAAAAATATGTGTTTCACCGCCTCCAACGATAGGGAAAAATTTTGAGCATACTATGCATATTTTCGTCATACTTTAATAGATAATTAATTACAGCAACCTATCATATTAGATTGCAAAAATCTTACTACGGTAGGGGGGATTTTACACAAAGAGCTTTTACCTCTTTTGCAATCGAGAGCAGCTTTTTATTTTTGGCAAAATCTTTTTTAAATTCCTTCCAAAAAATATTTCTACCTTCTTTCGTCTGCCAGCTGGTGGATTGGATCTTTGGACATTCATCAATAACCCTATTTATCCAAAGGGCAATTTTTTCCATTTCTTTTTCCTTCATTCCACGGGTTGTTATTGCCGGTGTTCCGAGACGAATTCCCGAAGGGTAAAACGGAGGCATGGTGTCATTTGGCACTGAATTTTTATTAATAATAATTCCTGCAATTTCCAAAGCATAAGCCGCGACTGCACCATTTACTTTTTTATTTGCTAAATCTATCAGTAGCAAATGATTGCTTGAACCGCCGGAGATAAGATTAAATCCATATTTATTTAACACCTCTGCAAGCTTTCTTGAGTTTTTAACAATCTGCTCCCCATATTTTTTAAATGAAGCTTTACTTGCTTCACCAAGAGCAACTGCAATCCCTGCGGTTTGATTATCGTGCGGACCTCCCTGTAACCCCGGGAAAACAGCTTTATCTATTTTAGAAGACAGCTGCGGATCTTTTTTTAGCCCTTTTTGGGTTACCATAATTATTGCCCCTCTTGGACCTCTTAAAGTTTTGTGAGTTGTGGTAGTTACAACATGCGCATACTGCACAGGGCTTTGATGAACACCCGCTGCGACAAGCCCTGCGATATGGGAGATATCTGCCAAAAGATATGCGCCTACTTTATCTGCAATTTGTCCGAACTTTTTAAAATCAATTAATTGCGGATATGCTGTTGCTCCGCAAACAATAATTGCCGGCTTTTCTTTTAAAGCTATTTTTTCTATTTCGTCATAGTCTAAAAGTCCTTTTTTGTCTGTTTTGTAAGCTGCCGTTTTAAAATATTTTCCGGAAAAAGAAACCGGAGACCCATGAGTTAAATGCCCACCAAACGCTAAAGATAATCCCATAATTTTGTCTTTTCCCGGAGTAAGTAAGGCAAAATAAACAGCGGCATTTGCGGGAGACCCGGAATAAGGTTGTACATTAACATGCGGAACGCCGAACAATTTTTTTGCTCTTTCTTCTGCTAAAAGCTCTACTTCGTCTGCAAATCTATTTCCCTGATAATAACGTCCTCGCGGATATCCTTCCGAATATTTAAAATTAAAAACCGAGCCAATCGCCTCAAGAACGGCTTTGGAGGGATAATTTTCCGAGGGAATCATTTGCAAGGTTTCTTTAAGGCGTTTTTCCTCCAGCTTTATGAGGTTAAATATCTTTGGATCTACCGCCTTTAACATTTTTCCATTCTAATGATAAAATGTTCTCTTGACAATAGATCAAACTATAGTAATTTTACTAATTCAGCAAGTTTGCGATTTTTTAAAAAATATCCTATAATACCAAAATATGACAACACCCGAAGGAGGATTATTCGGAAGAGGCATCCCCCTTTCCGAAATAGAAACCCGGCGCGTTAAGGTTAGACACTATCACGAGTCTGACGTTCCCAATATGGTTAAGTTAATGAAGCGAAATTTTGACGGACCTGCCTACTCTCTTTATCCAAAGGACGTTGTCACTGCATATCATGCCGCTAACAGAGAAACCGATGTTAAGCATGCGGTTCATGCCGGAGGTACAGAAGTTTACATAGCAGAAACGGATAAAGGAGAACTAGGCGGATTCATCCTTATAAGGTTTAATCAAGACAGAATTCCTCGCCAAAATGCATACGGCGAACTGGATTTAAGAAGACTTCACGTAAATGCCGACATTCAGGGAGCTGGAATAGGCAGGGCTCTATTTGAAACAGCCGCCAGACGAGCTAAAGAGCTTCACGTCGAGTATATTACTACCCATGCAAGCGGAAGCGCCAGGCTTTACTTTGAAAAAAATGGGTGGAAAGGCAAGACGGTTTTGGACCATATGAGCAAAAGAGGAACTTCTGCACTTATCTATGCTGCGGAAAAGCCGATAACCCCGAGAAAAGTGATTTTATACGATACCCCTACGCATATTGTTTACGCAGGATCTAACAGAAACAAAATGAAGTTTTTGCAAGGGATCGTTGGAGATCTTCCCGTTATTCCCATTGAAGCAGACGAAGATCAAGTTCCCGACGTAGCCGCTGCTGCTGTTTCCAAAGTTCAAAATGCAAAAGACAATTTGTTTTTAATGAGCGGTAAAAGACCTTTAATTGTTTCAAGTGATGTGCGAACTGACCTAATGGTCTTTAATCCTGGAAAGGCTGCAAGATACGAGATGTCTAATCGCGGAAAACCGCTAACACTTGAGGAGACAAGAAGAAATTTTGAGCTTCTATTGCAAACCGCACGAGCTACGAAAAAACCTGCTCCCTATGTTGTCAGATCAGCTACTTATATTCATAATCCGCTGGAACCGGAACTGGATAAATTGGTTGAAAACGATGTCTCGGTACATCTTAGCGAGGAAGGTCTAGCTACTCTTTCAACAGTTGAAGGCTTGAGAGAATACCAAGAAGAAGTTTATGATAAATATGGTGTTGATATTTTAGAAATGGCGGCCGGCTTTGCTTTACCGATATTCATAAAAAGGGGGTATGTTAAGGGTCTTTTCCACCATCCGTTTGAATGTCTTCCAGAAAGAGAGATAACAATTCAACGGGCATTAGATGTTGTTATCGGTGGAATTGACGAAATGACCGTAAGAGAAAGAATTGGCTATTAAGATGGTAAAAACAAAATCAGTTCAAAAACCGGCAAATAAAGACGATGGTATCCGAATCTGTATAATGAGGAGGATTAAGCCCAAATTTGAATTTGATATTTGGATGCCAACACTTGCCCCCTCAACCAAATTATTAAAAGAATATCACGATAAAAAAATTAGCTGGAGTAAGTTTGAAGAAAAATTCAAAGAAAATGTTTTACGAAAACAAACTGAATATCTGGATATACTCATAAATATTGCTAAGAAAAATACAATTACTCTCCTTTGCTGGGAAGAAACGCCGGAAAAATGCCACAGAAGACTGGTTACTGAAAAACTTAAAAAGATGAACCCCCGTATAAAAACTTGCATTCTCTAAAAAAGATCCTATAATACATCAGCTATGGAAAAAGAGCGAGAATCATTAAAAGAAAACGACACCAGAATTCCGGTTAACTGCGATGCTATAATTATCGTTGGTCTTTCGGGAAGCGGAAAATCAACCTTGATGAGAAGATTGGAGCAAGTTCTTGATGTAACTGCAGTTTCAACAAGTAGTGTAATAAGAAGCCACGAAAAAAAACGTAAAGGAGAAAAAGGTCATATACTCGGAGAAAGAACCGGTCTTTTGCCTGTAGATGATATTGCTCCGGACAGGCTTTCCAGAATGTATATTCAAAAAGCAAAATCTTCGGGACAGCCTATTGTTTTGGATGCAAAACGGGGTGCCCTAGAAGCCGCCTGGCTTACTCAAGAATTAGGAAGAGAAGGAAAAGAACCTCCAAAAATTTTTACAATATTTTTGGATTATGCTAATCGATTTGAAAGAGTTGTTGAGAGAGAAAAAGAAAAAAATCCAAATTTTGCAAAAACTGTAGACGAGGTTAAAATAGATACCTTAGAAAGAGAAGCAGCAGATTTTACCCGTTGGCAGGAGATAGACAAGCTATATCCTGGGGATTTTTATGGCGTAAACCCCTATAATCCGAAAGCATTTAAGCATGATTTATTCGTAGAAAATGAGGAACTTGATGAATCAATTGAAAAAATTATAGAAGGATTAACTACAAAAGGCTTTATTGATCCTTCTCAAGATTCAAAAAAGTAAATTTAAATCCGTTGCTTCCCCTATTAAAAATCTTTATTATTTATCGAGAACTCTTTAGTAAAAAATCTCTGACAAGAATTAAAAGTGAACGGACATACAGTAATCTCTTCTCATAACTGTTCTCTCGTGATAGGCAAGTTCGTGACTTATTAGCTGAAAATCTATTTTTCTGCTCTTTTGAATTAGATTCTTCTGCTGGAGCATAGACCAAAACTGCCCTAACTAAACTGTCTGACAAATGAGTTCCTACACCGCTTGAATAGTAAATAAAACCATGTTTGTCTTCAAAATATGTCAAAAATGAAGAATTTATAATGCGCTCTGAAGGAAGGTTTTCATGAATATTTAGAAATTCCTTATTCATAAATCTGGTTGCGAAATAATATCATATTTGTTATTCTTTTTGAAATGAGATGTGATATTTGCTTATCAAATTCTGGAAAAAAAAGAATATCTCCAGGAAAACAAATTTATAATGGGAAATTTTGGCTGATTGAACACGCATATCCGTCAAAAATAAAAGGTTGGTTGGTAATTGTTTTAAAAAAACACAAAAACGTTCTGCATGACTTAACCCCTGAAGAATTTAAAGAATTATCAATGTTGCAACACAAGACAAGTATTCTTCTTAAGAATGAATTTGATTGTAAAAAAGAATATATTGCTTGTTTTTCTGAAAAAAAACACTACCAACATATACATTTTCATATTATTCCTGTAGCAAAAAAATTATCCGATAATAATTTGGGACCAAACCTATTTTTCCTTGGAGGAAAATTATTACCACAAAAAGAGATAATAAATATATGTAGTCGACTGAATAAGAATATTCGTACTTAATAACTTATCTTTCTCCGCTTAGTTTTTTTATGATATCAATCTGCTTTTTTCGAGGTTGATAAATTTATATTTAAATCCGTTGCTCTCCCCTTCTTCTTCGGAAACTTTTTTGGTAAATTTTGAATAATCCGGAAAATAAGTATCTACGTCAAACTTTCCTTCTATTAATGTTAAGTAGATTTTATCTGTAACATCAATTGCTTCTTTAAAAATCTGTCCCCCGCCAATAATGAATATTTCGCTGTCTACGGATTCTGATAGTTTACCCTGAGCTTGCCGAAGGGCTTCTTCTAGGGAATTTGCGACGATTACGCCAGACGCCTTAAATGAAGAGTCTCGAGTAATTATTATATTCAATCTATGAGGAAGTGGGCTACCAATACTTTCAAAGGTCTTTCGCCCCATTATGACGATATTTCCTATTGTCAGCTCTTTAAATCTTTTTAAATCGGCAGGAATATGCCAGGGCATTTTCCCGTTTTTTCCGATTCCTCTATTTTCGTCCACCGCAACAATTAGACTTACCTTAGTATTATGTATCATGTAGTATGTATATTAAATTATAAATTGAATT
>PFRF01000043.1 GCA_002788395.1 Candidatus Levybacteria bacterium CG_4_9_14_0_2_um_filter_35_21 | reverse complement strand
AATTATATGTTCTTTAAGCTGCACTGCCTCTCCTTGTAATTTAAGAGGGGCATGGACATATTTATCAGAAAATTTTCCTTTACCTTTTCTAAATAATCTTAGTTGAAGATCGGGATACCATCCTGTATGTTGTATCCACTTGCCAAAAATAATATTTTTTCTTGGAATCCAATAACCATCAACATCTACTGATGACTGACTACTAGTGGCTAATGGCTTATCTGGAATTTGTTCTATTTCTTCTCTTAATTCGGAGGAAACGCGTTCGTCTGCGTCTATACTTAATATCCATTCGTTCTTTGCCTTTTCAAATCCGACATTCTTTTGTAAATCTATAGAATAAAGGTCATTATTTTGCTTAAAAATTTTACTTGTATATCTTTCGGCAATTTTTACGGTTTCGTCTGTTGATGAATTATCCAGGAAAATAATTTCATCGGCAAATTTTACCGACCTAAGACAATCCTCAATTATTTTTTCTTCATTATATACAGAAATTACAACAGAAATTTTCATTATTTATTTAAATTCTCTCTAATAATTTTTAAGTTAGCAATCAACTCTTTTTTAGCAAATATAAATATTGATAAAAAGTATATCACAGCTCCTAGAATAACCATAAATAGAATCGTCCAAAGGTTTTTAATTACAATTGGATTAATTAAATACAGAAACAACCCCATAATAAGTGTCGCCAGTAGAGGATAACCAATAACAAAAATATTGAATTTTATATATCTTTTTACCAGATAAATAACTATTATTATGGAAAATGAAATTATTCCGGATGCAATTGCAACCCCATTAAAACCATATACCAAAATTGCAAATGGAGTTATTATCCATGTTGCCAGAGTCCAAAAAATCATAAGATAAAGTGTTATTTTTATTTTACCAATAGCGTTCAGGGCATTTGTAAGTGGTGTTGATATAGAAGAAAGCGCTGCATTTAAAGAAAAAAATGATAAAGCAAGTATCGCCGGTTCCCATTTAGAATACTTGGGAATAATATTTATAAAATATGGAGCAAGCATTACCAATCCCATCAGGCATGGAAAAATGAAGAAAGTAGCGGCAAAAATAGATTTTTCCAGCGCTTTGGATAAAACATCTTTTTCATGCTGAAGCCTTGAAAAAGAAGGAAAAGTAATTCTAATGATATTATCCATAATTAACCTTAAAGGTGTAAATGCCCACTTCTGTGCAAATCCAATGTAGCCAACTTGAGCAAGAGGTAAGACTTTTCCTAAATATATAACCAATAAATCATCTTTTGCCAAAGCAAGAAGACTATTTAATTGAAAAGGAACTCCAAAGGACAGTAATTTTGAAGCAATTTCTCTTGAAAATCCAAAACCTATTTTCCACGGTGCAACAATATACATTGCAATAAAACCCGATATCCCTCTTGCTAAAACTGCGATAGTAAAACTTGTAACTCCATACCCGTTAACCGCCAAAACAACTACTGTTACGCTAAAAAAAATGGTTTCAACAATTTGTGGAATTATCAATTTATGAAAATGAAGATTCCTTTCTAAGATAATCGAGGGAATTGTTTTTAGTGAGGATAAGAAAAAAGCAATCGCTAAAGCATCAAATAAATAAATTCCTGCTTTGTTTAAGTTATAAAATAATCCGATAAAATTTGAAAGAAGCAAAGCAATTATTACTATTGTTACCACCAATATCTGTTGAATTGTAAATGTTGTTCTTAGCTCCTGGTCCGTAATCTGTTCTTTTTTTTGAATAAGCGCAGCGGCAAGACCGATGTCGGAAAAGTATCCTAAAAATGCAATTGCTGCCGAAACAACAAAATACACTCCAAAAACTGTTGGAGAAAGAAAAACCGTTAAAAGAAAATTTGTTACAAAAGTTATTAACTGAATTACAAATGTTCTCGATACAAGTGCAAAAACTCCATTAATAGACCTTTTTGTTACTGCCGCAATATTAAGCTCTTCCATAATTAATATCTTTCCAGAGAATAAAACTTTCTCTTATTGCTCTTACTACAACCCTTATGTTTCCTCCACTTTGATCTCCAAATTTTCTTGAGTAGTGAGAAACCTTAACCTGACCTATTTTAAGCTTTGCTTTTTTTGCTCTTGCTAATATTTCCGAAGTAATCATGGCACCTTCCGATTTAAAAGGCATTATTTTTTTCAGCGACTCTTTTTTAAACATTTTAAATCCACAATCGATATCTCTAAAATAAAATCCAAAGAAAAATAGATCCCATATCTTTAATAATGCCATCAACAAATGCCTAAAAGGATGATCCCTTCTTTTCTCTCTGTAACCTATTACGATATCCGCATCTTCGATCTTATCTATAAACTTTAAAACCTCTGTAAAATTAAATTGATTATCTCCATCGGTAAAAACAATGTATTTATATTTTGCATTTTCAAACCCTTCCCTTAATGCCGCACCGTAGCCTCTATTGGGAATATGCGCTACTACACGAATATTTTTATGTATCTTTGCAAGTTTGTAAGCCTTTTTCAAAGTGTTATCCGAAGAACCATCATCAACAATTATTATTTCCCATTCATAAGCAACTTTTTCCGCTATGGGAATTGCATTTTTTACCACAACTTCTATATTTTTTTCTTCATTCCAAAAGGGGAAGAATATTGATAGCTCTGGAAGTTTTTTCAGATTATTCCTTTCTTTTTGCTTATAATTATACCAATTGTAAGTATTAGTATTCCAGCTATAGAGATTATGTTCGACGTCCTCTCGATCGGTGTTTCGGTAAATGAAAAAACTCTTTTATTTTTCAGAGCTTCTTCCATGGTTTTGGGCTTTAAAAAATTTTTAGGCAAGTATTCATCGGATATCTTAGAAATCTTCCACTTAAGAGCAGTTTCGCTAATGTAATCTCTTGAAGTAACTAATATTATTTTTTGAGGTGTAAAAAATTTAAGATTTAAGAAAAGTAAAAATATTAACAAAGCTAATGAAGCAATTATTTGGACTAGTAATTGATTTTTTTTAAATATCTTATGAATCCCCCAAATTAAAAATCCCGCTAATATTGAAGCAAAAAACGTTGCTAAATTTAGAAATCTCCATGGATATTGAAGATATGACATTTGAGAAATAAATTCCCACACCGGACGAGAAATTTCCAATGTTAAAAAGGTTGAGATAAAAAAAGATAAAAGAGTAAATAATGTAAGTAATATTTTTCTACCCTTAACCTTCTTAAAGAATAGCCAAATCAACATTAATGTTGAAAGTATAATAACAATTATCTGAGGTTTTCCTAAAATAAACGACATTCCGTCTATACAGCCAGGGATAGACCCACCATATCCCCAAGGACTATTCCAAAGTTGTTCTAAACATACAAAATTTTTTCTAAAATCGGATCCTCCAATAAATTGAGAAGCAACGTTAGTGTTTTTCATTTCAATTAGAGCCGGTAACCAATAAAAGACAGATGCAATTATTCCAAATACCGGAACAAGAAAATATAGATAAATTTTCTTTTTATTATTAAACGAAAACAAAGACAGAGCAATTATATGACCAAAAATTACCGGAGTTATCATCATTGCCGTAAGATTATGAGATAAGATAATAGACACATAAGAAAAAGTGCCTAAAATTGCAAATCCTATGCTTGCTTTTTTATAAATTTTGTCTAGAGAGTAAAATACAAGCGGTATAAATGCATATGCCCAAAATTCCGAAACTGCGCCTCTAACAAAAATATTTACTGCGTGATACGGCGCATACATATAAAAAAGTGCTGAAACCACACCACCGATTTTTCCCCAAATATCTTTGGCAAAAAGATACATAAATATTCCGGATAGCAGTACTCCCGTAACCATCATTATTTTTGTTGCAATTAATACGTCAAAACCTATTAGTATAAATATTGCCCCAAAATAATACGCAAGTGGCGCGTAAAAATTAAAGATTGGATATCCGGCACCATACCCAAGATCAAAAACCCATCTAACGGGAAACATTCCACGCTGAAGTGATTTTACCATTTCAAAAACCCTTGCCGGCTGAGTATCGTCGTGCATCGGAAAAAACCCGGATTGAAAGAAAGGTACAATTACAAATATGGACAATAAAATAACGAGCAGCAGAGGAGATATTCTTTTAATAAGTGCCATATTCGTATTATACAAATAAGAAGATCAAATTAAAAGAAAAGGGGAATTATTATTTTTTAAACGAATCCTACCACATGTGGAGCCATTTTCTTTGTTTTTTTGTGGTTAAGCGCAGTCCCAAAGTTCCCCTAATCAATGAGTGACCAATATATCTATATATCTACAATAACTTCATGAATGTTGGGCATGTCTTCCGGCGTAACCGTAACGATGCTTGTAATCAACATTTTTCCTAATAGAGCAGTCTAATCTTCCTGTCTAACAGTTTTTTTTCCGACAAAATGGTAAGACCTATTAGTCTCCAGAAAAAATCCACCACCAAAATCAGGTTTGATAATTTTTGAAAATTGATCTTTAATTTTTGTCAAATTTTCATCCGAGTGCGATAGAGCAAGATCGGCTAATATTAAATGGCTTTTACTTCCGTCCCCATGGTAACGCTTGAATCTAGGGCAATATTATGATCCGGTCCGCATGTATTAGCCCAATCATCTAGATCTTTTTGCAGTAATCCTAAAAAAGACTTTCTTCTAAAGGGATAAATTTCTTCTTCACTACCCGAAGTATGATTGGGAACATAACAGTATGGTCTCAAATTAACAAATTAAATATGCGGATTATTCTCTACAACCCTCTGAGCTATCCCAAGCGTTGTTAGCCCCCTAAACTTGCCTCTTTTTTATGATTTACGGTTACTCCCTCATTCATATTTACGGGCAAAAAGTCAGATTATACTATTAAAATAATAGTAAATTAAAAGGCAGTTTTTAACTTATCCTTATTGGAATGTAAATTATTAATTTTTAAAATTGGAGGAACAAGTAAGAGAATTAAAAAAATCAAGGAAATAAAATCGGCAAAAAGTCTTATTGGGGTCTCTGTAAATTTAACCGCAACCATATTTTCTCCCTTATCTACTTGGAATTTAATCAACCCTAACTGCTTATAATCTATTGGCGTACTTGAACCATTTACTCTTACTATAAAACCGGGATAATAAATTGTATTAATCAAGATCTGACTTTTCCGATCAGTTTTTACAGTAAATGATAAATTACCATTATTAACAAGATTTAAAATTTCTCCTTTTCCATCAATAATCTTAACTTTTTTACTTGCAATGGATATTGGGATATTTTTAAGCCATATTGGCATGTATTCATTTTTAACCGTAGTGGAATCCAGGTTTGTGGAGTAAAAAGTATCGGGATAATTCTGGAAATTTTTAGGATAAATATAATTTACCGAAGAAATAAAAATGATTAAAACATACACTAAGGAAACAAAAAACAATTTTTTTCCTTTTAAAAGATTAATCTGATAAGCAATTAATACAGCAACAGCCAAACAAACTATAGAAAGAAGTCTAAATGGGAATTGAATAAGATTTGTGAACGGAAAGATATCCCAAATTATTTTACTAAAAGGCTGCGTTAAAAGAGTAAAAATAATACTCAACACAAAAAAATAAACAAATAGTATGTTTTTTTTTCTAAAAAATAAAACTATACTTACCAACACTGCTAGCACCGAGACTAACCCAATAAGTCCGACATCTTTTTCTGTAATAAAATAGTTTGAATAATTAGAAACTGCAATCTTATCAAAAAAAGTATATTGCCTGTCGTAAATTGCCGGAACCCAAAAGAATGCAGAAAGCCCAAACCCAAGAATAAATGAGTAGCACCATTTCTTGATACTTTGACTATGCAAAAGCACTATGTATATAAAAATTACTGGCAAGAGTAATAACGCCAAGCTATTATGAGCGGTAATTAAGAGAGCAATTCCTAAAGACGCAAAAACTAGATTGTTTCGTTCAATTTGCCAAAAAATAAACGGTAATATTGCAAGCGCTAAAACCTCTCCTATTGATCCTCTGACGTAAACATCATAAAGATGATATGGAAAAAAAGTGTATGCAATTGTTCCAATCATTGCAGAAATATTGGTGTATTTCTTTTTAAGCCACAAAAAACAAAAGATTGAAGAGCCAAGCATGCTTAGACCAAAAATAATTTTAATAGTATCTACAAAATTAAACTTTAATATATGAATAAAAACTCCTATATACATAAAAAGGGGATATAAAAAGTCTGCAACAGGATATCCGTAGGAGTTATTAAGTCTATACAAAAATCTAACAGGAAATTGTCCGGATCTTAATGCCTCGTAAAAAGCAGAAAACCTTATAACCATCCAATTGCCGTCATCTGTTACAAAAAACCCGGGGTGTAGTAAACCGGTAATCGTAGGAACTGTAAAAATAGTTATTAAGATTAGAAAAAATAAATTAGATTTTGTTTTCATATTTTTTAATCAAGTATAAAAATAATCCTAAAAAGAATAGTCCCGCTACTGCAATTCTTAATCCAAGATAAAACTTTTCCGGAAAATATTTAAATTTAATTTTATGCTCCCCTTTTGGAACAGCAACTGCTCTAAAGCTATAATTTGCGACCAATAATTTTGATCCTACCCCGTCTATTTTAACTCTCCATTCAGGATAATAATTATCTGAGATAAAAAGTAGGCTATTGCCGGTACTTTTTGTTTCCAATACTATTTCATTTGGTTTGTAAGATAACAATTTAACTGTATTTTTAGAAGAAATATCAATATCCAGATTTGGTTTTTCTTCTATAATTAGTAAGTCTCTTAGATTTACATTCTTATCATAAATTTTAGACAAAGCCGCTTCTTTATTTTTAACCACGATGAATTTATTAAGCATAAAGTATCTCGGTAAAACTTCTTTGCTCTCATAAATTTGCCAGGGGAATCTGTTCCAAACAAGTTTATAAATATCAGGAGAGAAGACCGCAACATCCGGTTTTATTGATTCAATCGCCTCATTTTTATGCAAAACATACTTAACACCTAATAAATTCAATACTCTCTGTCTGTAAAAATTATCTTTTAAATCACTATTCCCGTAACCTGGGGCTATGTTAGCATCGGGACGTGGAAGATTCCGCGGTAAATTACCTGTTTTTGAACTTATCAAAAGTTCTCCGTAAGATTTTATATGTAAAGGATCGTTTCCTTCCGGAGAATATGTACCGTCAACGCTTTGAAAGTTGGGCATTACATAAGCGGAACCATAACCCCAAAACCTATTAATTCCCGCATTGTCTTTCATAAATTCCGTAATTGGAGTCTTTGGATAAGTAAAAGAGGTTGGAGAGAAAGGTGTTATCTTGTTAAAAAAATAAAAGAGATCTAAAACTAAAACTAACGTTATTAATAAAACCGCTATTTTTTTAAATTTAAAACCTACATAAAAAATTGCAACTGAAACTCCGGTAAAAAAAATCGGCAATAATAAATTACGCTGGGTAATTTTTATATTTTCCAAATTTGCACCATATAGCGCAGGAAACAAAATTGTACTCAAAAAAATCAATGAATATGTTCCTATAAAAAAAATGGGTATTAGAGATTTTTGATTTTTATTTTTTAACCAATAGTCCATTCCTATCGCAGATAAAATAATTAAACAAAAAACAAAAATCATAAGTGATCTTGTTGCAACCGTTGTAGTAATTACTGGTAGTGGCAATAAATATAAATATTTAATACCGGGAAGGTTTGTTGTTAAAATTAAAACCGTAAAAGCAGAAATAAAAAAAAATAATTTTTGGGAATGTTTTGATTTAAAAATTGCAATTAGGGCAAAGAATAATATTATTATTCCTGGATACATTGTTCTTTCTATATATGTTCCGTTTATCCAATAATTTCTTGTTGCCGGATTTCCATAAAAGTCCGAAGCAAAAATCGTTACCCAATATTTAATCGGTAAAAGCATATTCTCTATCTGAGAAAGGGCATAAGCTTCTCTTGTTGAAACATTAAAAAGACTGTATGTCGGTAATAATTGATACGCTGTTAAAAGAATTGGAAAGATAAAAGACGTTAAAAAAAATAAGATTTTTTTAAGATTTAACAATCTTAAATCTTTAACACCTAGAAGATAAAAAAAATAAATTATCGAAATTAAAAAAATATAAAATGCAATTTGAATATATCCTGCTAAGATAGTGACAGATAAAATTAGGATAAACATTAGGTAGTTAAAAACACTTGGGTTTTTATAAATTATTTTAACAAAAAGTAATGCTAACGGAAGCCATAAAAGAGTATGTCCAATATTCCCATATTCAAGCCACACTACCATGGATGAACTAAATGCAAAAGCTACTCCTCCAATAAATGAAGCAGAATTTTCTAATTTTAAAGATTTTTTTAAGAAGAGATACATAAAAATACCTGCCAAAATATGTTGAAGAAGAATAATTATTGTCCAGGCAATATTAAAAGAGAGGAGAAAATAAAAAATATTTAACGGATAAAAAACTGCTGTCTGAAAATTTGCAATTTGCGGATTTCCGGAGAAATTGTATGGATTCCAAAAAGGAATGCTTCCATTTTTTAATTGTTGTATAGAAAAATATCGCCAAGGATAAATCTCCGTAATTATATCCGATCCTTGAGCTTTGTTAGGATACGACCCGGGATTAAAACCTAAATAACTTTCTGATCTATAAGGATTTTCATTTATTAATAAATCTCCGGGAAATGGAATTTGCCCCTTAAAAATAGGGACAAAGAAAAGTAAAACAATTGAAATTATTAGCAGATATGGCCAAAATTTCCCCAGGATTTTTATCATTAACTTCTAGGAATTATTTTATACATTCGGTAAAAATAATTGCTATCCCCCGCTCTTTTTTCGTAAATTAACTTAATGGGAAATTCCGAAGAAATTATTTGATGTTGTGGCTGATAAAAAATAAAATAAGCCGGCATCTTTTTTGAATAAGATAAAGCCTCGTTTGGAAATTCATTAATTGGCCAGTAACCTTTTATCGTGATGTTTTTATTATCAACCAAATAAAGCTCTAGAGAAAGCGGCATTAGACCAAAAGTCCCTTCTGTTCCAACAAAAATTTTCCCCTTGCTCATTTCTTGTTTTAAAAAATTAACAGTATCGTTAACGCCCCATCCCGCCGACCAATTGTTTAGATACTGATTACTATCGCTTGTTGCAATCGGAGCAAGCTTTGGATTTGTTATTAATTCGTAACAGGATAATGCTGAGTACGAAATTATAACAAAAATAATTAATACACCTGACACATTATAATATTTATTATATTTAATAATTTTTTTTGAAAAAGTTAGCACCGTATCTAGTCCTTCTGCTGCAAGAGGAAGTAAAAAGAGGCTCATAAAATAAATAAATCTTGGAAATATTACTCTTCCAAACAAGGCAAGTGCTGTAAAAGGTAATATAAAATAAATAAGCAAAATAACTTTACTCTTAAAGAATTTTTTTACGAAAATTAAAGAAATTAAAATTAGAGCTGCATATGCTATCCCGAGATAAGAAATAAGCCAATCCGTTAATCCTCTTAAATTTCCTAAAAAGAAAGTGAACGGATGACTTATCCATTCGGAAAAAGGATAAACAAAGGTAGCGTTTTTAGTAGTCACCATGCTAAAAAGTGGAGATAATCGTAAAATCCCATAAAGTCCATAAGCAATTAAAATACTGAAGAAAAAAAGAATAACCCATTTAATAAGCCTTTTTTTAAAATTCTCTTTTCCAAAATCAAAAAGTAAAAGTGTAAATGGTAAAAGATAAATGCTAAAGAAGTTTGTAGATTTCGTTAATATACCGCCTCCAATTATAAAACCTAGTGTATATGCAATTTCCAATCTTGCTTTTCTAACGAGCAATACGGAGAAATAAAGTGCCCAGATAGAAAATGCCCCAACCATACTGTCCATCATTGCCATTCTGTCGTAAACCTGTGCAAAGGGAAAGAAAATATAAAGAATTGATGATAAAAATGATATTTTTTTACTTTTAAAAAGCTCCAGGGATAAAAACCAAAGACCGATAAGGGTAAAAAAACCTGTAAAAACAGAAACTAATCTTCCTGCAAATAACGGATCCTGAATAAATTTCATAAAAATCATCGCAAACCAAACAAATAGAGGCTGCTTTCCGTCTGTTAGGGAAATAAACCTCCAACTTGAATCGTGAAGAGCTATTTGAGCCCATCTTAAATAAATTGCCTCATCGGTAAAGATTGGCATTATAGTAAGGGCAACCAAACGGATACAGAAATATAGAACTGTAATTATAAGAAAAAGGAAGATATCGTTGCGGTTTTTCCGGAGAAAATCCATATAGCTAGATTATACATAAAAGTATGAAAATAGCCAATAATCCTATTTCCTAGTTTTCCAAAGAAGATTAGTTGCTGCAAGCGTAAGTAAAGATAACATCGGCACAGCTAAAGTAACATATAATTTTAAATTAATTACGATTCCATCCCAATTTCCAAAATAAATAAAAGGTAAATATCTTAATAAAAGACCAATTATTACACCGTTTACGAAAATAATAATTGTTTTATTAAGATTAAGTAAAGGAATAAATATAAAAATCCATAAAAAATACCACGGTTGAACTTCTATTTTTGTTAACACATAAATAAAGCCAAGTACACTAAATAGTAAACAAGATTTAATAAAAGTAGTAATCAAAAAATTTTTCTTAAAGTAGGTAAGAACCCGAAAAAAAACAAAAGGAATAATTAGAAATGCCGTTACTTGTTTTGTTAACGCAGATAATATCATTATTATAAAACCTAACGACCATTTATTTTTTATTGCTAAATAAATTGCAAGAATTGCAAAAAACATCATTGGCATATCGTTATGCGAAGAAACTAAAACCTCAAATAATACAAGTGGGTTAAGAGCAAAGAATGTAACATTAAACAAAGCTTTCTTTGGATTTATTAAATTCAATATTTTTTTAATATAAATAACTGTTCCTACAAAACTTGCAGATACTAAAATTTTAAAAAGAAAAAACGTTGGCAAAAAATAATTTAGTCCGGCAAATGATAAGGGAATCGTTATTCCAAGCCATACAGGTCCATAAGGATAAGTCCTATGTGTCCAATGCATAAATGAAAGCATCGGATCTTTTGGAAAATCAAGCGGTTTAAATAAATAAGGATTTAAATTATAATGAGTAAATATTTTTGCGTCAAAAATATAATTAAATAAATCGTAAGAAAAAGCATTATAAGAAAAAGTAAGAATAACCGAGGTGAGTAAAATAATTGTCCAAAGCCTTTTTCTATCTATTTTATTTTTACTAACCTCAAACAGAATTAAGGCGTAAAAAATAAAAAGAAATAAAAGAATTAAGACAAAAAAAAGGGCAGAAAGTGACCTATTAAAAAACCCAATATATTGAAACCCTTTTTCAAAATATTGATAGATGGAAGCTCTGGAAAGAGTTAAGCTAAGATCAACCTGCGTAAAGCTATAAAAAAAAAGTGCCATGACAGATACGAGATATCCGGCGGAAAAAAATTTGAATTTTGAATCTTGCTTGTCCGTCAAAGCCTTAGCGGAGGTGTAAATTTTGAAAATTGACATTTTATTTGTACTTGCCTCTTAAGCTATTAAGTTTGATCGTTAGCAACGATATTACCCCTTCTATGGAATCTTTTATTGGGCTAACACGTCTAGTTTCTACATATAACCAACTTACCGGAACTTCCTTAATTTTATAGTCCATTTTTTGAGCAATATACAAAAGTTCCACGTCAAATCCTGCTGTTACAGACGAACCGGAAATTTTTTTAAATCCTTTATGAAAATCTTGGATTCTTCCGAATAATTTTTCTGCCGGTTTTGCTTTAAATAATTTAAAACCGCATTGCGTGTCTCTTATTCCTCTTACTCCAACAATTAAACTTCTTAAAATTATCATCCCCCTTGCCATTACAAGCCTTGTCCAGGGGGCTCCTTCTCTGCTTGAGCTTCTACTGCCAATTATTATGTCATAATTATTTAAAAAGGGAACTAAATCATTAATTTCTTCAATCGGAGTTGCCTGATCCATATCGGTAAACAATCTATTTTCCCCTTTTGCAGCAAGCATACCTGCGGTAACCGCGCCTGCTTTACCTAAATGCTGGTTTTTTAATAATTTAAAATCTTCATTGTCTTTGACAAATTTTTCTACGAAGTCCAGACTGCCATCTGTTGAACCATCGTCAACAATGATTACTTCGAAAGAGTATTGTTGTTTTTTTAAGAAATGGTCAACCTTATCCAGAACTCCTTTTCTAAGATTTGCCATTTCGTTATAAGAAGGAATTATTACCGAAAGAAAAATGTCTTTGCTCACAATGAAATTATACAAGAAATAAAATATTAAGACAATTAAAGTTGTCTGGAAGCAGAATTTAAGGTAAAATAACGGTTAAGCCCCCGTCGTCTAGTGGCTTAGGACACTTGGTTCTCATCCAAGAGGTCACCGGTTCGAATCCGGTCGGGGGTACTAAATTAATCTGCTTTGTAGGGAGACGGGGCATGCAATACGGCATGCGTCGAAAGAGCTTGCGTCACGGACTTTTTAAGAATCTTTGTTAAAGCAATCTCCAAAGCTTCATCCATATGAGAAACAAAACTAAAAGTTAAATCTTTTTGAACTTCCTTTGGCACATCTTCTAAATCTTTTTTATTTTCTTTTGGCATAAGAACTCTTTTAATTCCTGCACGATGAGCCGCAATAACTTTTTCCTTAACTCCGCCAATTTCCAAAACTCTTCCCCTTAAAGTAATTTCTCCGGTCATGGCAACTTTTCTATTTACAGGAATTTTTGTAAGAGCAGAGACAATTGCTGTTGTAATGGCAACTCCTGCAGATGGACCATCTTTTGGAACCGCTCCTTCCGGAACATGTACATGAACGTCTATCTTTTGATAAAATTTATCGGATAATCCTAATTCTTTTGCTCTTGCCCTTATGTAGGACATTGCCGCCGTGCAGGACTCTTTCATAACATCACCAAGCTGTC
Source organism: Candidatus Levybacteria bacterium CG_4_9_14_0_2_um_filter_35_21 (assembly GCA_002788395.1). Taxonomy (GTDB): domain Bacteria; phylum Patescibacteriota; class Microgenomatia; order Levybacterales; family UBA12049. The sequence continues at coordinate 34,193 of PFRF01000043.1, read as the reverse complement.
CTGTTAGGATAAGACTCCCTTTTCCGGGCATTAAGGCAACTTCTATAAATAGGATATCTCCACCTGCTTCTGTCCAGGCAAGTCCTGTGGACATTCCAACTTCATCCTTTTTTTCAAGCATGGTAGAGTTAAAACTAATCGGACCAAGTAACTTCTGAATATTTTTGTCGCTAACCAGCAGCTTTTTCTTTTTTCCTTCTGCAACCATTTTGGCAACTTTTCTAAGAATTGCACTAATTTGCCTCTCCATACTCCTTACTCCTGCTTCCCTTGTATAATGTTGAGTAATAAAACGAATGGCAGAATCTGCAATCTCAACATATTTTTGACTTAATCCATGATTTTCCATTTGCTTCTTAATTAAATAGTTCTTTGCGATTCTAAATTTTTCCTCATGGGTATAACCCGAGAATCGGATTATTTCAAGTCTATCCCTTAATGCAGGAGGAATTGTATCTAAAACGTTTGCCGTAGTAATAAACATTACATCGGAAAGATCAAAAGGGACTTCTAAATAATGATCCGAGAACTGATTGTTTTGTTCCGGATCTAATGCTTCCAAAAGAGCAGCCGACGGATCTCCTCTAAAATCTGCACCAACTTTGTCTATCTCATCAAGCATAAAAACAGGATTACGGGTCCCCGCATCTTTAATGCCTTGAATAATTCTTCCTGGCATAGCTCCTACATAGGTTCTTCTATGTCCTCTTATTTCTGCTTCATCTCTTATTCCCCCCAAAGACATTTTTACAAACTTACGGTCCAATGCTCTTGCTATTGATTTTCCAAGAGAAGTTTTTCCGACTCCGGGAGGTCCCACAAAACATAAAATTGGTCCTTTTATTTTTCCGGCAAGCTTATGAACAGCCAAATATTCCACAATTCTTTCCTTAACTTTTTCTAAACCATAATGATCTTCGTTAAGGATTTTTTCCGCAGCTTTGATATTTACCTGACCTTTACTTTTCACGCTCCAAGGAAGACTTAATACCCAATCTAAATAATTCCTAATATAACCTGCTTCCGGATTAAATTGATTCATCTGGGAAAGTTTTTTGACTTCCTTTTTTATCTTTTCTTCGATATCTTCGGGCATTTTAACCTTTTTAACTCTTTCCATCAGTTCTTTAATCTCGGCATCTTCATCAGTTTCGCTAAGTTCTTTTTCTATAGTCTTTAACCTCTCCCTAAGCATTACTTCCCGGGCACCTTTTTCAAATCTTTCCTGCGTTTTTGAAGATATTTTTCGTTCAATTTCTAATACCTTAAGTTCTTTTGCAAGTAAATCATTAATCCTTTCCAGTCTTGTTCTTACATTTACTTCTTCCAAAAGAGCTTGCCTTTCTACAGGTTTTAAATCCAAAACCGAAGCAACTAAATCCGAAAGTTGAGACGGCGTATTTTCGGACATAATATTCATAAAAACCAAAAAATCAACAAATTTCCCAAGATTCATCGCTCTTCTGAACTCGCTAACTATGTGATTTGTTAAAGCTTTTACCTCGGCACTGTCTTCATCTTTATTCTTTAATTCCGTTATTTTACCTAAAAGGAAAGGCTGATCTTGTTCGTATGATTCTACCCTAACTCTTGATAGACCTTTAACTTGGGCGTTAATTTCTCCGTCTGTTTTAATCATTCTTTCAATTCTAGAGAGAGTTCCGACAGAATAAAGATCACCTGAAGTTGGTTCATTTAATCTGGCATTTTTCTGAAGGACAAAACAAACAATTCTTTCTTGAGCAAAAGCCGATTCCAGCGCGGATAAGCTTTTTGGTCTACCAAAGGTTAAAACAGAATCTGTGTTTGGGAAAATTATTCCATCTCTTATTGGGATTATTGGTATTAGTTTATTCATACTTAGCTATAATTATAATTAGCACTCTATCACACCCACTGCTAGTTGTCAAGCCCCCAAGAGAGCATTTTGAGCTCAGAGAATTAAGTTTAGCTTATTACTCCATTCCAGTCAACCTTTATAATTGAGGCTAAACATACCCCATAGCGTATTTTTTGATCTCAACTTAATGGTTGACAAATATATCCTCGGAGTTACAATTAAATAAGCTTATATAATTATGAAAAAAAAGTTTGCCGCTAAAACAAAAGAAGAGACACTTCTCTTAAGAGAACTCCATTCTTTCGAAACAAAACTTGCCGAAATGATCACAAAATTTGCGGGAAGTATGTCTTTTGTGTATTTTCATGCTATATGGTTTGTTTTTTGGATCTTAGCCGGACAAGGACATTTTTCCCCCCTTATTCCTAAGTTTGACCCTTTCCCTTATGGTCTTCTAACAATGATTGTTTCGCTGGAGGCAATTTTTCTTGCGACCTTTATTATGATAACTCAAAACAGAATGGCTCTGGAAGATGACTTGGAAGAACTTGAAGAAGAAAGAGAGCAACGCGAAGAAGAAAAAGAACAAGAAGAGTTAGAAGATGAAGTTGAAGATATCCAGCAGGATCTTGATGATATTAAAGCTGCTATTCTAACTATTTCGCAAAAAGTTGCGAGCGTGGAAAAACTTAGACCGGGAGGAACAAATGGCAATGGATCGGTAACGGCACCTATAGAACAGACCTAGTAATTACATTTCTTCTATAACTTCCTATATCCTTTTTTAGGATAATCAATATTGATTAAAATTATAAACTACTGTAATATTCATAGCTATGATTGAAACCTCTCTTCCGCAGGCTTCTCCATATCCCCGGAGCAAGCTTGCAGACCTGAACTATTTAAAGAAAGACACTGGTTTTATGACGATCATCTGCAGCCTGAAATTATTCAGGGAGGAATGGGTGTTGCAATTTCCGATTGGAAATTAGCACGCGCTGTTGCTATTGCAGGAGAAAAGCTTGGAGAGCAAGTTTTAGGAGTTGTTTCCGGCACTGCTCTGCCCATAGTGATGGTAAACAGACTTCAGAAAGGAGATTTGGACTCCCGCAAAGCACTTAGAGCATTGGATAAAAAATATAACATTATAATCGGACAGGACATTATTAAGGAATATTTTGTCTCCGAAGAAGAAAAGAATAAAGACAGAAAATATAAGATGGCTCCAAAACCGGAGGTCTTAGTAAATGGCACTCCCGAGCAAAAAGAAAAAATGACAAAACTTGCTATTGCTTCTGCATTTACGGAAGTTTGGCTTGCTAAACAAGGACATAGCGGACCGATTGGAATTAATGAACTGGAAAAAATTCAATTAATGCATCTACCAACTATGCTTGGGGGCAATGATGGCAGAAGTTGATTATGCATTGGTTGGTGCAGGAATGCCGGAACAATTTCCAAAACTATTTAATGATTTTATAAATAGACAAACTGCTACTTATAAGTTAGATGTCTATGACTTACCTAACGGATATGATTTAGAACTTAATTTAAAAGATTATGTACCTAAAGAAATTACGCTTAAAAAGCCAAGATTTATTCCTATAATTTCCTATGATGTTCTTGCCAAAAGATTTAAAGACTCAGAGGGGATTGATGGCTTTATCGTGGAAGGACCGGACGCGGGAGGACATAATTCAAAATCGAGAAATAAAAAAGTAGATGAAAAGAGAGAACCAGTCTATACAGATAAAGATTATGCAGATTTGAAAAAAATGTTAGAGTATGGAAAACCATTTTGGTTAGCCGGTAAATACGGTACCCCGGAAAAATTAAAAGAGGCGAAAGAAAACGGAGCAATAGGAGTACAAGTTGGCTCAGACTTTGCACTTTGTAACGAATCTGGGTTTGAAAAAGCTATGGCTAAACATGTAAGAGATTTTATTGTCGCAGAAGAAATAGAAGTTATGACAGACGCAGATCTTTCCCCTTCGGGTTTTCCGTTTAAAAAAGCGCTTATAGAGGGGACCCTATCACAGAAAGATATAATAGAAAAGACTAAAAGAATTTGTACTTTGGGGTATTTAGTTCATGCATATCTTAAAGAGAATGGGAGCATCGGATTTAGGTGTCCTGCGGAAAAACCGGAAACATTTATAAAAAAAGGTGGAGATCCGGAAGATACGAAAAGCAAAATATGCTTATGCCGAGCACTTATCGCTGCATGCGGAAATGCGACCGATTCCGAGGAACCAATGGTGGTAACGTTAGGAAAAGATCTTCAGACAGTTAAAAAACTTATTCAAGAGCATGACGGCAATTATTCCGCAGAAGAAGTAATTGTTTTTTTGAGTTCCTCAAATAAATAATTTTCTATTTTGCAGAGAAATAATCATATACCACTTTTGAAATCTTGCTAATATTTTCTTCTGCTCCCGACGGATAATTGCTTTCGGACAAGATTGCAATAATATAATTCCCTTTGGGGGTATAGACTATCCCTGCGTCGTGGGTAAAACTTCCCAGTTCTCCTGTCTTATGAGCAATAACCAGATCTTCCGGCAGAAATTTGGGAATTTTATTATTTAGTGTTTGTTTTTTGAGAAAATCAATCATCTCTTTTGTTGATTCCGGACTAGCCAACTCTTGTTTGTACAACTTTTCAAAAAATAAAGATGCATCATAAGCTGTTATTAAGGGTGGAGAGCCAACGGAAGATTCATTTAGCCCTGATTCTGCTAAGAAACTCCTAACAGATGAAAGCCTCACCCTATCTGTCAGGATCAATGCATCATAATTATGAGATATTGTAATCATTCCAATTAGTGCCTGAATAACCGATACTTCAATTTCTCCTTCTGTCATTTCTGCCGATTCCGTAGCGATTTCAAATTCCTCGTTTAGTTTAGCTATATCTTTCTTTAGTATTTCGTCTCTACTTATTTTTCCGGTTTCTATCTGCCCAAAGACAGTTGCCATAATCCAATTCTTATATAGACTTGCTGCCTCAAATTTTTTATGTTCGTTAAGATAATATGATTCACCCGTATTAAGATTTTTTATTGCAACTGCATATGTTCCCTTTGATCCTTTTAGAGAATCTAATACGGCTTTTTCTAGCCCATTGTCTAAATTTAATTTTGTAATTTTTGAAACCGCACTAAGAACCTCTTTTTTAGTTTTAGAAATATTAAAATTTATTACTTGGACTGATACCAAAAATAAAATTATGGCAAATAAAATAAAGAAGAAAGATATTTTTTGCAGTCTATTTTTGCTCTTTTTTTTACGTTCTCTTCTGCTAATGTATTCTATTTTAGAAAATCCGGAATAGTCTTTAATTTCCACCCCATAAATATAACAAACTTTTTATCATAACAATAGAAGCAATTGAATTAATATTTGTATAAGTTAAAATACATATGCGACATTGCAGGTAGTGTCACGTAGTACAGGAGTACCTACAAAAGCATACCCCATCTTTAGTAGAATCAGAAACCTAAAGGAGGTGATGAGTATGCTTTCAAGTTTGAAAAGATACCAGAGCTCAGAGGTGGCTTTATACAATAGGAGATGGAACCCTGAAACAATGAACAGAACAATGGAGGAGATATCACAACTAGTCGAAAAATATGATGCAAATGGAATTAAATTCTATGATTCTAATTTTTTCGTAAATAAGAACAGGGTGTTAACGTTTGCGCAAAATGTGTTGGCGAGAAGATGGGACATCAAATGGGCCGCCGCAGCACATCCCAAGGGTCTGTTATCGTACACTCAAGACGAATTGGGCCTGCTAAGGTCGAGCGGATTATCGAGAATATTAATTGGTGCTGAGTCTGGAAATGACGATGAATTAGAATATATTCAGAAGGGCGCAACTACAAGCGACATTCTTACTGCAGCTCAGATGCTAAGCAATTTCGATATACATGCAAGCTTCACAATAATTGTTGGTTATCCAGGTTTTCCTGAAGACAATATTCAGAGAACTCTTGATTTTGGAGAAAGAATAGCAAGATTGGGTTCTTCGAATGAAGTAAAAACACATGTCTATGCACCATTTCCTGGTACGCCATTATACGACCTAGCTATTCAACACGGATTTGTTCCACCTAAAACATTAGAAGACTGGGGAAATTTTGATTATTACATGCTTCAAACGCCATGGTTGAGAAGTGAGCTCAATGACACAATTGATCAATACAACAAAGAGTTTTGCCCATATGTTTTATAAAAAAAAATGTTGTGCTCTTTTATAGCTGTTGTTAACTAATATTGTTATGTGCCATATAATACCAGCTTAAAAGGTGATTACGAAAAAAACTATGAATAAAGAAAAAAAAGAAGGAGTATCTAATGCATGGCAGGGGGTAATTCTTGAAGAAAGCCTTAGTGATAAGTCTTTACTGGATATGGTTACCATCGTTGGAACAAATGTTAGTAAACTAGAAAGTGAAAATAGAGTAATGACCTTTCATCAAGTAGAAGTGCCAGCTTCTTCAGAACAGGAATATGTCGCAAAGGCAATGAAAACCATTAAGCCTGCTTTTTATACACACTTATGTAGGGATGGACACATGACTGTGATATATCAAGGTAAGACATTTAGTTTTGTGGATGGTGATCCTCAATTGATTGAAGCTATCGACTATGGTAAGTCAGTAGGTATTATTTCTGAGCAAATGCCATTTCAACATCTAATAACCAACCCCTTTGATTAGAGATTAAATAAGTATTAGCTTAATTTAAAATACAATTTATTTTCATGGCTTCTTACATCTTGAGTTGTGCAAAGTTATTCTAGGTATAAAAGTTCGAATCCAATTTTCGCTTGATATGTTTTGAGATAAAAATCTGAGGCTAAATATTTTGCTGCCGAACTAGGATTCGAACCTAGATGAATGAATTCCCACCTGCTAAGGCCTGAGCTGCGGGACATGGATTCGAACCATGATAAACGGATTCAGAGTCCGTTGTACTACCATTATACGATCCCGCATTGATTACTTTGCCGTGCTCTGCGGACTTCATCCTTGCTCGACAATGTAAGGCTAATTTTAGCAGATATAATTCATGAGCACAATTTAATTATCCAAGAAGATGATACAATTAATCCGAATCCTATATTCTAAGTAAAAAATATGAAAAACGATTGCACACGGTGCGGTATTTGTTGTCGCTTGTTTGTAATAAACCTAACCGAAAAAGAATATAAATCGGGTAAATATAAAACTCAGTTTGAAGAATTTGGGTTAATTGATAATTTTCGTAAAGCAAATTCTTGCGCAGCAAATACTCTAAAGCAAAAGGAAAATGGAAGTTGCGTTTATCTAAAAGATAATAAATGTACCATTTACAAAATAAGACCTCAGGCTTGCCGAGAATTTTTTTGCACTTCAAAAGAAAAAAGATTTAAGAAAATGATTAGACAGATTAAAAAGAAACAAGTATCATTTTATAATGAGTTTACGGAGTTGTAGTTGTTGTCGTACTTGAAGTCGTAGTAGATGCGGATGATTCTTTATTTAATACTCTTAAATCCTTTATAATCTTTTGTATATCCTTTTTTGCAAGCTGCAGATTCTTATGCCCCACTACTAATTTTGCCCTTGCGGACTGAAGCACGGTTTTATTCCCTGGGTATCCATCTGGAGTTAAGGGGATTACTAAATCTTTTGCGGCTTGAGCTTGAATTCTTGCGTCGGCAATCTTAGCTTTGAGATCCGTAAGGATAATATCTAATGAGGCAGTGTTTAGTCCTTTTACTTTTGCCTCTGCAATTCTTGTTTCCAGTTTTCCCAAAAGAGATTCCATTTTATCGGAAACATTATCTAAGGTATCTGCTGTTGCCAAAACATGGATCTTGGGCACAAAAAAGGCATAAATCCTAAACCCTTTTGTAATAGATTGAACGTCCGTTTTAAGGGTTAAATTATCAGTATCCGCTTCTATCTTTGCTTTTAAAGCGGTTAAATTTGTTACTTCTGTTTGAATTTGAGCTACCAATGTAGATTTTTGACTATTACCGAGTTTTTTAAACGAATTTATTTTTGTAATTAACCCATTTAAAGATCTAATCCTTCTGTCTAATTCTTTTTCCGCTCTTTTTTTTAAGGTTGTTGCAACTCTTTCCTGCGCTTGAGTAATCTTTGCTTCTCTTTGAGCCGTATTCTGTTCTAACTTTTCCCGTACAGCACCCAACCTACCGTTTGTGACTTCTGTTTGCGCATAAACAGGCATTACCAAAAATAATACTGTTAATAATGTACTAATTATAATTAATTTTTTCATTTTATTGTAAATTTACCTGTTGTTCGTTTAAGCTATTATCAATTTCGTTTAGGTCGTTATTAAGACTATCAACAGCCTGACCTACCGCCTGAGCATCTTTATCTATTTGGGCGTCGCTAGTATCCACAACGGCACTCGAAGGAATAGGAGAAGGACTAATTTTTTGATTTACAACAATTTCCGTCTTTTTATTTGACTTTCCGAAATATTGCTGCCCTAACATTACAAGCGGAACTAAAATTAGTAAAATAATCAACCCAATTATAAGAACTTTCTTTGAAGATTTCTTTTCTACAGACTCTACTACCGGAATACTTTCTGCTGGTTGAACAGGTTGGAAAGGCTGAATTTGTTCTTCCATTAGACCATCATACTAAAATTTTATTAATAATGTCAACAAAAAAAACGTAAGAAGAAAGTAAAAAATTAGACTTGAATTTTGGAAAAAAGATAACTGCCAACCCCTAGAAGAATTACCACTCCTGTCCCTAATAAGAAGATGTCCATAGGTAATCCAAAGTGACTTGTTCCGGTTAAAGTTGAGCGCAAACCGTCAACTCCATAAGAAAGTGGATCAATCGAAGTAACAATTACTAAAAACGTTGGCAACCCTTTTAACGGAAACAATGCTCCTGACAAGAAAAAAAGCAGCATAATTAGAAAATTCATAATTAACTGAAATCCTTGCATGTCATCAAGAAGAGAAGCAATTGCAGTTCCCAATGCGGTAAAAAGAATCGCGGTAAGAATCATAACTATTAAGGCAAAAAATACTTGAACAACGCCTTGCGGTCTAAAACCAACCAGCATTGATATTAAAAGAACAATAATCCCCTGAGCGCTGGATACAGTAGCCCCACCAAGAGTTCTACCAATCATAATTTCTGCCCTGAAAACAGGGGCAACTAGGGTTTCTTTCAAAAATCCAAACTGCCTATCCCAAATAATTTCAATTCCGGAGAAGATCGAAGTAAATAAAATACTCATGGAAATTATTCCGGGTGCTAAAAATTGAATATAGTTACCCTGCCCTGCCTTTTGATAAATTGGACCAAAACCAAAACCTAAAGCGATTAAAAACAACACCGGCTGACCTAAAGAACCAATAATTCTGGATTTTGACCTTAGATAACGCTTTAACTGCCTAGACCATAAAATATAAATTACATTCTCTATCTTTTCCTCCATATTTTTCTATGCATTCTCATGCCATCTGTCGTGCTTGCCCCCTCATCTCTTATGTCACACCCCGTTAAATTTAAAAATGCCTCTTCAAGTGTTTTTGTTTTGGTTTTTTCCATTAGATCTTCCGACGTTCCTTGAACAATAATTTTGCCATGGTCAATAATTGCTACTTTTTGGGCAATTTTTTCCGCTTCTTCAATGTAATGAGTTGTAAAAAATATCGTAATTCCCTCTTTTTTATTTAGCTAGGTAATATACTCCCACATACGGCTTCTGGTTTGGGGATCAAGTCCGAGAGTGGGTTCGTCTAGGAAGAATATTTTTGAATGATGTAATAATCCTCTTGCAATTTCAAGTCTTCTTCTCATTCCACCGGAAAAAGTTTTAACTAAATCATCTTTTCTATCCCATAATTCAACTAATTCCAGCAGCTCTCTAATGCGTTCTTTTCTTAGTTTCTTGGGAACTTTATATAAAACGCCATGAAACTCCAAGTTTTCTCTTGCAGTTAGCTCTTCATCCAAACTGGCATCCTGAAAAACTATACCAAATGATTTTCTTGCCTCATTTTTTTCATTACAGGATCAAAACCGTTTAATAGAATCTTTCCTCTGGTTGGATTAAGAAGTGTTGTAAGCATCTTTATAGTTGTCGTTTTTCCTGCACCATTTGGACCTAAAAAAGCAAATATCTCTCCCTCTTCAACTGAAAACGAAATATTATCAACGGCTGTGAAGTCATTAAATTTTTTCACCAGACTATCTACCTGAATAATATTCATATCTTAATTATATACCTAAAAGCTATCTAAAAATCTTTTCTATATAGGGAGTAAAAATTAAAAAACCAACAATAACCGAACCTATTGCAATTAATAAGACCATTCCTGCTGCAACATCCTTTGCCGTTTTAGCCTCTTTTCTATGCTCGGTTGTAATAAGGTTTACCATTTCTTCTATAGTCGTGTTTATCATTTCCGCTGTTATTACGAGTAGAATCATTATCCCTAAAATCCCCATCTCAAATGGATTTACATGAAAGATTAAACTCGCAATTATTACTAAAGTAGCAACTACAAAATGTATCCTTAAATTTTGATCGTTTTTTAAAGCATGTTTTATTCCTTGAAGAGCGTAGTGAAATGAATAGTATAATTTATTAAAATCAATCATTTATCCTAATTATAAAAACATTCTCGAGATAAATAAAGTACCAAGCGTTACAAAAAGACCGACTAATATTCCGATAATCATTTGCAATATCGTATGTTTTTTAAGATAATGCCTTGCCCATAAAGTTAGAGGGATAATCCAAAAAATAAAAATGAAAATATTAAATCCATAAAGAATTCCTATCGTTGTTACAAATGCAGTAGCAACAGCAAGATGAACACTGGCCTTTGTGTAGTTATTTATTAAAGAAAGAATGAATGCTCCAACGGTTATTCCCCCGGCTGCAAAACTAATATAAAAAACAGGACCTTTAAATAAAATTGCTGAAACTAAATAGCCGGCAGAAAGAATTAAGGACATTTTATAGAATTCTTTTCTTTCTTCTCTTTTTGTTAAATCTATATCCGAAAAAATTTTCTTGTGAAGTCCAAAAAGCAAGAATGTTATACCAATCATTAGAAAAATTGATGTAAAAAGCTGCCATTTTAATGCATATTCAATACTTGCAGTTTGCCTATAAACAATAAGAAAGGGCATTAAGAGTAAAAACACAACCGGATTAAATATGGAGGAAAAAAATTCTGCAAAAAAAAATTTAATTGTTTTATTCATTAAGTAAATTCATTGTCTTTTCTTTTCCTATAATAGTAAGTGCCTGTGGAAGAGGAAGTCCTCTCTCCTTTCCAATCATAATTTTATAAATAACCGACATTTTTTTATTTCTTACTTTAGCTTCTCCTCTTAAGATATCCAAAATTTTTTCTTCATTCCAATTATCTAATGTGGAAAGTTTTGCTCTCAAAACATCTCTAATTTGTTTTTCTTCGGATTCTAATTCCTGTTTCATAGGATTAAATAAAGGATTAATTAATTCTTCAAATTCAGATAGATTAGCTATTCTAGTTTTAGCAAGTTCAACTAAACTATTAAGTTCTCTTACCGAATATCCTGTAAGATTTATTCCATAATCTTTTAATTTTTCTTTTAATTCCTCTACCGAAAGTGATCTTATATATATTCCATTCATCCATTCTAATTTAATTAAATCAAATTTAGGGTTAGAAGTATTAATATCTTTAATATCAAAAATTTTTACCATCTCTTCAAGCGTTAGAACCTCCTTGTCACCTCCAGGATTCCAACCTAAAATTGCAATATAATTTAAAATTGCCTCTTTCAAATAACCTTCATTTTTATAATCAAGAGTAGATTTAGCACCATGTCTTTTGGAAAGCTTACCCTTATCCGGTCCCAAAATTACAGGCATATGAGCAAACTTCGGAGGATCCCAGGAAAAACTTTCGTATAAGTATAAATGTTTGGGAACGGAAGAAATCCATTCTTGACCACGAATAACATGGGTTATTCCCATTAAATGATCGTCTACTACGTTTGCTAAATGGTAAGTTGGAAAACCGTCCGATTTTAAAGCAACAAAATCCTGCTGATCTTTTCCTTCAAATGAAATTTTTTTATTTCCAACTAAATCTTTCCAGGCAAAGATCTTATCTTCGGGCATCTTAATCCAAATAGCATCATTTTTTTTATAAGCAATTTTTTTATCTAAAAGGGTTTGAGTATGTGCTTTATAAACACTAAGTCTTTCCGATTGATGTGTTATTTTTTCGTCCCAATTAAGACCAAGCCATTTTAAAGAACTTATTATTGACTCTTCCGCACCTTCTACAAACCTTTTTCTATCCGTATCCTCAATTCTTAATAAAAATTTGCCATTATTATGTTTTGCAAATAAATAATTATAGAGTGCTGTTCTAATACCGCCAATATGCGGTATGCCTGTTGGACTTGGAGCAAACCTGACCTTTATCATAAACATACTTGAAATGTACCAGTCGGCACATCTCTAAGGGGGCACCGTATGGTGCTCCCCTTGCATTGTACCCTAAACTTTTCCTATACTCAATACATGCCTACTTTAAGTCAAATTTCTTCTGAAACAAGGATCCTTGTTAAATGGTGTGGAATAACACTTGGAGCAGTAATTTTTCTTTTTATTCTTTTTAAGCTTGGAGTTATGACAAAGAATGCTCTTTATCCTACGCCGCCGCCGCCGCCGACAGTAGGCTATAACAAACTTCCGCAGATTGATTTCCCTAGACAAGAGGGGTCAAAAAACTTTGTATTTTACGTTGACACAGTTTCCGGCAAGCTACCTAATTTTCCGGACAGAGTAAGTGTCTTTAGAATGATCAAGCCACAGGCAGATCTATTAGCTTTAAAAAAAGCTGAGGAAAAACTAAGCAGAATTAAATTTGACTTAATTCCAACTTTAGTTAGCAAAAATGTTTATAGATTCACAACGTCTTCTCCTTTTCCTAAAACTCTGTTGTATAACATCTTTACGTCTGATTTTACCCTAACATCATCCTACATAACCGACGTCAATGTTGTTTCAGGAAAAAATTTTCCAACAGATGTTTCCATTATTTCAGATATTGCTCAAAATTTTTTATCCGGTATTGGAGCTTTACCGACAACAGACCTTGATCTGGAAAGAATAAAAACGGAACTTCTAACAATTAATAATTACGTTCTAATGCCTACAACAAGTATTTCCAGTGCTCAGGCTGCACGGGTTTATTTCTTCCAGAATAACAAAAATAAACTTCCTATTTTTTATACCGATCCAAATACATCCCCAATTAACTTACTTATTACCGGTGGAAAAGACCAACCGCAAGTAGTGGAAGCTAAATTTACTTATCAAGAAGCTTCCGACGAATCTGAAACATATCCAATTAGAACCGCCTCAGAAGCACTAGATGAATTAAAAAATGGAAACGGATTTATTGCATCAAACCCGACAAAAAAAAATAGCATATCTATTACAAATATTTACCTTGCATATTATATTTCGGAGAATAGACAGAACTATTTAATGCCGATAGTTGTTTTCGAAGGAAATGAAAACTTCTTTGCTTATATTTCCGCAATTAAGGATGAATGGATAAGTATGTAATATTACCGGAAGCAAGATTTAACAAACTTTGTGTATCGGAAAATCTATCTACACTACCCATAACAACCACAATTATTGAGCGTTTTTTATTTTCTCCGGTGTCAAAATAAGTTTTTGAAGTAACTAAAACTTGTCCTGCCTCTTCCGTATAGCCTGTTTTAATTCCGTCGATTCCGTCGATTCCAAGTAATTTATTTAGATTTTCCAAGTCATATTTTTCTGTTCCCGATACATCTGTAATCGATTTATTTTTGGTTGAAACCACTTTTGAAAATATAGGATTCTTTTTAGAAACCGCGGCAAGTCTTGCCAAATCAACCGAGGTAGTAAAATTTCCATCATTAAGTCCTGTCGGGTCTTCAAAGTGAGTATTATATAAATACCAATCTTTAGCGTTTTTATTCATTTTTTTTACAAATTTTTTAAGCCCTCCCGGATAATTTTGAGCAACTGTTAGGGCAACATCATTTCCGGATGGTAGAAGCATTCCATACAGAAGATTTTCAAATGTCATTTTTTCTCCAATTCTAAGTCCTATTACAGACCCCTTGTTAAATTGCTCAAAAACAACCAATTCTTGATTTAAATTAAACGTCTGAAGTGCAGTAAGAGCAGTCATTATTTTAGTTGTAGAAGCAGAAGAGAATCTTAAATTAGGATTTTTAGCATAAAGAACGACTTTTGTCTCCGGGTCCAAAACAACCGCACCCTTGGCAGAAATTTGTGGAATGAACTGTTCTTTTAATATTGGGTATCTTGAAACCGTTAATGGAGGCAATGGGGACGATAAAATTTTAATTTTTAACAAAGCCTCTTTAAAATAAGTGTCTAGGGAAAATAAAATTAAGGCTAAGATTAGCAAAAAAAAAGGTAAGAAGAAGTAAATTATACTATAGAACAAGTTTTTATTTAAAATTCGAAAGTTTTTCATCTACTCTTTCCATATCTCTTGGAAAAAGACTCGCTTCCCGAACGTTTTGAAGTCCCAGTAATTTCATGGTAATTCTTTCCATTCCAAAAGAAAATCCTCCCTCTATCGGCATTCCATATTTAAATGCCTGAAGGTAAATTTCAAATTTTTTTGGATCCATACCCCTATTTTTAATATTCTCAATAAGTTTATTATAATCATTTATTCTCTGACTTCCGCTCATCACTTCAACTCCTCGAAAAAGTAAATCGTAACTTAAACTATATTCCGGATTATTCGGATCGGGCATCGTGTAGAATGGTTTTGCCATTGTTGGAAAGTGAGTAATGGTGACAAAATCGCTGATATGTTTTTCTTTTGCCCATTTACAAATATCAACTTCATCTTGAGGAGCTAAGTCTTTTTCCTTTCTATTATCTCTTTTGAATTCTTTTAAAATAATTTCCTGAGCTTCCCTTACTGTTAAACGGGGAATCTTGCCAAAAGCAATTTTCCCTGTCCCGGAATTCTTTAAGATTTTATTGCAGTTTTCCTCTATATATTTTATCATTTCGACTGCAACATTTTCTAAAATATCTAAAAGCTCTGCAAATTCTACAAAACCAAGCTCTATGTCCATTTGAGTAGTTTCCGATAAATGTCTTGTTGTTACCGAAGGTTCCGCCCTGTAAGCATGAGCAATCGTGTAGACTCTTTCGAAAATAGAAACCATTATTTGTTTATAAAGCTGAGGGCTTTGGGCTAAAAAGGCTTTACGTCCATAGTAATCTATCTGAAAAAGCTCCGCTCCTCCTTCTGTCGCATCTACGACAACTGTTGGAACAACAATCTCCACACAACCAAGATCTTCAGCTGCTTTTCTAAATCCTTTAAGCAATGCCGCTTGAACTTTAAAAATCCCTGCAATTTGCGGATGTCGTAAGGTAAGCGAACGGTTATCCAAAAGAGTAGGAAGTTCCAAATTAAGGCTGTCGCTGCCCATATCAAATGGTAATGTTTCCGCCTTGGATAAAATTTTAATATCGGTTGCTTCCATTTCTACCGTTCCTGTATCTAGATCTTTGTTAACAGCGTTCTCCGGTCTCTTGTTAACCTTGCCGGTAATTTCTATTACATCTTCCGACCGAAGGTCTTTTGCAAGCTCGTAAGCAGACTCCGAAATTTTAGGAGTTACTACAATCTGTACAATTCCATCTTTATCCCGCAAGTCTAGAAAGATCAGTTTTCCATGGTCCCTCCTCAGCCTTAACCAGCCTTTTAGCCTTACCTCTTCTCCAACAAACATGGAAACTTCACTTGTAAATATTCTTTTTAACATTTGTATCAACTTCTGATCATTTATGATTGTTTTTGTCCATTTTACATTGTCAATTGTCAATTGGTTTTAATTCTTATTATCATACCTGATATCTCCTTACTTGACAAGCTATTCGTCGTTTGATAATATCCAAAATTGGAAAATGAAAATTTATTTAAATTCATTAGTTAAAGGCTTTAATAGAACTTCCCTTATTTGGTAGGGAAGTGTTTTTTGCGAAGCAAAAGACATGACTTGTCAAAAACGGAAGTTTTTTTATGGATAAAAAATATGAAAGAAAGATTTTCACTTAAAACAGCACATGAGGAAACACCAATTGCTTGTGATACTCAAATCACCGGACCAAATATAGCTGCATATGAAGAATTTTTACGAAAGATTTGCCGTATACCAATAGATGGGACAAATGGAGTAAAACAGTTATCCGGAGAATTACAAGAAAAATATAGAACGGGAACCGATGAGGAAAAATTAAGAATATCCGGCATAGTCGATCATGCCAAGTCTATAATCGATGATTCTAGTTATATTGCAAATATTGAAAGCGTGAAGCAAAGAATTTCATTAGAATCGACAAGCAATAGTAATCCTAATAATAGATTTTTTCTGGATTAAGTCCTAGCTTGATTCTCTTACACTTTTAATAGTTTTTATCTTTAGCTGCAATCTTTTATCTCCATTCCAAACATTCTGATCTAACGAATAAATAACGTTAACTGTTTCTCCGATGCTCAGTTTTGAAGAAATTTCTCCTATTCCAAACCCAATTCCATCAATTATCGCCGCTTCAGAGAAGCTAGACCTCTTAGAAGAGAATTTTGAATTAACTTTTAACTTTTCACTTTTCACTTTGAACTTTAATCTGAGGTGTTTACTATCTTGACCTACATTTCTCATATCTTCTATCACTGCTATACTTTCAAACACCGGCAAAGGATTACCCATTCCAAATGGCTCGAGTTTTTTTATTGCTTCATAGAGTTGGTCCGAAACTATTGAAAGAGGAATTTTACAATCTATTCTTTGTTTTCTAATTAAATGGGAATCCTTAATAAGTTTTTCTGCCAATTTGTGAAATTTTTTCTCAATTATCGGTAAATTAACTGTTTCCACGGTAAAACCTGCAGCCATGGGGTGTCCTCCTGCATTAACTAAAAACTCCTCAACGTTTCTAATAAATTCAATTATGTTAAATCCCTTAACCGATCTTGCAGATGCTTTGCTTATAATTTTACCCTTAGAGATAACAATCGCCGGCCGGTAAAATTCTTCGGACAATCTACCCGCAATTAAACCAATAATTCCTTGCCTGTAACTCTCGTCACTTACAAGAATCAACTTTTTATCTTTAAGGTTTTGTTCTTTGTTTTTTGTTTTCTGATTATTGATTATTGTCCTTGCATTTTCCGTTGACTCTTCTGTTAAGACCTGTCTTTCTCTATTTATAAGCCCAAGCTTCCCCGCAATTAGTTGTGCTCTTTTTTTATCCTTAGTGCATAAGAGTCTTAACGAATCTAATGCATCGCCAATTCTTCCTGCAGCATTTAAGCGGGGAACAACGATATGTCCAATTTTATAGGTACCAATCTCCGAAATTTCTATTCCCGCCTCTTCAAAAAGCTCAAGTAATCCTACTCTTTTTGTGTTTCGTAATGCTTCCAATCCAAATTTTACCAATGCCCTATTTGCGCCGACTAGCGGCACTAAATCTGCAACCGTTGCAATCGCCACCAAATCCAAATAATTATCATCAATCCTGGCTCTTAATTTTGAATCCTGAACTTTGAACTCGTGGGCTAAAATCCACGCAACCCCTACTCCTGCAAGTTTTGTTGTGTGAATAATTGAATATGCCTTCGGCAATTTTTTGGGTAAAAGATGATGATCTGTAATAATTACATCTATTCCTTCTTTTATAGCAAATTCAACCGCCTCGTTTGCCGTTATTCCATTGTCAACCGTTATTATTAACTTAGGATTTAAGATTTTAGATTTTAGATTTAGGATGCTTGTCTTCGACAGGCCGTAACCTTCCTCTAATCTACTGGGAATATACGGCAACACTTTTGCACCGGCTTTATTTAATGTTTCCCAAAGAATTGCGGATGCACATAATCCATCTGCATCATAATCACCAAATACTACAATCTGCTCTTTGTTTTTTATTGCAGAATTTATTCTTTTAATAGTTTTTTTTAGTTCTTCTTTACTTATCCCCACCAATTCCGGAGTTATTTTATTGATATCGGAATTTAAAAAATCCTTTTTTTCTTCTACAGTTTTAACCCCCCTATTTTTAAGAAGAGTATTGACAATATCGCTTATTGAGTTCTGTTGTTTTTTTATTGATTCCTGATCTCTGCTTATTGTTTTTTGTTTACTGTCCATTGTTTGTTGTTTTTTGTTCATTTGAATTTTGAATTCGTGTTGCTATACTATAACAAAATGGCTAAAAGCTAACAACTATGGTTAAAAATATTCCTGAAGAAATTATTCAAATTTATAATAAAGTAAAAAACGCTGATTTTGAAATTTATTTTGTTGGCGGTTGTGTTAGAAACCTTATTCTTAAAACTCAAGTTAAAGATTGGGACCTTGCAACAAATGCAAACCCTGAAGAGATTTTAAGAATTTTTCCGGATGGATTTTACGACAACAAAT
This sequence comes from Candidatus Levybacteria bacterium CG_4_9_14_0_2_um_filter_35_21, assembly GCA_002788395.1. Taxonomy (GTDB): domain Bacteria; phylum Patescibacteriota; class Microgenomatia; order Levybacterales; family UBA12049. The sequence goes on along the minus strand of PFRF01000043.1, from coordinate 15,812 downwards.
TTGGAACAGTCGGCGTCCCAATAGAAATTAACAAAGAACAACAAGTTGTAGAAATTACTACCTATAGAACAGAACGGGAATATAAAGATCATCGCCATCCGGAAAGAATTGAGTGGGGAAAAACAATAGAAGAAGACCTCGCCCGTCGTGACTTTACCATTAACGCAATTGCCCTTCGAATCACTTCGCTCGCTCAGGGTAAACTTTTTGAATTTTTCATTGTTGACCCTTATAAAGGCCAAAAAGATATTGAAACTAAGCTAATTCGTGCTGTTGGTAATCCTAAAGAAAGATTTAAGGAAGATGCGCTACGTCTCATGCGTGCAGTTAGACTTGCCAGTCAATTGGAATTTAAGATTGAAGAAAAAACCTGGCAAGAAATAAAAAACGATGCCGTTCTTATAAAGAGGATTTCCGTGGAAAGGGTAAGAGACGAACTGTTAAAAATTTTTACAACAAAAAATCCATTTGACGGAATAATTTTGTTGAAAGAATGCGAACTACTAAGACAAATTATCCCAGAGCTTCTTGACGGAATTGATGTATCCCAAGAAAGACCCGGAAGACATCATACGGGTGATGTTTTTAGTCATAACATGAATGCACTAAAATTTTGTCCGTCGGAAAATCCTATTGTAAGATTTGCAACGCTACTGCATGATATCGGTAAACCAAGGTCAAAATCCAGTGACGAGCAAGGTCTGGTAATTTTTCATAATCACGAGGTAGTTAGCGCGAAAATGGCAGAAAAAATTTGCGAGAGACTTAAGCTTTCAAAAAAAGACAAAGAAAAAGTTATTGATTTAATTAGATGGCATATGTTTACGGTAGATGAACATATAACAGATGCCGCTGTAAGAAGATTTATTAGAAGAGTCGGCGAAAATAATGTAAAAGATATTATTGATTTGAGGATTGGAGACCGGCTTGGTAGTGGAACACAAAATGCAGAAAGCTGGAGATTAAAACTATTTAAAAAAAGAGTAGACGATCAATTTAAACCCAAACCGTTTTCTATAGAAAACCTGGCAATCGACGGAAATGACGTAATGAAAGAATTAAATATTCCTCCAAGCAAAAAAGTTGGAGAAATATTGGAAAAATTATTTACAGAAGTAGACGAAGATCTCTCTAAAAATAATAAAGAATATTTAAGAAAAAAAATAAAAGAAATCGCTGTAATCACTAAAGATTAAAAATGAAACTGATAAATTCTCTCTAAAATTCTTAAATAATTATGCTATACTACTTTTCATTGCAATGAAGAAATTTTTTACCTCGGAATCTGTTACAGAAGGACACCCTGATAAAATTTGCGACCAAATAGCAGATGCTGTTTTAGATGCTGTTTTAGAAGATGATCCAAATTCTGCTTGCTGCTGCGAAGTTTTTACCACAACAGGAATGGTAATTGTTGGAGGTGAGATTACTACAAAGGCATACGTTGATATTCAAAAAATAGTTAGGAGTGTTTTAAAAGATATTGGATATACAAATGCCGATTATGGTATTGACTATAAATCTTGTGCTGTAATAAACGTAATTCATGAGCAAAGTGCAGATATCGCCCGGGGAGAGGATCCCAAAAAAGCATTACATAAGGAACATGGAGCGGGTGACCAAGGGATGATGGTAGGATTTGCCTGTATAGAAACTCCGGAACTGATGCCTCTTCCAATTATGTTGGCGCATGGTTTAACAAAACGTCTTGCGGAAGTTAGAAAAAAGAAAATAATTCCCTATCTTCGACCGGACGGAAAAGCCCAAGTTACGGTTGAATACGAAAATGATAAACCGGTTGCAATAGAAACAGTCGTAATAGCTGCGCAACATGACGATAAAATTCCTTATAAGAAAATCCGCGCCGACATAATAAAACATGTAATTACCCCTATTTGTGGAAAACTTTTGAACAAAAAGGCTAAAATTTACATTAACGAAACCGGAAAATTTGTAGTTGGCGGTCCTCAAGGAGATACCGGAGTAACAGGCAGAAAAATTATAGTTGATACTTACGGCGGTATGGCAAGACACGGTGGTGGAGCATTTTCCGGGAAAGTACCAAACAAACAAGACAGATCCGGCGCATACATGGCACGTTACATTGCCAAAAATGTTGTTGCAGCGGGGCTTACAGACAAGTGTGAAGTTCAACTTGCCTATGCAATAGGTTTCCCTCAGCCTGTTTCCGTACACGTAAGTACTTTTGGAGAAGGAAAAGTTAGTGACGAAATTATTGAAAAAGCAATTAGGGCAACTTTTGACATGAGCCCCGCAGGTATTATTAAAACCCTAGATTTAAAACGACCTATTTACCGCAAAACCGCCATCTATGGTCATTTCGGTAGAAGTGAATTTCCCTGGGAAAAAACCGATAAAGTGTCAATCCTTAAAAAATCTGCTAAAATCTAAGTTATGACAAAGCAACAACTCCAAGAAGAGTTAAAACAGTCCATGCTTTTAAAAGACGCATTTAAAACCTCCGTTTTAAGAATGCTTATTTCCGCAATCGGATATTTGGAAATTCAAAAAGGTCTGGGATACCAAGCTTCCGAAGAAGATATAATGTCGGCTATCGAAAAACAGGTTAAACAGCGTAAAGATTCTATAGAGCAATACGAAAAGGCAGGTAGAAACGATCTTGTCGACAAAGAAAAGAAAGAACTTGAGCTTTTAGAAAAATATCTACCCGAGCAAATGGGAGAAGAAGAAATTAGAAATCTTATCAAAGAAGCAATCTCTCAAACCGGAGCTACCACAATGGCAGATATGGGAAATGTTATGGGAGCTCTTATGCCAAAAACAAAAGGAAAAGCCGATGGAAGTTTGGTAAGTAAAATCGTCCGCGAAGAGCTCTCCTAAATTGTCTCTTTTCTTTGTTTATTGTCTATTCGCCGCTTCGAAGAAGCTAGTCCCCTTGGGGGATTTTTTCTCTTAATTCTTGCCACAAAACAAGAAGAGGTGAAGCATTAAAGATCGAAGAATATGTACCGCTAATTACTCCTATTAAAAGAGCAACTACAAACCATTTTATGCTTTCCCCACCGAATAAAAGCAGTGCTAAGAGGACAAGAACTACGGTTAAAGATGTATTTAATGATCTATCTAATGTCTGAAGAATTGAGTCATTTACAACTGTAGAAAAAGAACTTGAACTCATCCTCTTTAGATTTTCCCGAATTCTATCAAAGACTACAATCGTATCATGAACCGAAAAACCGATAACGGTTAGCACTGCCGTAACAAACAGAGAATCTACTTCTACTCCAAAAAAGTGTCCAAAAATTGCAAATACTCCAACTACAACTAAAACATCATGAATTAATGCAATGATTGCACAAATTCCGAATCTAAAACTACTTGCCGGTTTTGGAATTTTTCTAAAAGACCAAGTAATGTACAAAACAATTAAAAGAGAAGCTAAGATAACTGCTTTAGCTGCATTTGAGGTTGTTTCTGCTCCGATAGTGGGACCAATTGTTTCGAATTCTTCTTCTTTAAATTCTTTAATTTCTTTTTTAAGATCGTTTATAAATTTATCGTTTTGTTTTTGATCCAATGGTTGAGTTCTGATAAAAATTAAGTTGTTTGATTTTTCTATCGACGCAATCTTTATTTTGTCTTTTTCTAAATTTCTTTTAATAATTCCAACTGCGTTTTGATCTTGAGTATTCTTAATTGATAATGTAATTCTTGATCCTCCTGTAAAGTCTATAGAAAGATTAAGACCCCAAATAATTAGAGCTATCACTCCCGGCATAATTATTAAAAATGAAATTAAAAAATATAAATTTTTCTTCCCTATAATATTCATATTATTTGTAAACTAATTTTAAAAATGTTCTTGTTACAACAATTGCCGAAAACATAGAAACCAATACTCCGATTGCCAAAACCAAGGCAAAACCTTTTACCGTACCAATCCCAAATTTATAAAGAACAGCACTCGTAATTAGGGTAGAGATATTTGAATCACGGATGGATGTCCATGCCCTGGAAAAACCCATTTCAAGAGCAACCCTTTTATTCTTACCTGCACGTAACTCTTCTTTTATTCTCTCAAAAATTAAGATATTTGCATCTACTGCCATTCCTATAGATAGGATAAAACCGGCAATTCCTGAAAGAGTTAAGGTAATTGAATATGGAGTAAGCGAGCTTAATTTAAATATTGCAAGCACAAAAAGAGTATAAAGCGCAAGAGCCACACTTGCAATAACTCCTAAAGATCCGTACAGAATAATCATAAAGATAACTATAACTACAAATCCTAAAGCGCCTGCAAAAAGACTTTTCTGAAGCGAAGATAATCCCAAAGTTGGGCCAATTACGTGGCTTTGAAGTGTCGTGAGCGGAACGGGAAGCGCCCCCGCATTTAGCTCAGTTGCCAATGCTTTGGCAGTCTCCACAGTAAATCCTCCCGATATTTCTGCGTTTCCTCCCAAAATAGGCTCATTAACCGAGGGCGCTTCTATTACCATGTTGTCTAAGACAATTGCCAATCTTTTTCCCACTACTCTTTTTGTAATTTCTCCAAATTTTTGCGAGCCATCAGAGGTAAAAGTTAACAAAACCTGAGGGTTACCGGTATTTTGGTTAAAACCAACTGCAGACTGTTTCAAATCATTTCCTGTTAAATTTGTTCTATTATATCCGGAAGGAAGATTAAGCGGATAGTTGGGTTGATTTTCTTTAAATTTACCGGATTGAGTTCCTACTTCCTCCCAAAAAGTAAGCTCTGCAGTAGTTCCAATTAATTTTCTGACTTCGTTAAGATCCGTAACTCCCGGTAATTCTACTATTATCCTATATTCTCCATTTACAGTAGAAGTTTGCACAATTGACTCCGCCACCCCGAAAAGATTAACCCTTCTTTCTATAATTGATTTTGCAGATTCCAAAGCATCTTTTCTTTGAGTAGAAGGAATATTTTTCATTTCCGCTTTAAGCGTAATACTTGTCCCTCCTTCTAAATCTAAACCTTTTCTAAAATCAAGTTTTTTAGTAATTTTTATTTTAGATAGAATTGCAGCTTTATCAAAGCTTACAGGTTTAAAAGGTTTTATAGATAAATTAAACGACGAAGGTAAATTAACAAATACCGAAATAACGGTAAGCAGTATTATTATCCATAAAAGAAAACGGGGATTTTTCATAGATTCGATCTACTCACTATGACACTGAGCGAAGTCGAACGTGTCATTAGAGCATGCTTTCCTCATCACCAATAAGCATTATTCTGGAACCGAAAAGAATAGTTAACACAAATTGATCTCTTTTCTTTTTTCTAAAATTAAATTCATCTTCGGACATAACCGTATAATTTATTTCTGTATTTATTTTTTTCTCTTCCTCTCTTATTAAAAGTGCAAGCTCGGGCAGAACAACCGTTCCAACAATCAAAAGATCTATTTCATCGGGTGCATTCTTTATCCTTCTTATAAACTTTCCCGAAAACATTGCGTATTTAATTCTACCCAGCTTCGCTCTGTTTTTAATAATTTCTGCCCCAAGACCAATTGTCTTCGCACTTAACCTTAACAGATCAAAGTAGAAAGGATAATTTTTGGAAAGAGAGTAATAAACTCTATTTGCTCTTGGTTCTCTGGAAAGTACTCCTTTTTTTTCCAAATAAAACAACTCACGTCTTACCGCATTAATTTCGTCTCCCGTTCTTCTCACCAGTTCTCTAACATGATACATGTCTGCCGGAGAAGATAAAAAAACGTCTAGCAGTTTTACCCTTGCTTTTGATGTTATTAAATCAGAAAACATAACCCACCTTTATTTGACAGTAACGACTCCGTCTGTGGGCAGGATCTCAAACCATATTTTTCCATAGTTGAACTTAACAGGGTTTCCGCTACTGTCTGTAATTATTGTTCTTGCTGTCCTGCCGCTCTTCTTCCATGTTCCTGTTATTTTCTTTCCGTCCATAAAGACTGTTGCTTTACCTGTCCCTTTAGTTTTATAAAGCAAATGCGCGTTATTCTCATATCCATCGTTTGCACTGCTTTCTACCATGGATAATACTACAATGTTTTTAGTTGTCAACTGTTTGTTTGTATCTCTATCTATGTGGATAACCCCACTATTAGCTCTTTTGTATTCATTTGCTACGGGGTCATATGTCCAATCAACAAAATAATTTTTATCCGATGACCAAAACTCAAGATGAACAGTTTGACTGGTTGGCCTACCGGAAGTAGCAGTATCTTCTTTAAAAGAATATGGAGTAAATCCTTCCGTCCACGCTGTCCCTTTTTTGTCTGTATCTTTTAAACCTCGTGTTACTGCAGCATATTCCCACAATTTACCGGTTGTTGAATACATTGTGTGCTCTGTGGCTGCAGGATGACCAAGGCGGTTAGAATCCCTCCAAAAGACAGGGAAACCAATCGCGAATTGATTCATGTCATTATACCCTCCCCAGTCGTAGTCATTAATTTGGGAAAGTGCATCCGCAGGCCCAGGCTGATTTGCTCCACCAACGTGAGTGTATAAAGGATGATCACCATATTCCGAAGCAAAATCTAAAAAGTAAGTTCTGGCAGATCTTATTGGACCCACTTGTCCTGCATCCTGACAATAAAATATTGCCAAAAATCTGGTGATTCCACCCTCTGCTACTGTTTCATAAATTGTATCTGCAGAGGATAATCCCGATTGCGGTCTTGCTTCTTGATGATTTTCAATCATTATCCCTAAAGGTCTATGTTTTTCCCACCATGCCCTCTGTTGTTTTGAGTACAAAGCACCATTTATCGGACAGCTTTCTGTTTTAGGCTGATTACTGTCGAAAATAGTTTGCCCGTCTGCAGCTTTTGAAGGAGCGGCTACGGGAGACGTTATCCCCTGAGAAGCAATTCCCCCCGGAGAAAAAACAAAATAGGAAAGCCCTGCAGTTAAAAAATATACAGCCAAGGTTAATAATATCGAATATATAGTGTTCTTTTTCATTTATTTATCCCCCGTGCTTCCTTGATTGATCTTTTCTCTTCTTCCGATAACTCGTTATCTACACCCTTTCCTCCATTTACTCTCTTAGCATACCATCTCGTACCCGACCTTGAATAAAGAGCGGAGATAACAACCCCCGTATTGTGTCCGTCAGTTAAGGATAACACAAAACTTTGATCTCCTCCAGTATCTTTAAAAGGATTGTAGCGGACCAGTCCAACCCTCTGAATATGCAAAAGGCTATCTTTATAAAGTTTTTCCGAATATCTCTTAAGCTTTTCTATGTCTTTTTTGGAAAGATCCATGTCCTTTAAAAGATTTTCTAAAATAATATTTAAACTTTTACCGTTTGCGCCTTTTGTAAGCTTATTATAATGAGAGGAAAGTTTCCAAAAATAAACTGTAAGTATTATTAACCATAAAAATAAAATTCCAAAACCGAGGTAGGCAAAATTAAGCAACATAGATATTTATCTATGTTAGCCTCTTGACATGGTAGTGTCAAGTAGTGTAATCTAGGCTTCGAACATGCCTAAGAGAAGGACAAGACAAGAAAAGATAGAATCTGATCATCGTCGGCAATTATCTTTCGGTCAAAAAGCCACTTTCTCCTATAAAATTGTCCCAAAAAATCAAGAACAACCGCTATTGGTTACACCTACCAAGACTGTTCTTTACCCTTATTTGCGGGCAGATTTAAAAAAAACTACGCTGCTTACTTTATCCATTATTGTAATCCAATTTGCACTTTATTTCTTTTTAAGAAATCATATCTTTTTTTTACCCGGACTAATATATTAAGGATTATGCGTAAAAGAGATATTTCAAACATTGAACTCCGTCCTAGTATAGTAACGACGGATGAGGGGAGGTGATTATATAATGGCACAAATGTATTGCGTGAAATGCAGAGAAAAAAGAGAAGATGCGAATGCACAAAAAGTTACCATGAAAAATGGTAAACCGGCCCTTAAAGGGAAATGCCCAGTTTGTGGTACAGGAATGTACAGAATTGGAGCTGCTTAGTCTTTCTTGAAAGTCCTTCGAAGGAAATATTCAAGAAACAGTAAAACCCCTCAATTTCTTGGGGGGTTTTATTTGGATTCTCTATTTAATTCTTCTACCTTAAAATGTGGTCTGGTCGCCTCGCTTTGCTCGGCATGCGAGCTGGCAAGCGCTGACAGATGGGAATGTCTAAGACATCTCTTACTTTTTACCTTTATAATGTTCTAGCTTATAGACTTTTACAACGGAGACGTTCCATTCTCCTACAATTTGTGCCCTACCAAAACCGGCAATTTCCCAAAGAGAATTCCCTTCCGGCCTACATGGCAAACTCTCGCATACAACAAATAGTTGATCCATTACGGATTTTCTTAGAGGATCTTTTCCCGAATATTCTATGGTTACAGGAGGTCTACCCCAGACTGTAAAAAAATACCTATACGCATGATCTGAGTTATTACCGGAGATAAGAGCAAAATTAAATGGTTTTGCATCTGTTTTTGTAAAAACAAAGTTGGAAACTTGCTCCATCTGATTCAACTGTCTATTTGGCTCATAACGGAATGGCACGCCCTGAATATTTATTAGAAAAAGTGCACATACCAGTATCGGAGCAGCAATTTTTCCGAATTTCGGCAATCGTTCTTTGAGCTCGAGTATACTAAGTCCGACTAAAATAAATGGTACCGGAAACATAAAACCAAAATAGTATTCGTAAATAGTTTTTTTGTAAAAACCAAACATTAGTATTCCAAAAAATACCCAAGAAAAAAGTAATAAATATTTATTATATTCAATGTTTTCTTTTTTAAACGATTTAAATAATTTAAGTATTAAAGTTAAAATACTTATAACGCCAAGCAACAAAATAAATAAATACCATGCCGCAAACATCGGATTGTTAAAATTAACTTTTTCCGGAGTTGGAAAAGAAGCAACTAACCTTCCAAAAAGCCTAAAGAAAACATCATAAATAATTGCAAGTGTTTGGCTGGTTTTCCCTGTTTGCCCGGAATGAAAAATAAAATTAAAAATACTTTGAATATTAGGAAAGCCATGACGAAATTCAAATGCTAAAAACGGCAACCATCCCACCAAAAAACCGGCAAATATTAAAAAATATTGCATAGTTAACCCGGAGATTAATTTAGGAAGATTTTTAACTGATTTTATGTTAGATAAAAAAATATAAAATCCTAAAACTACTCCCAAAAACAGTGCTAGATAATGAAGCTGCAGGGCTATTCCAAGCAGAAAACCGCTGACTATAAATAAATATTTTTTGTTTTTTGTTAAAGCTTTATATAAAAGATAGAGGATAAGTAACGAAAAAAATGGTAAAGGATTTGGATTCCAGGAAGACCGCGAATAGGCAACCACAATAGGAGATACTGCATATAGAAGCGCCGCAACAGTGGCAACATACTTTCCAAAAAATTCATTACAAACCTTATATACTAACCACACTGTCGCAATACCAAAGACTGCAACCATTACCGAAGGACCTACGGGATCATAATTAAATATAAAGGTAAAAACCGCCATAAAATAATAGTAAATTGGTCCTAAAAAAAATCCCCCAACCGAAGCGGTTGGACCAAGCAGTGTTAATTTGCCATGTAGGATGTTATAGACCACAATTGCATCTCTTCCTTCGTCTCCTAAAAAAGTCATATAATCCCGGATTCTATAAAGTCTTAAAAAAGCAGAAACAAAAAGGATACTAACAATCGGAAACCAACGAAATAAATTCTGAATTCTAAATTCTGAATTATTAATTCTCATTTATGAGGTTTTTTTTCTCCAAATGACAAATCTATACATTGTAAAGTTCCAGACTAAAAGAACAGCTGTAGCAAAAATAAAGTAGAAATTTGCGTATTTTCTTCCGAATAGATATTCAAGAATATAAATTATTCCGGATTGGATAAATAAAACCCCAATATTTGAAGTAAAGAAAAAAATAACAATTTTTGTAATGTAGCTTAGAAAACCTTTACTTTTGTCTTCTTTAAATGTCCATAAATTATTAAGGTTAAAATTGGAGAATATTGCCGGCTGAGCCGCAACCCAGCTTCCGAAAGCTAAAGGTAAACTCGCATATTTAATAAATAAATTGTAAATAACAAACTGTATTACGAAACCTGTTCCCCCAACAACAAGAAATTTTCCAAAAGGACCAAACGCCAGTTCTTTAAATCTTGCAATAAAACAATATTTTAATACGCCTATTATATAAGATTTTGCAGCAAGCTTTGATCTTCCCATGGTTCTATCTGTAAAATTAATCGGCACTTCCGCAACCTTAAAACCGTCTTGAACCGCATGATGTAAGAAAGATATTTGAAAAGTATAATTTCTAACCTCTTTTATTTTTTTACTTTCGTTTAGAAAAACCTCTTTCTTAATTGCCCTATATCCACCGGTCCAATCATGAATAGAAAACCGCATTAAAATTATTCTTATCAGAATATTGCCGAATATAGAATAAATTTTCCTAATTAATCCCCAGTTCTCGGGAATTGAACCTCCTTCGCTATAGCGCGTACCAATTACAAAATCTGCTCCTTCGTCTATTTTTTGTAAGAAATCCGGAACTTTATGTGGATCATGAGACAAATCCGCGTCCATCTCAAACATAACTTCTGCCCCCATTCTATCGATTGCGTAAGCCATTGCTCTCATGTAGGCAGCTCCTAACCCTTGCTTTTCTCCGGAGATAAGATCGATATTTTTCCATTTTTCCATAAGCTTTTTAACTTGATCTGCTGTACCATCAGGAGACCTATCATCAGCAACTAAAATAGCCATTTCGTGGTTTTTAATTTGCGGAAAAATTTCTTCCTCAAGGGTAGGTACAATTCTGTCGATATTACCTTTTTCGTTGTAGGTAGGAATAATAATTACGACTTTCATAGTTTCTTAAAATATTGTATGGTTTTTTCTATGCCCATTTCAATAGATACTTTTGGTTCCCAATTCAACAATCTTTTCGCTTTGCCGATATCCGGCTTTCTGATCTTCGGATCATCTTCGGGCAAAGATTCAAACTCGATTTTTGACTCTGAATTAGTTAGTTCTTTAATTAGCTTTGCCATCTCTTGAACCGTTCTTTCATCCGGATTTCCCAAATTAAAGACTTCTCCGTTGGAATTTTCGGAAAACATCGCCTTTTTTAGTCCCAACACCATATCATCTATGTAGCAAAAGCTTCTGGTTTGTTTTCCTGTTCCGTAAATCGTTAACGGTTCGTTTTTTAAAGCCTGGTTAATAAAATTAGAAACAACTCTTCCATCGTCTGCTCTCATAATTGGACCAAAGGTATTAAAAATTCTAATAATCCTAATGTCTAAGTTATATTTTCTAAAAAAAGCCATCGTCATTGACTCGCCAAATCTCTTTCCCTCATCATATACCGATCTAATCCCATTTGGATTAACGTATCCATGATATGTTTCGGGCTGAGGATTTACCTCCGGATCTCCATAAATTTCCGATGAAGAAACATAAAGAAATTTAGCTTTATTTTCTTTGGCAATTCTTAATAAATTGTATGTTCCAATTGAATTTACAAGAAGTGTTTCTATTGGAAAAGCTATATAGCTTCTGGAACTTTTTGCATTTGGAGAGGCCGGAGATGCCAAATCAAAAATATAGTGTATTTTTTCTTCCAGAAAAAAATCTTTAGTAATATCTACTTCTTTAAAAGAAAAGTTATTATTCGTTAAAAAATCTTTAATATTTTCTTTTTCTCCGGTTATAAGATTATCTAAGCAAATCACTCTAAAATTTTCTTTTAATAATTCGCGGCAAAGATGAGAACCAATAAATCCTGCTCCCCCGGCCACTAAAACAGTCTGCATAATTATCTATCTTTTTCGGATTCGAGGTCTGCTTTAACCATCATTTTCACCAACTCTTTAAAGCTTGTTTTTGCTTCCCAGCCTAATTTTTTCTTTGCCTTACTGCAATCACCAATTAGATAGTCAACTTCTGCCGGTCTCATATGGTCTGGATGGTCTGTTACTACATATTTTTCCCAATTTTTTATCCCTACTGCCTCAAACGATAAATTCACAAACTCTCTTACCGAATGATTTTCTCCCGTTGCTATAACAAAATCGTCTGGTTCATTTTGATTAAGCATTAACCACATTGCCTCGACATAGTCACCGGCAAACCCCCAATCTCTTTTTGGATCAAGACTTCCCAGTTCAAGCGTTTTTTGTTTACCAAGCGAAATTCTTGCAACAGCATGACTAATTTTTCTTGTAACAAACTCTAATCCTCTTCTTGGAGATTCATGGTTAAAAAGTATACCTGAACAAGCAAATATATCATAGCTTTCTCTATAATTAAGAGTTAAATAATGACCGTAAACCTTTGCAACACCATAGGGACTTCTGGGATGAAATCTCGTTGTTTCTTTTTGTGGAGTTTCTGTTACTTTTCCAAACATTTCCGATGAAGATGCCTGGTAAAATTTAATCTTTGGATTAAGAACCCTTATTGCCTCAAGAATTCTGGTTACACCTAATGCTGTAAATTCTCCCGTTAGAACAGGCTGATTCCAAGAAGTTTTAACAAACGATTGGGCAGCTAAATTATAGACCTCATCCGGTTCCGATTTAAGAATTGCTTCCGATAGAGAGCTTTGATCCAAAAGATCTCCCTGCAATAATTCTATTTTTTCTTGAATATGAGCAATTCTTTCATTATTTACAGTACTGGTTCTACGGGTTAAGCCAAAAACTTTATAATCTTTTTTTAACAAAAATTCTGCCAGATATGATCCGTCTTGTCCTGTAATACCTGTAATTAAAGCTCTTTTCATAAATATTATTCTAAATTATATTTCTAAAATAGTCCAGAGTATCTTTTAAAGTTTTTTCAATTAAAATCTCGGGTTTCCAATCGGTAATTTTTTTCATTTTAGAAAAATCACAGACAAGCTCCGTATTATCAACAGGTCTAAATAACGATTTATCAGCCTTAACTTTTATCTTTACTTTTGATAATGATATAAGTTTTTCCAATATCTCAGAAATTTTATAAGAAATACCCGATCCGATGTTATAGACACCTCCAGGTTCCCCTTTTTCCATTAAAAGCACGTAAGCTTTAACCATATCCCTAACGTCTGTAAAATCTCTGCTTGTTTCTAAGTTTCCAACCTTTAATATTGGTTTTATCTTTCCTTTTTCTATTTGAACAATTTTTTTGGCAAAATCCGCGACAACAAATCCCTGAGATTGTGCCGGGCCAATATGGTTAAATGGTCTAACCCTAATTGTTTTTAGATTATAAGTTAGAAAATACTGTAAACCTAGGAAGTCTTGAGCAATTTTCGATACGGCATATGAACTGGTAGGGTTAAAAGGGGCTTCTTCATTAAGGGGATTATTACCCTTATCCACCTTACCGTAAATTTCTGCAGAGGAAACAATTAAAATCCTTGTTTCAAATAAATTTGCTTTCCTAACACCCTCTAAAATATTTAATTCCGTTTCGATATTGCTAACCAATGTTTGTTTTGGATTATCAAAGCTTTTGGAAGATGATGCTAACGCAGCAAGGTGAAAAATATAATCAGGTTTAATTTTGGCAATCATTTCCTCAACTTTATCCTGAAGACTTAAATCTATTTTTTCAAAATTTATTTTTTGAGAAAAATCAGCAACATTATTAAGACTACCTTCTGTAAGATACGTTCCGAATAGTTCATAATTACCCAAGGTATCTAAATAACGGAGAAGGTGCGATCCGGCAAATCCTGTAGATCCCGTAATTAGAACTTTTTTCATCTTCCAACCCCAATATAAATAAACCCAAATTCCTTAACTTTTTCAGGATCATAAATATTTCTGGCATCTATTATTATTTTTTTCTTCATTAACTTTCCAACTTTTTTAAGATCTATTTGTCTAAATTCATTCCATTCGGTTAAGACTATTAATATTTCGCTCTCTTTTGCAGTTTCATAAGAATCTTTACAATATTCTATTCCTTTAATTATTTTTTTCGCATTATTCATGGCAACAGGATCAAAAACTTTTATTTTCGCTCCTTTTTCCAGAAGTTTATTTATGATTACAACCGATGGAGCATCTCTCATGTCGTCCGTATCCGGCTTAAAGGACAACCCCAAGACTGCAATCGATTTATCTTTAACTCCTCCTAAACTTTTTTCCGCTTTTTTAAAGATATCGTTCATGGCGATTGTATTTATTTTTTCTACAGACTTTAAGAGCTCGAAATCATAACCATTTTGACCGGCAATGGCAATTAATGCCTTAACGTCTTTAGGAAAACAGCTCCCACCGTATCCTGCCCCTGGAGAAAGGAATGCCGATCCCACTCTTTTATCAAAACCAACTGCTTCCAGAACCTTTAAACCATCTGCACCTGTTAATTCGGAGAGATAAGCGATTGCATTGGCAAATGAGATTTTTGTTGCCAGAAATGCGTTAGCAGCATACTTAATCATTTCCGCAGTCTCGATATTTGTTAACACATAATTACCATCTATTGGTTCATGGAGTTCAACCATTAGATCCTGTGCTTTTTTTGATTCCGTACCAATTACTATCCTATCGGGATGCATCGTGTCGGAGATTGCCTGTCCTTCTCTTAAAAACTCCGGTATGGAAGCAATATCAAATTCCGCTTTTTCCGGTTTTAAATCCTCAATTAATTTCTTAACTTTTTTATTTGTTCCAACAGGAACAGTGCTCTTTACGGAAACTACCGTATATCCGCTAAGATGGTTTGCTAATTTCTCCGCTACAGCATAAACTACGGTTAAATCTGCTTCTCCGGTACTCTTTGGAGGAGTACCAACTGCAATAAATATTGCCGAAGACTCCGGGATTGCTTTGTCATAATCCATCGTAAACAGAAGCCTACCTGCTCTAACATTTCTTTTTACAATTTCTTCCAGTCCCGGCTCAAATATTGGAATTATTCCCTTCTTCAGGTTTTCAATCTTTTCAGGAGTATGTCCAACAACCCAAACAGTATTTCCTAAATCAGCAAAGATGGATGCTGTAACTAATCCCACATACCCATGCCCTATAAATGTAATTGTCATATGTTTAACTTTAAAATATGCAAACCTTCTTCAAAAGTATGCATATTTATTCCAAGTTGTTTTATTTTAGCATTGCTAAGCGCAGATGAAAAGGGCTCAGGAGGACGACCAACCAAGAATTCTTCCCTAGTAGTTTTTTTAACTAAAGACTTATCTAAATTAAAGTTCTCTGCAATCATAGTAACCGCATCCTGTAAGCTTATAATCTGACTCCCAACTACATGAAAAATTCCTGTAACATCTTTTTCCATTAATGCTTCAAAAGCGAATGCAAGGTCATCAATAAAAGTCGGGGAGATTAATCGATCCGATATTACAGAAATTTCCTTACCTCCTTTTAGTAAATCTCTAAAGAAGCGGACGAAATCAGGTTTTTCAAAAGATGCTCTGTAGGGGTATGCTATTCTGGCGATTAACCATGGAGAATTTATTTTTTCAATAATTTTTTCTGCCTCATGCTTAGTTATTGCATACCAGCTTAAGGGGTTTGGTAAGGCATCCTCTGTAAATCCTCCCTCCGGCATATTATCCCCTCCTATAACCAAATCTGTTGAAACGTGAATTATTTTTTTTTCAGTCTGCTCACACGCCTTAACTACGTTTTCTGTACCAATTACGTTTATTTTCCATGACTGACTATTTTCCTTGAGCTCTTTTTCTTCTTCTGCTCCCTTAACATCTGTATATGCCGCCAAATGAAACACTGTAGATGCTTGAGAATCACTAATTTTATCCAGAACTGTTTCAAAATCAGTAA